>JAUMBF010000042.1:0-8103 GCA_032115875.1 Rubrivivax sp.
GGTCATCGACAACGGCTTCTACTACGACTTTGCCTACAAGCGCCCCTTCACGCCCGAGGATCTGGCCGCCATCGAGAAGCGCATGGGCGAGCTGGCCGCGAAGAACGAGCCCGTGGTGCGCCGCGTGCTGTCGCGGGACGAGGCGGTTGAGTACTTCAAGGGCCTGGGCGAGGTCTACAAGGCCGAGATCGTCGGCAGCATCCCGGCCGGCGAGGACGTGAGCCTGTACCGCGAGGGCGGCTTCGAGGACCTCTGCCGCGGCCCGCACGTGCCCAGCACAGGCCGCCTGAAGCACTTCAAGCTCATGAAGGTGGCCGGCGCCTACTGGCGCGGCGACCAGGCCAACGAGCAGCTGCAGCGCATCTACGGCACGGCCTGGGCCACCAAGGACGAGCTGCAGGGCTACCTGCGCATGCTGGAGGAGGCCGAGAAGCGCGACCACCGGCGCCTGGGCCGCGAGCTCGACCTGTTCCACCTCGACGAGCACAGCCCGGGCACGGTGTTCTGGCACCCCAAGGGCTGGGCGGTGTGGCAGGGCGTCGAACAGTACATGCGGCAGGTCTACCGCGACAACGGCTATCAGGAGGTCAAGGGTCCGCAGATCCTGGACAAGGCTCTCTGGGAGAAGACCGGCCACTGGGACAAGTACCGCGACAACATGTTCACGACGGAGTCGGAGAAGCGCGACTACGCGCTCAAGCCGATGAACTGCCCGGGGCACATCCTGATCTTCAAGCAGGGCATCAAGAGCTACCGCGACCTGCCGCTGCGCTACGGCGAGTTCGGCCAGTGCCACCGCAACGAGCCCACCGGCGGCCTCCACGGCATCATGCGCGTGCGCGGCTTCACGCAGGACGACGGCCACATCTTCTGCACCGAAGACATGATCCTGGCCGAGTGCGTGGCCTATACGGCGCTGCTGCAGAAGGTCTACCGGGACTTCGGCTTCACCGACATCATCTACAAGGTGGCCACGCGGCCGGAGGCACGCATCGGCTCGGACGCCAGCTGGGACAAGGCCGAGCAAGCGCTGATGGAGAGCCTGCGCGCCAGCGGCTGCGACTTCGTCATCGCCCCGGGTGACGGCGCCTTCTACGGCCCCAAGATCGAGTACACGCTGAAAGACGCCATCGGCCGCCCCTGGCAGTGCGGCACCATGCAGGTCGACTTCTCCATGGCCGAGCGGCTGGGCGCCGAGTACGTGGCCGAGGACTCCAGCCGCCGCCACCCCGTGATGCTGCACCGCGCCATCGTCGGCAGCCTGGAGCGCTTCATCGGCATCCTGATCGAGCAGCACGCCGGCGCGCTGCCCGCCTGGCTGGCGCCGGTGCAGGCGGTGGTGGCCTCGATCAGCGATCCGACGGCCGAGTATGCGTCGGAAGTGGTGAAATCGCTGCAAAAACAAGGAGTTAGGGCTCAGGCGGATTTGCGCGCCGACAAGATCGGCTATAAAATCCGAGAGCATTCGTTGCAGAAGGTCCCGTACATCCTCGTCGTTGGCGACAAGGAAAAGGCGGACGGGACCGTTGCCGTGCGCGCCCGGGGTAACCAGGATCTGGGCACGATGCCGCTGACGGGTTTTGCCGAGAGGCTGCTCGCCGACATCGTTGCCAAGGTCTGAAGCTGCCTTCTTGCGCGCTTTCATTTTTGACGTGGCCCGTACTGCCTTCGGGTTGCCACAGGAGCTGAAACCATCGCTACCTTCATGGACCGCCGCGTGCCCAACGCGGAGCGCAAGCACCGTCTGAACCGGGAGATCATGGCGCCGCAGGTGCGCCTGAACGGGGTCGAGAACGAGCCGCTGGGCATCGTTCCGCTGATGGAAGCGCTGCGCATGGCCGGGGAGTTGGACGTCGACCTCGTCGAGATCGCGGCCACCGCCGATCCGCCCGTGTGCCGGTTGATGGATTACGGCAAGTTCAAGTACCAGGAGCAGAAGAAGGCGGCCGAGGCCAAGGCCAAGCAGAAGGTCATCGAGATCAAGGAAGTGAAGTTCCGCCCCGGCACTGACGATGGCGACTACGCGATCAAGATGCGCAACCTGCGCCGCTTCATCGCCGAAGACGGTGACAAGGGCAAGGTGACGCTGCGCTTCCGGGGCCGCGAGATCACCCATCAGGAGATCGGCATGCGCATGCTGGAGCGCATCCGTGACGAGCTCTCCGACGTGGCGCTGGTCGAGCACATGCCCAAGCTCGAAGGCCGGCAGATGATCATGGTGCTGGCGCCCAAGCGGAAATAGGGCGACAGCGAAGGATTCGGGCAGGGGGTCTGGTCGACCCGGTGCCCGAGAAGAAGCGGCTGCAGGCCGAAAAAGTGCACCGGGCACCCGGTGCCGCCTGCAGCAGCAACCAAAGAAGGAGCATGCAGATGCCCAAGATGAAAACCAAGAGCGGCGCGAAGAAGCGCTTTCGCGTGCGCCCGGGTGGCACCGTCAAGCGGGGCCAGGCGTTCAAGCGCCACATCCTCACGAAGAAGAGCACCACCCGCAAGCGGCAGCTGCGCGGCGCCGTGAACGTCCACGAGACGAACATGGGCCACATGGCGCAGATGCTGCCGTTCGCCGGCCTCTGAGCAAACACCGCTGAACACGAAGGAGCACACACATGCCTCGCGTCAAACGTGGTGTCATCGCCCACGCCCGCCACAAGAAGATCCTGGCCCTGGCCAAGGGCTTCCGCGGCCGCCGCAAGAACGTCTTCCGCATCGCCAAGCAGGCGGTGATGAAGGCAGGCCAGTACGCCTACCGTGACCGCCGCACCCGCAAGCGGGTGTTCCGCCAGCTCTGGATCGCGCGCATCAACGCCGCCAGCCGTGAACTGGGTGTCACGTACAGCAAGTTCATGGCCGGCCTGAAGAAGGCGCAGATCGACATCGACCGCAAGGTTCTGTCCGACATGGCCATCCACGACCCGGCGGGCTTCAAGAGCATCGTCGAGAAGGTGAAGGCCCAGCTCGCTTGATGTTCCGGGGAGGGTCGCCGCGCAGTCGGCGGTTGGCCCCCGAACTCTCGCATCCAAGGCCGTCACCTTCGGGGGCGGCCTTTTTTAATGCCTGTTCTGTCCCGTTCATGAACGATCTCGACTCGCTCGTCAAGCAGGCCCGTGACGCGTTCGACGCCGCGCCGACCGCGGCCGAACTCGAAAACGCCAAGGCGCGCTTCCTCGGCAAGAGCGGCAGCCTCACCGAGCTGCTCAAGGCCCTGGCCGCGCTCGCGCCCGAGGCCAAGAAAGCCCGGGGCGCCGAGATCAACCAGGCCAAGCAGCAAGTCGAGGCATTTCTGGCCGCCGCCCGCGAGCGCCTGGCGCAGGCCGAGCTGGAGGCCCAGCTCAAGGCCGAGGCGCTGGATGTGACGCTGCCCGGCCGCACGCGGGGCACCGGCGGCCTGCACCCAGTGAGCCGCACCATCGAGCGCATCGAGGCCATCTTCTCGAGCATGGGCTTCGACGTCGCCGAAGGCCCGGAGATCGAGACCGACTGGATGAGTTTCACGGCGCTGAACAACCCCGAGAACCACCCGGCGCGTTCGATGCAGGACACGTTCTACCTCGAGCTGAAAGACGCCGAAGGCCGCTGGCTCAACCTGCGCCCGCACACAAGCCCGATGCAGGTGCGCTACGCCCGCGCTCACGCCTTGCGCCATGCAGGCAAAAGCGCGATGCCTGAAGTCCGCGTGATCGCCCCGGGCCGTGTCTACCGCGTCGACAGCGATGCCACGCACTCGCCCATGTTCCACCAGATCGAGGGCCTGTGGCTGGGTGAGAACGTCAGCTTCAAGGACTTGAAGGTGACTTTCGCGACGCTGGTGCGCGAGTTCTTCGAGACCGACGACTTCGACGTACGCTTCCGGCCGAGCTTCTTCCCGTTCACCGAGCCCAGCGCCGAGATCGACATCCGCTTCGGCAGCGGCCCGCTGGCCGGCCGGTGGCTGGAGGTCGCCGGCTCCGGCCAGGTGCACCCGAACGTGGTGCGCAACTTCGGCCTCGACTCCGAGCAGCACATTGGCTTTGCCTTCGGCATCGGCGCTGACCGCTTCGCGATGCTGCGCTATGGCATCGACGACCTGCGACTGATGTTCGACGGCGACCTGCGCTTGCTGGCGCAGTTCCGCTGAAGGCCCGCACCGCACACTGAGTCCGAGACCCAAGATGCAATTCCCCGAGTCCTGGCTGCGCGAGTTCTGCGATCCGCCTCTGGCCACGCAGGCGCTGGCCGACCTGCTCACGATGTCCGGCATGGAGGTCGAGGAGCTGCGCCCCATCGCGCCTCCCTTCAGTGGCATCGTTGTCGCCGAGATCCTGTCCGCCGAGCAGCACCCTCAGGCTGATCGTCTGCGCGTGTGCACCGTGGCGGCGGGCGCACTCTCGAAAGACGGCCCGCTGCAGATCGTCTGCGGCGCGCCCAACGCCCGTGCCGGCATCAAGGTGCCGCTGGCCGTGGTTGGCGCAGAGCTGCCGCCGGGCGAGGATGGCAAGCCCGTCAAGATCGGCGTCGGCAAGCTGCGTGGCGTGGAGAGCTTCGGCATGTTGTGCTCGGCGCGCGAGCTCAAGCTGTCGGAGGACCACGGCGGGCTGCTCGAGCTGGCCGCCGATGCGCCCGTGGGCACGAACCTGCGCGAGCACCTGAGGCTCGACGACACGATCTTCACGCTCAAGCTGACGCCCAACCTGGCGCATGGCCTGAGTGTGTTCGGCGTGGCGCGCGAGGTGGCTGCGCTCACGGGTGCACCGCTGACGGAGCCCGCCATCCCGCCCGTGGAGCCGCGCACCGACCGCAGGCTTGCCGTGCGCGTGGAAGCGGCCGACCTCTGCGGCCGTTTCTCCGGCCGCGTCGTGCTGGCCTTGAATCCGCAAGCCAAGACGCCGGCCTGGATGGTGGAGCGCCTGGCCCGCTGCGGTCAGCGCAGCGTAAGCGCGCTCGTCGACATCTCGAACTACGTGATGTTCGAGTTCGGCCGGCCCTCGCACATCTTCGACCTCGACAAGATCCACGGCGGGCTCGTCGTGCGCTGGGGCCGGTCCGGCGAGCAGCTCAAGCTGCTGAACGGCAGCACCGTCGAGCTCGACGGGAAGGTCGGCGTCATCGCCGACGACCACGCGGTCGAGTCGCTCGCCGGCATCATGGGCGGTGACGCCACGGCCGTGGGCGACGGCACCACGGACATCTACGTCGAGGCCGCCTTCTGGTGGCCCGAGGCCGTGCAGGGCCGCTCGCGCCGCTACGGCTTCAGCACCGAGGCTGGTCATCGCTTCGAGCGCGGTGTGGATCCCGCGCTCACGGTCGCACACATCGAACGCATCACGCAGCTGGTACTCGACATCTGCGGCACCCCGGCTACCGTGGTGGGCCCGATCGACGACCAGACACTCGCACTGCCCCAGCGCCAGCCGGTGACGCTGCGCGTGGCGCGTGCCGCCAAGGTCATCGGCATGCCGGTGACGCAGGCGCAGTGCGCCGACGTCTTTCGCCGCCTGGGCCTGGCCTTCGCCGAGGCCGAGGGCAGGCTCATCGTGACGCCGCCGAGTTGGCGCTTCGACATCGCGATCGAGGAAGACTTGATCGAGGAAGTGGCCCGCGTCATCGGCTACGACAAGCTGCCCGCCACGCCCACGGTGGCGCCCATGCAGGCGCGCGTACGCCGCGAGGGCCGCCGTTCGGCGCACGACCTGCGCCACATCCTGGCCGGCTTGGGCTATCAGGAGGCCATCAGTTTCTCGTTCGTGGAAGAGCGCTGGGAGCGCGAGCTCGCGGGCAACGCCGATCCCATCCGCCTGCTCAACCCCATCGCCGCGCCGCTGGCGGTGATGCGCTCCAGCCTGATGGGCAGTCTGGTGCAGATGTTGCGCCAGAACCTGGCGCGCAAGGTCCCACGGGTGCGCCTGTTCGAGATCGGGCGCGTCTATCGCAAGGACCCGGCCGCCGCCGACGGCCCGCTGGCCGTGGCCGGCGTCGAGCAGCCGCTGCGCTTGGCCGCGCTGGCCTACGGGCCGGCCGTGCCGGCGCAGTGGGGCAGCGCCGAGCGCGGTGCCGACTTCTTCGACATCAAAGGCGAGCTCGAGGCGCTGCTCGCACCCGTGGCGCCGCGCTTCGAGGCGGCGTCGCACCCGGCGCTGCACCCGGGCCGCTGCGCCGCCGTGTGGCTGGGCGACCGCGTTGTCGGTCACGTGGGCGAGCTGCACCCGCGCTGGCGCCAGGCCTACGAGCTGCCGCTGTCACCGCTGCTGTTCGAGCTGGAGCTGGATGCCGTGCTGGCGCGTGAGGTGCCGGTGTTCGCGGCCATCTCGCGGCAGCAGCCGGTGTCGCGCGACGTGGCACTGGTGGTGCGCGACGGCGTGGCGCACGACGCGCTCGTGGCTGCGCTGCGCGCCGATCCGGCCGGACTGATCCGCAACGCCACGCTGTTCGACGTGTGGAAGCCCTTGCGCGGGGCGGTCGCGTCCGGCCTGGCAGACGACGAACGCAGCCTCGCCATCCGGCTGGAGCTGCTGGACTTTGACCATACCTTGACCGACGATCGCATTGAGGCTTCGGTGCAGGCGGCCGTCTCCCGTGCGACCGCGGCCTTCGGCGCCCGACTGCGAGCCTGAGGATCCACCCACATGATCACCCACGACGAATCCCTCGACGCGCCTGAAGCTCAAGCAGCTGCCCCGGGCCGCGTGATCCTGCCTTCCATCGAGACGCCAACGCTCACCAAGGCCGAGCTGGCCGAACTGCTGTTCGACCGCCTGGGCCTGAACAAGCGCGAGAGCAAGGACATGGTCGAGGCCTTTTTCGACATCGTGCACGGCACGCTGGTTGACGGTCGCGACGTCAAGCTCTCGGGCTTCGGTAACTTCAACATCCGACGCAAGGCACCACGGCCGGGCCGCAACCCGCGCACGGGCGAGAGCATCCCGATCAAGGCTCGCAACGTCGTCACCTTCCACGCCAGCCACAAGCTGAAGTCGATCGTCCAAGGCGACACGCCGCTCGAGGGAGACTTCGAGTAAAGTCGAGGTTTTGCCACCGATCGTATTGATATCAGTGGAGAACCAGCTCCCTGCCATCCCGGCCAAGCGTTACTTCACGATCGGTGAGGTCAGTGACCTTTGCGGGGTCAAGCCCTACGTGCTGCGGTATTGGGAGCAGGAGTTCACGCAGCTCAAGCCCATGAAGCGCCGCGGCAACCGGCGCTACTACCAGCACCACGAAGTGCTGCTGATCCGCCGCATCCGCGAGCTGCTCTACGACCAGGGCTTCACCATCAGTGGTGCGCGCAACCGGCTTGCTGACATGCCGCCATCGCGGGTGGGCACGGCGCTGCCCGACCTTGGCGACCTGGACGATGACGGTGTCGTGCTGCCGGCGGCTCCGTTCATGGAGGGCGCTGCCGCCATGCCGCTGATGCAATCCGCTCTCGACCGTGCCACGCTGCCGGTCGCCGCTTTCCCGGGGGCGTCTGCGCCGCGGCTCGGCGAGCCCGATCTGGGCGCGCTGCGCAACGAACTGTTGTCGATCCGCGAACTGCTCAGCGACTGACGGGACGGTGCCGGCTATAATGCGATGCTCCGTCGGGGTGTAGCGCAGCCTGGTAGCGCACTTGCATGGGGTGCAAGGGGTCGCGAGTTCGAATCCCGCCACCCCGACCAAAAACAGCACTGGCCCGGTACCGCAAGGTACCGGGCCTTTTGCTTTCCGGGGCCCTGCTCAGCTGGCCGCGCCGATCGAACTTTGACCCACCCTGCCGACTGAACTTTGAACCGCCCCGGATTTTGAGGAGGCTCCTTCGATTGAGAATGGAGCCATGATGAGGAAGTCCCCGAAGTTTTCCCCCGAGGTGGTCGAGCGTGCGGTGCGCATGGTCTTCGACGCCAAGGACCAGTACCCGTCGCAGTGGGCGGCGATCGAGTCGATTGCGGCCAAGTGCGTATTCCACGCCATCCCGGACACCGTTCCACTCTGATGGCGGACAGCATTCCACGGTGATGGCGGACACCGTTCCACCCTGATCGCGGACACCGGTGAGGTGTCCTGAGTGACCCAACGAGGCATAGGCTGCCCGGCTTTTTGGCCGGGAGAAGCGATGCCCACACCAAGGGTCCTCATGAGCAAGATCAGACA
>JAUMBF010000043.1:0-51229 GCA_032115875.1 Rubrivivax sp.
CGGATCTGGACCGCTGGCGCTGCCTGCTGCGCTACATCAGCGACCGGATCGCGCCAATCATCGGCCCGCCAAAGCCCCCGGCAGCGCTGCCGGCGACGGGGTCACTGCCGGATTTAGGCTGAACGGCTGCACCCAGTCTGCAGCAGCCCCCCACCCCGATCACTCCGCCGCGTTCATCGCCTCCAGCTCGGTCTGCAGCTCAAGCCAGCGCTCCTCCAGCATCGCCACCTCGGCGCCCACGTGGGCCATGCGGCGGCCGAGTTCGGCGTAGTCGCCGCCCGGCGCGGCGAGCGCGGCCTCGATCTCGGCCTTCTCGGTGGCCAGCTTGGCCATGCGCTCGTCGATGCGCTGCAGCTCGATGCGCAGCGGCCGTGAGCGCTCGGACTGCTTCACGCGCGCCTGCTTGGCCTGCTGGCGCGATTCGCGGGTTTCGGCCTTGGGCGCTGGCGCCAGCGCGGGAGAAGCGGGCTTGGCTGAAGCCTGGGCCCGCGGTGGCGGCGCGGTCACGGCCAGCGTCGCGGCCTTCGGCGGCTCCGGCGCCGGCTGCCCGCGCGCGGCGGCGCGGCTCACGTCGAGCAGCCACTTCTGGTAGTCGTCCAGATCGCCGTCGAAAGGCTGCACACGCCCACCGGCCACGAGCCAGAACTCGTCGCACACCTCGCGCAGCAGCGCACGGTCGTGGCTCACCAGCATCACCGTGCCTTCGAACTCGTTGAGCGCGATCGACAACGCCTCGCGCGTGGTGAGGTCGAGGTGGTTCGTGGGCTCATCCAGCAGCAGCAGGTTCGGCCGCTGCCACACCAGCATGGCCAGCACCAGGCGCGCCTTCTCGCCGCCGCTCAAGCTGCCCACGGCCTGCGTGACCATGTCCCCCGTGAAGCGGAAGCGGCCGAGAAAGTCGCGCAGCTCCTGCTCGCGCGCCGCCGGGCCCACGTCGCGTGCCAGGCGCACCATGTGCATCAGCGGGCCGTCGGCCAGGCTCAGGACGTCGAGCTCTTGCTGCGCAAAGTAGCCGATGACCAGGCCCTTGCCCTCGGTGGTGCGGCCGCCCAAAGCGGGAAGGGCTCGTGCGATGGTCTTCACCAGCGTGCTCTTGCCCTGGCCGTTGGCGCCCAGGATGCCGATGCGCTGGCCGGCCAGCACGCTGCGGCTGAACCCCTTGACGATGGCTGTGGCGCGCCCGCCGCTTGTGCCGGCCGTGGGGGCTGACAGGTACCCGCAATCGAGCCCGTCAAAGCTCAACATGGGGTTGGGCAGGCTCTGCGGCTCGCGGAACTCGAACTCGAAGTCGCTGCTCGTGAGCACGGGCGCGAGCTTTTCCATGCGCGCCAGCGCCTTGACGCGGCTCTGCGCCTGCTTGGCCTTGCTGGCCTTGGCCTTGAAGCGGTCGATGAAGCGCTGCAGGTGCGCAATGCGCTCCTGCTGCTTGGCGTAGCTCGCGGCGGCCAGCTGCAGCCGTTCGGCGCGCATCTCTTCGAACGCCGTGTAGTTGCCGCCGTAGCGCGTGAGCGTGAGCTCGTCGAGGTGCACGGTCACCTTGGTGACGGCATCGAGGAACTCGCGGTCGTGGCTGATGATGAGCAGCAGCCCCTCGAAGCGCTTGAGCCAGCTCTCCAGCCACACCAGCGCGTCGAGGTCGAGGTGGTTGGTGGGTTCGTCCAGCAGCAGCAGCTCGGCCGGGCACATGAGCGCGCGCGCCAGCTGCAGCCGCATGCGCCAGCCGCCGCTGAAGCCATTTACCGGCGCGTCGAGCTGCCCCGTCTTGAAGCCCAGGCCCAGCAGCAGCGCCTGCGCGCGCGAGCGGGCATCGAAGGCGCCCGCTTCGTCCAGCGCCAGGTGGGCGTGGGCGATGGCCTCGCCGTCTTCCGCGGCCTCGGCCTCGGCCAGCGCGCGCTGCGCGGCCACGAGAGGCAGGTCGCCGTCGAGCACGAAGTCGGTGGCGCCTTGGCCGGTCTCGGGCATGTCTTGCGCCACCTCGCCCACGCGCCAGCGCGGCGGGATCTCGACCTCGCCCTGGTCGGCCTGCAGCTTGTGCGTGAGCAGGGCGAACAGGCTGGACTTGCCGGCGCCGTTGCGGCCGATGAGGCCGACTTTTTCGCCAGGTTGCAGTACGAGGTTGGCGCCTTGCAGCACGACCTTGACGCCGCGGCGCAAGGTGATGTCGCGCAGCGTGATCACGCCACGAACCGCAGGGCTGCGGCCTCGATGAGCAGCACCTGCTCGTCGCCCGCGCTGGTGGGCAGGCCGATGATGGGCAGGCGTGGAAAGGCGCGGTGGAAGTGCTCGATCTCGTGGCCGATCTCCAGCACCAACACGCCGTCGCGCGCCAGGTGCGGCGCCAGTCCGCCGAGCAGCGGGCGGATGATGTCCATGCCGTCGGCACCGCCGGCCAGGGCCAGCCGGGGCTCTGCGCGGTACTCTGCCGGCAGCGCCGCCATCGAGCGCGCGTTCACGTAGGGTGGGTTGCACAAGATCAGGTCGAAGGGTTCGGTCTCTGTCACTGCCGCCCAGCCGTCGCCCTGGGCCAGGCGAATGCGGCCCTCGAGCCCGTGGCGCCGCAGGTTCAGTGCCGCCACGGCCAAGGCGTCGGCGCTCAGGTCGGTGGCCAGCACGTTCACGTCGGGCCAGGCCATGGCCGCCAGCACGGCGAGGCTGCCGTTGCCCGTGCACAGGTCGAGCACACGGCGCGTGTCGGGTGCCAGCCAGGCGTCGAGCGCGCCGTTGCCGTCGGCGTCGGCCACGAGCTCGGCGATCAGCGAACGCGGCACGATCACGCGCTCGTCCACGATGAACGGCACGCCCTGCAGCCAGGCTTCGCCGGTGAGGTAGGCCGCGGGCCGGCGCGTGGCGATGCGCTGCTGCACGAGTGCGTTCACCGCCGCGGTCTCCTCGGCCGTGAGCCCGCGCGCGGCGTGCTCGTCCAGCGAGTCCAGCGGCAGACCCAGGCACCACAGCACCAGCCAGGCCGCCTCGTCGATGGCGGTCGCGGTGCCGTGGCCGAAGGCCACGCCGGCGGCTTGCAGCCGCGCGGCCGCGGCGTGCACGGTGTCGGCCAGCGTCGTCACGCGAGCAAGGCGTGCAGCGTGCGCCGGTAGACGCGGGCGAGCGGCTCGATGGCGTCGACTTCCACCCACTCGTCGACCTGGTGCGCGCTGGCGTTGCGCACGCCGAACTCCATGACCTGCTCGCACCAGGTGGCCAGGAAGCGGCCGTCGGAGGTGCCACCCGTGGTGCTGAGCGCGGGCCGGATGCCGAACTCGGCCTCGATCGCGGCCACCAGCGCGTCGCACAGGCTGCCGGGTCGCGTGAGGAAGGGCTCGCCGCCGAGCTGCCACTCCACCGTGTACTCCAGGCCATGCCGCTGGAGCAGCGCCTCGAAGCGCTGGCGCAGCGAGGCCGCCGTGCTTTCGGTGCTGTTGCGGAAGTTGCAGTCCACCACCACCTCGCCCGGGATGACGTTGCCCACGCCGGTGCCACCGTGGATGTTGCTCACCTGAAAGCTGGTCGGCAGGAAGTGCTCGTTGCCCTCGTCCCAGACCGTGGCCGAGAGCTCGGCCAGCGCCGGTGCCGCCTGATGGATGGGGTTGCGCGCGAACTGCGGGTAGGCGACGTGGCCCTGGATGCCGCGCACCACCAGCCGGGCCGACAGCGTGCCGCGGCGGCCGTTCTTGACCATGTCGCCCACGCGATCCACCGAGGTGGGCTCGCCCACCAAGGCCGCCAGCGGCCTCAGGCCGCGGGCGCGCAGGACCTCCACCGCGTGGGCCGATCCGTCGCTCGAAGAGCCTTCCTCGTTGGACGTGAACAGCAGCGCCACGCTGCCAGCGTGCGCAGGCTGCGCGGCCACGAAGGCCTCGGCAGCCACCGTCATGCAGGCCACGGCGGTCTTCATGTCGGCAGCGCCGCGACCGTGCAGGCGGCCGTCGCGATGGGTGGGCACGAACGGATCGCTGGCCCAGCGTTCTCGCGGGCCAGGCGGCACCACGTCCACGTGACCGGCCAGCACGATCATCGGTCCGGGCCGGGGGCCCTCGTGCACGGCCCACAGGTTGGCCACCCGGGCGTCGCCCTGCCCGGCGTCAAGCCGCTCGCAGGCGAAGCCCGCTGCCCCCAGACGCCGCTGCAGCAGCTCGATGGAGCCGGCCTCCGCGGGCGTGACGCTGGGGCAGGTGATCAGCGTCTCGGCCAGGCGCAGCGCGCCGTTCACGTCCTCATCCATGGCGGATTTTTCAGCCGCGGGTCTTCGGGTCGCACGTCGATGACGATGTCGGTGTAGGTGGCGACCTCGGGATCCTTCCTGGTGGGCTCGGCGCGCGACACCGGCGGCTGCTCGTTCTGCAGACGCCACAGCAAGTTGGTGGGCGAATCGGCGTAGCTCAAGCCCTCATCGCGTGAGACGATGCCCTCATTGATGAGGCGGCCAAGGTCGTCCTCGAAGGTCTGCGATCCCTCGGCGAGGCTTTTCTCCATCGCTTCCTTCACCGACGAGAGTTCGCCTTTGTCGATCATCCCGGCGATCAGCTTGGTGTTCAGCAGCACCTCGACGGCCGGCACGCGGCCGCCGGCATGGGCACGCAGCAGGCGCTGCGAGACGATGGCCTTCAGGCCCGAGGCCAGATCGGACAGCAACGTGGGCCGCGCCTCGGGCGAGTAGAAGCTCAGGATGCGCCCGAGCGCGTGGTAGCTGTTGTTGGCGTGCAGCGTGGACAGCACCAGGTGCCCCGACAGGGCATACGAAAGAGCCGCGCTCATGGTCTCGCGGTCGCGGATCTCGCCGAGCAGGATGCAGTCCGGTGCCTGGCGCAGCGCGTTCCTGAGCGCGATCTGCATGCTCTGAGTGTCCCGACCAACCTCGCGCTGGTTGACCACGCTCTTCTTGTTGCTGAACAGGAACTCGATCGGATCTTCGATGGTGAGGATGTGGCCCGTCATCTGCTGGTTGCGCCACTCGATCATCGAGGCCAGTGTCGTGCTCTTGCCGGTGCCTGTGGCACCCACCATCAGGATCAGGCCGTGCTTCTCGGTAACGATCTGGCTCAACAGCGGCGGCAAGCCCAAGGTCTCGAGGCCGGGGATCTCGAACGGGATGCAGCGGAACACCGCCGCGATTGAGCCGCGCTGCTTGAACGCGGAGAGTCGAAAGCTGCCCACGCGCGGGATGCTGATGCCGATGTTGAGCTCGCCGGTCTCTTCAAGCTCCTCCATCTGCTGCGGCGCGAGCAGCTCGCCCAGCAACTGTCGCGGCTGGGTGGCGGTGAGCAATTGGTCCGACAGCTGCAGGACCTGCCCGTCAATCTTGATGAGGATGGGCGTGTTGGCCGACAGGTACACGTCTGACGCGTTCTTCTCGGCCATCAGGCACAGCACGCGCTCGAGGTTGTTGGCCATGGCCGACGGCTCCTGTCCTTCGTCGCGGCAAACCGGTCAAGCGCTCGCCGCGGCACCGGCCCTGCCGGGCCGCTGGCGGCGTCCACCCGGCTGGGAACGGCGAAGCCGCTTCGGGGAGCTGCCCATCACGCCCGCAGCAACTCGTTGATGCTGGTCTTGCTGCGGGTCTGCGCGTCGACGCGCTTGACGACGATGGCCGCATACATCGTGTAGGGCGTGCCGTCGGCGGCGGTCTTGGGCAAGCCACCGCTGACCACCACGCTGCCGCTGGGTACGCGGCCATAGCTGATCTGGCCCGTGCTGCGGTCGAAGATCGGGGTGCTCTGGCCGATGTAGACGCCCATGCCCAGGACCGAGTTCTCCTCGACGATCACGCCTTCCACGACCTCGGAGCGGGCGCCGATGAAGCAGTGGTCTTCGATGATCGTGGGGTTGGCCTGCAGCGGCTCAAGCACACCGCCGATGCCGACGCCGCCGCTGAGGTGCACGTTCTTGCCGATCTGCGCGCAGCTGCCCACGGTGGCCCAGGTGTCGACCATCGTGCCTTCGTCGACATAGGCGCCGATGTTCACGTAGCTGGGCATCAGAACCACGTTCCTGCCGATGAAACTGCCGCGTCGCGCCACGGCCGGCGGCACCACGCGCACGCCGCTGGCGCGCATGGCCGGCTCGTCGAGCTGCGAGAACTTCGGCCTGACCTTGTCGAAGAAGGCCAGATCGCCGGCATGCATCGGCGCGTTGTCGGTGAGGCGGAAGCTCAGCAGCACGGCCTTCTTGAGCCATTGGTTGACCGTCCAATCGCCCACGCCGCGTTTCTCGGCCACGCGCAGCCGGCCGCCGTTGAGCGCGGCGATCACTTGCTCGACGGCCTCGCGAACCTGCGGCGCGTTGGCGGCGTTGATCTCGGTGCGGCGCTCCCAGGCCAGGTCGATCGTGGACTGCAGCAGGGCGAGGTCGGTGGTCATCGGAGGGTGTCTCGGTAGGTGCGGGTGAAGGTGGCGATGCGGTGAGCAGCCGCCAGGCACTCGGCCTCGGTGGCGACCAGGGCCAGCCGCACCCGCCCCCGGCCCGGATTGACCCCGTCCACGGCACGCGCCAGCAGGCTGCCCGGGAGCACCTGGACATTGTATTGACCAAGCAGCTCGCGGGCGTAGGCGATGTCGTCACCTGGCCCCTGGTCACCGGCCGGTACACCGGCCCAGAGGTAGAACGCGGCATCGGGCAGCTTCACGTCGAGCTCGGCCGCCAGCACAGGGGTGACGGCCGCGAACTTGGCGCGGTAGAGTTGCCGGTTGGCCACCACGTGGGCCTCGTCGTTCCAGGCGGCCACGCTCGTGGCCTGCACCACCGGGCTCATGGCGCTGCCATGGTAGGTGCGGTAGAGCAGGAAGCGCTTGAGTACCGCGGCATCGCCGGCCACGAAGCCCGAGCGCAGCCCAGGCACGTTGCTGCGCTTGGACAGGCTGGTGAAGGCCACGAGCCGGCGGAAGTCGCTGCGGCCCAGTGCCTGCGCGGCCTGCAGCGCGCCCAGCGGCGGCTCGTCGCCGAAGTAGATCTCCGAGTAGCACTCGTCCGACGCGATCACGAAGCCGTGGCGGTCGCTCAGCTCGAACAGGCGCTGCCACTCCGCCAGCGGCATCACCGCGCCGGTGGGGTTGCCCGGGCTGCACACGTACAGCAGCTGCGTGCGGGCCCAGGTGGCCGCGTCCACGGCGTCCCACACCGCGGCGAAGTTGCGCGCCGGGTCACCGGGCACGAAGGCCGTCTGCGCGCCGGCCAGCAGCGCCGCGCCCTCGTAGATCTGATAGAAGGGGTTGGGGCAGACGACCGTGGCGCCCGGCTTCGTACTGTCGATCACCGTCTGGGCGAAGGCAAACAGTGCCTCGCGCGAGCCGGTCACGGGCAGGATCTGCGTGCCTTCATCCAGAGCCACGCCGTAGCGCCGCTGCACCCAGCCCGCGATGGCGTGGCGCAGCGCGGGTTCGCCCAGCGTAGCGGGGTACTTCGACAGGCCCGAGAGGCTGCCCACGAGCGCTTCTTCGATGAGCCCCGGTGTCGCATGGCGTGGCTCGCCGATGCCCAGCGAGATGGGCGCAAGAGACGGGTTGGGCACCACGCCCTGCGTGAGCTCGCGCCAGCGTTCGAACGGATAGGGGTTCAGGCGGTCGAGCAGCGGGTTCATCGGGCCCGGATTATCCCGGAGCCCCCGGGCCCCGAACGGCCCGATGATGCGGACATGCCGTGGATTGAGAGCCGTTTTGCCATCGCCTGGCTGTTGCCGTTGGGCACGGCTGCGGCGGCCGGGGTGTCGCCCTGGGCCGCCTGGGCCTACATGTTGACTTTCATGGGCCTGGTGGCCTTGCTGGAGCGGGTACCGTCGCTCAGCCGTTCGCCACCCCCCACCCGGCACACGGCCTGGCACCGGGCCTGCCTGCTGCTGCACGTGCCGCTGCAGCTGGTCCTGCTCGCGCTCGGCGTGGTGGTAGCAGTGGCGCAGCCGGCCGACCCCCTGGGCGCGGTCGCGGTGGTGGCGCTGGGCCTGGGCGTGGGCGGCATCACCGGTAGCCAGGGCATCACCTTCGCGCACGAGCTCGGCCACTCGAAGCGCCGGCTCGACCGCGTGGCCGCCTGGTTGCTGATGACCAGCGTGCTTTACGCGCACTTCATGGTCGAGCACTACCGCGGCCACCACGTGCGTGCCGCCACGAACGACGACCCGGCCACCGCGCGCCGAGGCGAGAGCCTCTGGCGCTTCCTGCCGCGCACGCTGGCCGGCAGCTGGGTCAGCGCCTGGCGGCTGGAGGCCACGCGCCTGCGCCAGCACCGGCGGGGCTGGGCGCAGAGCCCGCTGCTGGCCACCGTCGCGGTGCAGGTGCTGGGGCTGGTGCTGTTGGCGGCGGCCTTCGGGCCCTGGGCGCTGCTGTTCTGGGTGGTGCAGGCGGCGCAGGCCGTGTTGCTGCTGGAGACCATCAACTACATCGAGCACTACGGCTTGCAGCGTCGGCGCGATGCCGCGGGCCGCGCTGAGCCCTTTGGTGCGGCGCACGCCTGGAACGCCGACCACTGGGTGACCAACGCCACCATCGCCAACCTGCAGCGCCACTCCGACCACCACATGCACGCCTGGAAGCCCTTCGGCGAGCTGCAGGCGCTGCCCGGCCCGCAACTGCCCACGGGCTACGCAGGCTGCCTGCTGCTGGCCAGCGTGCCGCGCTGGTGGTTCGCGCTGATGGAGCCTCGTCTGGCGCGGCTGGAGGCCTCCGCGGGCGCTACACCGCCACGGGTGCCTTGATGGCCGGGTGGTGCTGATACTCCTGCACCTCGAAGTCCTCGAAAGCGTAGTCGAAGATCGACGCCGGCCGGCGCTTGAGGTGCAGCACCGGGTAGGGGTAGGGCGTGCGCGCGAGCTGAATCTGCACCTGATCGGCGTGGTTGCGGTAGATGTGGCAGTCGCCGCCGGTCCAGATGAATTCGCCGGGTTCGAGATCGCACTGCTGGGCCAGCATGTGTGTGAGCAGCGCGTAGCTGGCGATGTTGAACGGCACACCGAGAAAGACGTCGGCGCTGCGCTGGTACAGCTGGCATGACAGCTTGCCCTGGGCTACGTAGAACTGGAAGAACGCATGGCAGGGCGCCAGCGCCATCTTGGGCAGCTCGGCCACGTTCCAGGCGCTGACGATGATGCGGCGGCTGTCGGGGGTGGTCTTCAGCTGCGTGACGACCTCCGAGATTTGGTCGATGTGCCCGCCGTCGGGCGCCGGCCAGCTGCGCCACTGCACGCCGTACACGGGGCCGAGCTCGCCGTCCTCGCGTGCCCACTCGTCCCAGATGGTGCAGCCGCGCTCCTGCAGCCAATGCACGTTGCTGTCGCCGCGCAGGAACCACAGCAGCTCGAGGATGATGCTCTTCAGGTGCACCTTCTTGGTCGTCACCAGCGGGAAGCCCTCGGCGAGGTCGAAGCGCATCTGGTGGCCGAACACGCTGCGCGTGCCGACGCCGGTGCGGTCGGCCTTGGGCACCCCGTGCTCGAACACGTGGCGCATGAAGTCTTCGTACTGCGAGCGGACGGGGCGGCTCATGGGTTCGCGGGAGCGAAAAGGGGTTGATCGGGGTGTGCAGGCGCGTCGGCATCCAGGCCGAACTGCATCGCCGCCAACCGGGCATACAGCCCGCCGCGCGCCACCAGCTCGGCGTGCGTGCCGATGTCGACAATGCGCCCCGCCTCCATCACGACGATGCGGTCGGCCTTCAGCACCGTGGCCAGGCGGTGGGCGATGACGATCGTGGTGCGGTCGGCCATCGCCGCCTCCAGCGCCTGTTGCACGACACGCTCGCTCTCGGCATCGAGCGCGCTCGTGGCCTCGTCGAGCAGCAGCAGCGGCGGGTTCTTCAGCATCGCGCGCGCAATCGCGATGCGCTGTCGCTGCCCGCCAGACAGGCGCACGCCGCGCTCACCCAGGTAGGTGTCGTAGCCCTCGGGCAGCGCCCGGATGAATTCGTCGGCAAATGCGGCCCGTGCGGCGGCGTGCACCTCCGCATCGCTGGCCTCGGGGCGACCGTAGCGGATGTTCTCCATCGCACTGGTGGAGAAAACGGTGCTGTCCTGAGGGACCAGGCCGATGCGGGCGCGCAACTCGCTCAGGCGGGCATCGCGCACAGGCACACCGTCCAGGCGCACGGTACCGCGCTGCACGTCGTAGAAGCGCAGCAGCAACTGGAACACCGTGCTCTTGCCGGCGCCGCTGGGGCCCACCAGCGCCACGGTCTCGCCCGGCTTGACGGTCAGCGAGAAGTCGGCCAGGGCCGCCGTGTTGGGGCGTGACGGGTAGTGGAAGCCCACGCCCTCCAGGGACAGCGACGAACCCCGTCGTGCCGGTGGCAACGCCACCGGGGCCGCCGACTCCGTGACGGGCGACACCGCTGCCAGCAGCTCCATCAGCCGCTCGGTGGCGCCGGCGGCGCGCAGCAGGTCGCCGTAGATCTCGGACAACACCGCGACGGCACTGACGAAGATGATCACGAACACCACCGTCTGCCCCAGGTGGCCGGCGGTGACGCGGCCTTCGATCACCGCCTCTGTGCCTTGGTACAGGCCCCACAGCAACGCCGCGAAGGTGGCGGTGATCATGAAGCCCACCAGCACCGCGCGCACCGTGGTACGCCTGCGCGCAGTGGCGAAGGCTTCCTCGGTGCTGCGATTGAATCGTGCCGCCTCGCGCTCCTCCTGCCCGTGGCTCTGCACCACCGGGATCTCGCCCAGCACCTCGGCCGCGATGGCGCTGCTGTCGGCCACGCGGTCCTGGCTGGCGCGGCTGAGCTTGCGCACGCGGCGGCCGAAGTAAAGGCTTGGCAGCACCACCAGCACCAGCAGGCCCAGGACCTGCGTCATCACCCACGGATTCGTCACGATCAGCGCGATCAGCGCGCCAGCGCCCATCACCACGTTGCGCAGCCCCATGCTGAGGCTGGAGCCCACCACCGTCTGCACGAGGGTGGTGTCGGTGGTCAGGCGCGACAGAACCTCGCCGGTGCGGGTACTCTCGAAGAACTGCGGGCTTTGGCGGAGCACGTGTCCGTAGACCGCGTTGCGCAGGTCGGCCGTGATGCGCTCGCCCAGCCAGCTGACGGTGAAAAAGCGCAGGGCCGAGAACACACCCAGCGCCAGCGCCACGCCGAACAGGGCCAGAAAGTGGCCGCGCAAGGCCATCAGTTGTTGTCCGGGCTCGGCGGCGACCAAGCCCTGGTCGATGAGCTGCTTCAGCGCCAACGGGAAGGCCAGCGTGCTCAGCGCCGCCAGCACCAGGAAGACGCCAGCCAGCACCACGATGTGGCGGTACGGTCGCACGAACGGCAGAAGACCGGTCAGCGAGCGGGGCGACTTCGCCACTGGGCGTGAGATTTCGTCAGACATGGCGGGAAGTCTATGCGGGGCCGGCTCGCGTCTGCGGCAGCGGGTGGAACCCCCGCGTCTGCGGGACTGCGCGCGGCGGCTCCCGCCGAAGCGCTTCAGCCGCGGCCGGATGTGGTCGAATAGGCGGACTTGCCCTGCCTGGTTCGATGAGCCCGCCTCCTTCGCCCAATCAGCCGGCCCCCGGGCCAGAGGCCGCGCCTTCTCGGCTGCGGCTGGCAAGCCTGCCCATGCCGGCTGCCTTGGCGCTGCTGACGGCCGGCGCCGCGGCCCTGGCCGCCTTGCTGGCCTGGGGCATCGACCGCGGCCTGGGCGCTGGAGCCTGGGCCGCGCCCTTGGGGGCCCTGCTCGGCGTGGCCGCGACCGTGCTGCCGGCAGCGCTGGCGCTGCAGCGGCTGTGGCGGCGTCAGGAAGAGCCCGCGGGGCTGATCGCCGGCACGCTGCACACACCCTTGGGCGCTGTGCGGCCGCTCTTCCTGGAGCTGGCGTGTCGAGAGTGGGCCCGGGCCCGCCGCTATGGCAGCGGTGCCGCGCTTTTGCTGGTGGACATCGACCGCTTCGCCCGCCTGACCGAGCTGCGCGGCACCGAGACCAGCGATGCGGCGCTGGCCGAGCTGCTGCGTCAGACCGCGCCCACGCTGCGCGGCGCCGACCTGCTGACGCGCTTCTCTGACGCGCAGATGGCGGTGTTCCTGGCCCAATCCGACGCCACGGGCGCGCTGGACGTCGCCGAGCGAATCCGTGAGCGGGCCGAGCAGCTGGAGCTGGTGCGGCCTCCCGACGGCCTGCAACAGTCGCTGCGCATCACCGTCAGCGTGGGCGTGGCCCAGATGCGCCCTGCGCACCTGAACCTGCAGTCGCTGATCGACGACGCGCACGATGCCGTGCTGGCCGCGCGCCAGGCCGGCGGCAATTGTGTGCGCGCCTCGCCGGTGGACCTGGGGCGCCTGAACCCCACTGGCGGCTGGCGCAGCGAGCCCCGGGCCCGCCGATAGACCCTTGGCATGCGGCTACAGCCGCAAGGCGCCGCCGTAGCCCGTGAGCTCCAGGTAGCCCAGACCGACGCGGTGCCCCGCCTCGTCCATCAACTCGGCCAGACCTTCCCAGTACAAGGTGCCGGTGGTGGCGCGGCTGTCGAGCTCCTGTGCGTCGGCCAGCGCCCGCACCTCGTGGCGGCCAGCCGGCGTGGCCAGGCGCCAGGCCACGGGCCAGCTCACGCCGGTAGCCGGGCTGCGCCAGCGGCGCACGGCCTCGAAGCGCACGTCGGCCGGCTCGAAGATCCGCGCCGCGCCGCTGGCCGAGCGGTGACTGCCGCCGGCCCACAGCGCGCTGCCATCAGCCCGCCGCAGCCGGAAGGCCGTGAGTGCGCCGCCGTCGAAGAGGTTGATGCCGATCCAGTCCCAGCCCACGGCCTGGGGGTGCAGCAGCGCTTCGCTCCATTCGTGATCCATCCAGGCGCGGCCGTCGCCAAGGGGCAGCGCGCGGCCCTGCACCGCAACGCGCCCGCGCACCGCCAGCTGCGGCTCGGTGACGTAGTGGCTGGCCTGCGCCTGGTCGGGCCCCTTGCGGCTGAAGCCGGCGTCGCCCTGCAGCAGCAGCGGCTGCGTCCGCGCCAGCTCGAGCTCGATCGTGAAGTCGCGAGCGGCGATGCGGCTCGTCCAGCGCGCGCCGGTGTCGTCTTCCTCCAGCGCCACCCGCCACGGGCCGATGTGCACGCGGGCGGTGTCCAGCGCGGCGGCGGCCAGCGGCGCGGTGGGGTCGCCGGTCCAGCGCACGATGCGCTGGTCGTGCACGTGGCGGCCACCGCCGCGCGCGAGCAGGGTGACGGCGGCGTGCGCGAACAGCAGCTGCCGTGCCGCAAAGCGGCTGCGGTGGCCCTGTGCCACGCCCGTGCGGCTGCGGAAGAAGGTTACCTGGAAGCCGCCCACCGGCTGCGCTTCGGTACCCAGCCAGCCGGTGAGGTACCACCACTCGGTGCGGCAGCCCGGGTGCGCGCCGTGGTCGCGCGGGAAGCGCAGCACGCGCCCGCGCTGCGGGATGTCATCGTCGGACGGCGTCGCGGCCGCGGCCAGCGCCGGCCCCAGGCCGGGGCCACAAAGCCCGGCGGCCAGCCAGCGGCGGCGCGCAGGGTTCATCACCAGTCCTCCCGCACGGCGCGCACGGCCGGCGCGCGCGCCGCGTTGCGCGCCGTCAGCGCCGCGGTGGCCACGCCGGCGGCCAGCACCGCCAGCGCCAGGGCGGCCAGCCGGGCCCAGGGCAGCACCAGGTCCATCGTCCAGTGAAAGCTTTGCGGGTTGACGACGAACACCAGCACCAGGCTGATCGCCACCCCCAGCACCAGCCCCATCAGCACGCCGGCGGCCACCCAGGCCAGCGCCTCGGCGGCCACCAGGCGCACGATGTCGCCCCGCACCAGGCCCAGGTGGGCGAGCAGGCCGAATTCCTTGCGCCGCGCCAGCACCTGCGCGCTCAAGCTGGCCGCGATGCCCACCAGACCGATGGCGATGGCCACCGCCTGCAGGTAGTGCGTGACGGCGAAGCTGCGGTCGAAGATGCGCAGCGACAGCTGCCGCAGCTCGGCGCTGCTGGCGAACTCCAGCAGCCCCGGCTCGGGCGCGGCGGCGCGCAGCGCTTGCTGCACATCGGCCGCGGCGGTGCCGGGGGCCAGCCACAGCGCGAGGTCGTTGACGCGGTCGTCGCCGCCGAGCCGGCGGAAGTCGGCCGCGTCCATCACCACGGTGCCGAACTGGCGCGCGTAGTCGCGCCAGACGCCGCGCACCCACAGCGTGCGCGGCGTGCCGGCCACCGGCATCACGAACGGCCGGCCGGGCGCCGCGCCGTACAGCGAGACCATCGCCTCGCTCACGAACACGCCCATGGCGCCCGCGGGCGCGGGCAGCGGCGCGGCCAGCAGCGGCAGCACGGCCGCGGGGTCGGCCAGCGGCCGCGCCACCAGCACGACGGCCGGGCGGCTCTCGTCCAGCACCACCGGCACCACGCGGGCGGCCTCCACGCGCAGCACGCCGGGCACGGCGGCGGCGCGGGCCACGAAGCCGGCGGGCAGCCAGGCCTGGTCGGCCGCGGCGCTGCTCGTCGCGGTGCGGGCGTACAGGTCGGCCGGCAGCACGGTGTCGAGCCAGCGTGCCACGCCGTCGCGGAAGCTGGCCACCATCACCGTGATGGCCACGCTCAGTGCCAGGCTGGCCACCACGCCGGCCACCGCCGCGGTGGCGGTGGCGCGCTGGTGGCGCGCGCGCTGCAGCGCCAGCAGCGCCAGCGCGCCCTGCGGGCGGGGCCAGCGCGCCAGCAGCGCGTGCACGGTGGCCGGGATCAGCGCCACGCCGCCCACGAGCAGCAGCGCCACCGCGGCGGCGGCGGCCAGGGGCAGCCCGGCCACGGGCGGTGCCAGCGCCGCCAGCGCGCCCGCGCCCACCAGCGCCAGCCCGGGCCAGGCCGGCGGTGCGGCTGCGCCGAGCACAAAGCCCAGGCCCTTGAGCGCCTGCGCCGGCGCCAGCCGCTCAGCCTGCCGTGCCGGCCACCAGCCGCCCACCAGCGCCGACAACAGCCCGAGCGCACCGAACACCGCCACGCCCAGCGGCCCCACCTGCAGCCGCGGCGCGATGCCGGGGAAGTAGCCGCCACCCAGGTCGCCGGCCATCCAGCGCAGCGCCGCGGCAGCCATCGCCGTGCCCGCCATGAGGCCCAGCAGGGCGCCGGCCAGGCCCAGCGCCGCGCACTCGGCCAGCACCAGCGTGCGCCGCTGCGCGGCCGACAGCCCCAGCACGCCCAGCAGCGCCAGCGCCGGCGCGCGCTGCGCCACACCCAGCGAGACCACCGAGAACACGAGGAAGGCGCCGACGAACAGCGCCACCAGCGCCAGCACCGTGAGGTTGACGCGGTAGGCGCGCGACAGGTTCGACACGCGCTGCTCGTCGGCCCCGGGCGTGGCCGCGCGCACGCCATCGGGCAGGCCGAGCGCGCGCGCCCAGGCGGCGGCGTCGGTGCCGGGGGCCAGGCGCAGGTCGATGCGTGTGAGTCGGCCGAGAGCCTGGAAGTGGCCCTGCGCGCCGGCGAGGTCCATCACCACCACCGGCGTGCCGCCCACGGCCACGCTGCCGGCGTGGCGCAGCCTCACGGTGGTCGGTCCGGTTTGCAGGGCGATGCGCGCGGGCGGGGTGCCGCCCAGCGCGGCGAGCGCCGCGGCGTTGACGAAGGCCGCGTTGGGGTCGAAGGCGGCAAAGCGGCCCTGGTCATCGTGGTTGCCGTCGCGGGCCTCGCCGTCGGCGTCGGGGCGCCCGGCCGCGCGCGGCAGCAGCTCGGGCGCCAGCGGCGCGGCGCGCAGGATGTCCAGCCCGATCACGCGCACGGCCACGCGCCGGCCGTCGGCACGCTCGAGCAGCGTGTCGATCTCCAGCACGGGGCTGGCGATCTCCACCGCGGCGTCCTGCGCCACGCGTTCGAACAGCGCCTCGGGCACGGCCGGGCCGCGCAGCGAGAGGTCGGCGTCGCCGTTGGCGGCGCGCACGGCGGCGCTGAACTCGGCCAGCGCCGACTGGTTGATGAGGTGCACCGACCAGGCCAGCGCCACGCCCAGCGCCACGGCCAGCAGCGCGGTGGCGTGGCGCCACGGGTGGTGGCGCCACTCTCGCCACAGCAGCAGGCGCAGCAGGGCCGGTGTCATGCGGGCCGCCAGGGCGCCATCACGTCCGCGCCGGCTCGATGCCGCTTGGCGTGAGCCGCAGCACGCGGTCGGCCGCCGCCGCCGCGGCGGCCGAGTGCGTGACGAGCAGGCAGGCCGCGCCGCTGCCGCGCACCTGATCGCGCAGGACCTGCAGCACGCGCTCGGCGGTGGCGGGGTCGAGGTTGCCGGTGGGCTCGTCGGCCAGAATCAGCCGCGGCGTGTGCACCACCGCGCGTGCGATGGCCACGCGCTGCAGCTGCCCGCCCGAGAGCTGCGCCGGCAGCCGCGCACCCAGACCCTGCAGCCCCACGGCGGCCAGCAGCGCCTGCAAGCGCGCGGCGTCGGGCCGGCCCAACAGCCGCAGTGGCAGCTCCACGTTTTCGGCCACCGTCAGGTGCGGCAGCACGTGGAAGGCCTGAAAGACGAAGCCCAGCCGCTCGCGGCGCAGCGCGGCCAGGCCGGCCTCGCCGAGCGTGGCCAGCTCGATGCCGTCCAGCCGCAGCGTGCCGCTGTCGGCCGTCTCCAGCCCGGCGATGCAGTTCAGCAGCGTGCTCTTGCCCACGCCCGACTCGCCCAGAAGGGCCACGAACTCCCCACCGGCCAGCTCCAGCGAGACCTCGCTGAACACGGGCACGTCGCCGAAGCGCTTGGACAGGCGGTGCAGACTCAGCATGGCAGCGGCCGATGATGCCGCAGCGGCGCCGCCGCTGTGCCCTGCTATCGTGCGAGCGGGGTTTGTCGCGGGCTTGCTCGGCGCGTGGCCCGGCCCCAGGCAACCCACTTTGCAGGACCGTCCCGAACCATGGCCTACACCCTCGATCTCTCCGGCCGCGTGGCCTTCGTCACCGGCGCCTCCAGTGGGCTGGGGGCCCAGTTCGCACGGACGCTGGCCGCGGCCGGCGCGGGCGTGGTGCTGGCGGCTCGGCGTGTGGAGCGGCTGAAGACGCTGCGCGCCGAGATCGAGAGCCAGGGCGGCGACGCGCACGTGGTGACGCTGGACGTGACCGACACCGACAGCATCGCCGCCGCCGTGGCGCATGCCGAGACGGAGATGGGCGCCATCGACATCCTCGTCAACAACAGCGGCGTCGGGACCCCGGGCAAGTTGACCGAGGCCACGCCCGAGAGCTACGACCGCATATTCGACACCAACGTGCGCGGCGCCTTCTTCGTGGCGCAGGCGGTGGCCAAGCGCATGATCGCGCGCAGCAAGGGCGAGGCGCCGGGCACCTTCACCGGCGGGCGCATCGTCAACATCGCGTCAATGGCCGGGCTGCGCGCCTGGCCCAACATCGGCGTGTACTGCATGAGCAAGGCCGCGGTGGTGCACATGACGCGCGCGATGGCCCTGGAGTGGGGGCGGCACGGCATCAACGTCAACGCCATCTGCCCGGGCTACATCGACACCGAGATCAACCACCACGTGTGGCACACCGAGGCGGGCCAGAAGATGGTGCAGAGCTTCCCGCGCCAGCGCGTGGGCCAGCCGGCCGATCTGGACGCGCTGCTGGTGATGCTGTGCGCCAACGAGAGTCACTTCGTCAACGGCGCCGTCATCACCGCCGACGACGGCCAGGCGATCTGACCGGGCGATGCGGACGCTGTCGGCGGTCGAGGGCCGCATCCTGGGCGTGCTGGTGGAGAAGGCCGCCACCGTGCCCGACACCTACCCGCTGAGCCTGAACGCGCTGGTGGCGGGCTGCAACCAGAAGACGGCACGGCAGCCGGTGACGGAGCTGTCGGAGCACGAGGTGCTGCTGGCGCTTGACGAGCTCAAGCGCCTGAGCCTGGTGGTCGAAGTGAGCGGCAGCCGCGTCGTGCGCTTCGAGCACAACGCGGGCCGCGTGATGGGCCTGCCCTCACAGAGCGTGGCGCTGCTGGCGGTGCTGCTGCTGCGCGGGCCGCAGACGGCCGCCGAGCTGCGGCTCAACGCCGAGCGGCTGCACCGCTTCGCCGACATCTCGTCGGTGGAGGCCTTCCTCGACGAGCTGGCGGCCAAGGTGCCACCGCGCGTGGCGAAGCTGGCGCGCGCGCCGGGCGAGCGCGAGGCGCGCTGGACGGCGTTGTTGACCTCGCGCCCTTCGACAGGCTCAGGGCGAACGGAGGGGGCCACCGTTCGGGCTGAGTCTGCCGAAGCCGCAGGAGGTTCACCGGGCCCTTCGACGGGCTCACGGCGAGCGGAGACGGGGGCGGGCCTGCGCTTCGTGCTGCCCGAAGGCGCGCGCCGCGTGCACGAGGTGATCGTGCCGCTGCGCTGGGGCGACATGGACGCCATGGGCCACGTCAACAACACGCTCTACTTCCGCTACATGGAGATCTGCCGTCTGGACTGGATCTTCTCCGTCGGCGTCGACCCCAAGCTGGCGACCGCCGGGCCGGTGATCATCAACGCGTTCTGCAACTTCCTGCGCCAGCTGGAGTTCCCCGGCGACGTGCGCGTGACGATGAGCGTGGCCAACCCGGGGCGCAGCAGCTTCGACACCTTCCACACCGTCGAGCGCGTGGATGAGCCCGGCGTGGTCTACGCCGAGGGCGGCGCGCGCACGGTGTGGACGGACTACGCCGCGAAGCGCTCGGCGCCGATGCCGGACTGGTTCCGCGCCCGGATCGAGGGCTGAGCGCCGCGAACCACGCGCTCAGGGGATCACCGAGTACGGCCCGCCGGCCGTCAGCGCGCGTTGGTAGGCCGGCCGCGCCTGGCAGCGCATCAGCCAGGCGTGCAGCTTCGGGTGGCTGGCGGCGCTGAAGCCCGCCCTGCCGGCCGCGGCGGCCTCGATGGGATAGCTCATCTGCACGTCGGCGGCGGTGAACTCGTGGCCCGCGAACCACTCGCGCTGCTGCAGCTCGGCCTCCATGAAGGCCAGCAGGTTGTGGACGTTGGGGTCGATGTAGGCCTTGTGCACCTGGGCCGCGATGCCCTTGACGATGGGCTTCACGAAGAACGGCACCTTGGCGCCGCGCACCTTGGCGAAGATCAGCGCCACCAGCAGCGGCGGCATCAGGCTGCCCTCGGCGAAGTGCAGCCAGTAGGTGTAGCGCCGCGCCTCGGCCGTGCCCGGCGGCGGCTTCAGCCGGCCCTGGCCGTGCGCGTCGACGAGATACTCGACGATGGCGCCGCTTTCGGCCACGACGGTGCCGTCGTCGTCGATCACCGGACTCTTGCCCAGCGGGTGCACGGCCTTCAGCCCGGGCGGCGCGAGCAGGGTCACGGGGTGGCGGGCGTAGCGCTTCACGGTGTAGGGCGTGCCGAGTTCTTCGAGCAGCCACAGCACGCGCTGCGAGCGCGAATTCTCGAGGTGGTGGACGGTGATCATGGCCCGCGTTGTAGCAGCTTCGTCGCCAGCACCATGGCGGTTTCGGCGGCGGCCATCATCGTCTGCCCGCACAGCATGCCGCCGGCGTGCATGTGCGGCGGCGTCACCGGCAGCGCCAGACGCACCTCGCCGAGCGTGGCAGCCTCGACGCGAAGCCCCAGCTCGCGCACCCAGGCAGCGAACTGATCGTGCAGCGCCTGCTGCAGCTGGGCAGTGGAGGCGAGGCAGGGCTGATCCATGGCAAGGGCATTCGGTGGACACCGGGGCGGCTGCGGAAGGATGCTCGGTCGATCTTGCGGACTGCCCAAGCCTGCGCGTACGTAGTACGCTGCCGGGCTGCATCGCTTCCGATCCACCCCCGATCCCTACCCGGAGACACCGGCACCCATGAACAAGATCTATCCCAGCGCTGCCGCCGCGCTGGACGGCATCGTCCGCGACGGGCAGTTGCTCGCCGTCGGCGGTTTCGGCCTGTGCGGCATTCCCGAGGCCCTGATCGACGCGCTGCGCGACAGCGGCGCGAAAAACCTCACCGCCATCAGCAACAATGCCGGCGTCGACGGCTTTGGCCTCGGCAAGCTGCTGGCAACAAGGCAGATCACGAAGATGATCGCCAGCTACGTGGGCGAGAACAAGGAGTTCGAGCGCCAGTATCTGGCGGGCGAGCTGCAACTGGAGTTCACGCCCCAGGGCACGCTGGCCGAGAAGCTGCGCGCCGGCGGCGCGGGCATCCCGGCCTTCTTCACCAAGACGGGCGTGGGCACCTTGGTGGCCGAAGGCAAGGAAACGCGCGAGTTCGATGGCGAGCTCTACGTGATGGAGCGCGCGCTGGTACCCGACCTGAGCCTGGGCAAGGCCTGGAAGGCCGACAAGTCCGGCAACCTCGTCTTCCGCCGCACGGCGCGCAACTTCAACCCCGCGGTCATCATGGCCGGCCGTGTGAGCGTGGTCGAGGTTGAGGAGATCGTCGAGACCGGCAGCCTCGATCCAGACTCGATCCACCTGCCCGGCATTTACGTGAACCGGCTGGTGCTCAACGCCACGCCCGAGAAGCGCATCGAGAAGCGCACGACACAGCAGAACCCGAAAGGCTGAGGACACCACCATGCCCTGGACCCACGACGAAATGGCCGCGCGCGCGGCCCGCGAACTGCAGGACGGCTACTACGTCAACCTCGGCATCGGCTTGCCCACGTTGGTGGCCAACTTCGTGCCCGAGGGCATCGAGGTCTGGCTGCAGAGCGAGAACGGCATGCTCGGCATCGGCCCCTTCCCCGACGAGGCCGAGGTCGACCCCGACCTCATCAATGCCGGCAAGCAGACCGTGACCACGCTGCCCGGCAGCAGCATCTTCGGCAGCCACGACAGCTTCGCGATGATCCGCGGCGGCAAGATCAACCTGTCCATCCTCGGCGCCATGCAGGTGTCGGCCAAGGGCGACCTCGCCAACTGGATGATCCCGGGCAAGATGGTCAAGGGCATGGGCGGTGCCATGGACCTCGTGGCCGGCGTGAAGAACGTCGTCGTGCTGATGGAGCACGTGGCGCGCAAGAAGGACGGCTCGGGCTTTGAGCTGAAGATCCTGCCGCAGTGCACGCTGCCGCTGACCGGCGTGGGCGTGGTCGACCGCATCATCACCGACCTGGCCGTGTTGGATGTGACCCCTCATGGACTGAAGCTCCTGGAGATGGCGCCCGGCGTCACACGCGACGAGCTGCAGGCCAAGACGGGCGTGCCGCTGCATTGAGAAGCTTGATCGAGCCTGCACCGACGGCACGTGGCCGGCCCATTGGGGTGATGTGGCGCCGCGCTGCCTTGGGTGCGGTGGCGAGTGCCTGCCTGGGGGCTTGCAGCAGCTTGCCATCGCCTGGATCACCGCCACCGGCCCCCGCAGCCGCGGTGCCCGAAGGTGCCAGCGGTTTCGCTGCCAAGCCCGCGCGGATTTTCGCGCGCCACGCCGTCGCCGCCGCGCACCCTCTTGCCGCCGAGGCCGGCCTGGCCGTGCTGCGCGACGGCGGCAATGCGCTCGACGCGGCCATTGCCACGGCCTTTGTGCTGGGCGTGGTGGAGCCGCAGGCCAGCGGCATCGGCGGCGGGGCACTGCTGCTGCACTGGGACGGCCGACGTCTGCGCGCCTGGGACGGACGCGAGACGGCGCCAGCCGCCGCCACCGACGCCTTGTTCGCCGGCTCCGACGGCCGGCTGCTGGCGCTGCGCGAGGCCCAGCGCAGTGGGCTGGCCGTGGGCGTGCCCGCTGCGGTGGCGGTGTGGGCAGCGGCGCACGCGCAAGGTGGCCGCCTGCCCTGGGCGCGGCTGCTTCAGCCGGCGATCGCGCTGGCCGAGGCCGGCGCGCCCATCGGCCCGCGCCTGCACCGCCAGTTGAGCGACACGCCGACGCTGCGCGACGATCCGCGCGCCGCGGCGCTGTTCTTCCGCGCCGACGGCACGCCGCGCGCGGTGGGCGAGCGCGTGGCCAACCCGGCGCTGGCGGCGGTGTTGCGGCGCATTGCGGCCGATGGCTCCGCCGCGATGCTGCGCGGCGCCATCGCCGCCGACATCGCGCAGCGCGTGCAAGGCCACGCGCAGCGGCCGGGCCGCCTGACCGAGGCCGACCTTGCGGCCTACCGCGCCGTCGAGCGCGAGCCCTTGTGCATCGACTGGCGCGAGCACTGGCGTGTCTGTGGCTTCCCGCCGCCTTCGTCGGGCGGCCTCGCGGTGGCGCAGATGCTGGCGCTGGCGCAAGCGGTGGAGCGCTCGACCGGGCCCCCGGCCGACGAGGCCGAGCGCGCCCACCGCTGGGCCGAGGTCTCGCGCCTGGCCTTCGCCGACCGCGCGGCCTACGTGGCGGACCCGGCCTTCGTGGACGCCCCGGGCGGCGACTGGCGGAACCTGCTGAAGCCCGCCTACCTGCACAGCCGCGCCTTGAAGGTGGGGCCGCGCAGCCTGGGCAGCGCCGAGCCCGGCCAGCCGGTGGGTGCCGTGATGTTGGGATCGATCGCGCAGCCTGAGCCGCTGGGCACCACGCACCTGAGCGTGGCCGACGCCGAAGGCGGTGTCGTCGCGCTCACCGCTTCCATCGAGGCGCAGTTCGGCGCGCAGATCGTCAGCGACGGCGGCACCGGGCTGCCTGGCGGCTTCCTGCTCAACAACCAGCTCACCGACTTCGCCTTCGCGCCTGAGGACGCACAGGGCCGGCCCGTGGCCAACCGTGTGCAGCCCGGGAAGCGGCCACGCAGCAGCATGAGCCCAACCGTGGTGTTCGACCGCCGCCGCGGCGCGTCGCCCGGCGAGCCGGTGCTGGTGCTGGGTTCGGCGCTGGGGCCGTTCATCATCCCGGCGGTGGTGCGCGTGATCGATGCGACCTTGGTGCGCGGTGTCGAGCTGGGCGATGCGCTGGCCGAGCCGATGCTGGCCAGCCTCAACGGGCCGGTGACGATCCTGGAAGCCGGCCGCTGGCCGGCGCCCGTGATGGCTGCGCTGCGCGCGCGGGGCCACACGGTACAGACGATGCCGCTGGCCAGCGGGCTGCACGCGCTTCAGCACACGCCGGGCGGGTGGCGCGCTGCCGCCGACCCGCGGCGCGAAGGCGAGGTGCGCGGTGACTGAGACAGGGAGGAGATGCCGTGCCCTTCTCGCGGCGGTGCTCGCGTTGGCCGGCTGCACCGCGCTGCCGCCGCCGGCCCCCCTGCCCGCGGGCGTGAGCCGCGCCTTCGACCGTCTGGCGTTGGCCGGCGACGTGTTTGACGTCGAGTGGCATCTGCCGGCCGCCGAGCCGCGTGCCTGGGTGCTGGTGCAGCACGGCTTTGCGCGCCGCTGCGCCAACCTTCGCGCAACGGCGGCGGCGCTGGCAGCGCAGGGCGTGGCCACGCTGTGCGTGAACGCCGACCGCGGCGTCGAGGGCGACGCTGGTTTGGCCCGGGGCGCCCCGGCGCTGGCCCGCGCGCTGGCGGCCTGGTGGCTGTCGCCCGCGGCGCGATCGCCCGATGGCCGCGCAGCACCGGCGCGCGCCGTTGTGGCTGGGCACTCGGCCGGGGGTCTGTTCGCGGCGCAGGTCGGTGCCGCGATGGCGGCGCACGAGCCGGCGCGCGTGGCCGGCGCGATCCTCTTCGATCCCGTCGGCGCGGCGCCTTTGCAGGCGGCGCTGCAGGCGCTGGCCGGACGGCCGCTGCACGCCACACTGGCGCCGCCCGTGCGCTGCAACGCGATGCACCTGGCGTTGCCGGCGCTGCGCGCGGCGGGCGTCGCCCTGGTGCAGCCGGCCGGCGCCACGCACGTGGACGCCGAGGGCGAGGACACCGAGGCCGTGGCCGTGCGGGCCTGCGGCGAGGGCCCCCCGCAGCCGGCCTTGGTGGCCGGCCTGCGCCGCTGGGCGGCCGAGGCGCTGGCGGCAGTGTTGCGCTGAAGGCCGGGCGCTGAACATCGGCGCCAGCCCCGGGTTCAGCGGCGCTGCCAGCCCTGCACCGCGCGCGCCGCCTCGCCCACGATCTCAGGCCCGCGGTAGATGAGCCCGGTGTAGATCTGCACCAGGTCTGCACCCGCTTCGAGCTTGCCGCGCGCGTCGGCACCGCCCATCACGCCGCCCACGCCGATGATGGGGAACGCAGCCCCAAGCGCGCTGCGCAGGAGCCGGATCACGCGGTTGCTGGGCTCCAGCACCGGCGCGCCGCTCAGGCCGCCGGTCTCGTTGGCATGGCGCAGCCCCTCCACGGCGTCGCGCGCCACCGTGGTGTTGGTGGCGATCACGCCGTCGACGCCGTTTTGCTGCAGCGTGGTGGCGATCACCGCCACCTGCGCAGGCTCGAGGTCGGGCGCGATCTTCACGAACAGCGGCACCTTGCGCCCCTGCGCGTGTGCCAGCTCGGCGCGGCGCTCCATCAGCAGCGACAGCAGCGCGCTGAGCGCGGCGTCGCTTTGCAACGCGCGCAGGTTCTGCGTGTTGGGGCTGGAGATGTTGACCGTCACGTAGTCGGCGTGCGGGTAGACGCCGGCCAGGCCCAGCAGGTAGTCGTCGGCCGCGCGCTCGATTGGCGTGGCCGCGTTCTTGCCGATGTTCAGGCCCAGCACGCCGCCACCGGTGCGGAAGCGGTGGGCGCGCTGCACGTTGGCCACGAAGACCTCCAGGCCCTCGTTGTTGAAGCCCAGCCGGTTGATCAGCGCCTGCCGCTCGGGCAGTCGGAACATGCGCGGCTTGGGGTTGCCCGGCTGGCCCTTGGGCGTGACCGTGCCGACCTCGATGAAGCCGAAGCCCATCGCGCCCAGGCCGTCGATGCAGCGGCCGTTCTTGTCCAGGCCCGCGGCCAGGCCGATGCGGTTGGGGAATCGCAGCCCGGCCACGGTGACGGGGTCGTCCACCCGTGCCGCGGCCCACAGGCATTGCGCGGGCGAGTTCTGCGCGCGGGCGATGGCGCCCAGCGTCAGGTCGTGGGCGGTTTCGGGGTCGAGCCCGAAGAGGAAGGGGCGCGTCAGCGCGTAGGGCACGAGGGGCATGGGGCGTGATTGTCAGGGCAGGGTCGCGGCAGGGGGCGGGCACGACGGCCGGGATAATCCTCGCCATGACGACGCCCATCCCCACGCAAGACGAACTCAAGGCGCTGGTCGCCGACGCGGCGCTGCCCTATGTCCCCCCGGGCCAGGTGCTCGGCGTGGGCACCGGCAGCACGGTGGACCTGTTCATCGACGCGTTGGCCGCGCGCATCGCTGCCGGAGCGCTGCAGTTGCCGGGTGCCGTGTCGAGCTCGGAGCGCAGCACGCAGCGGCTGCTGCGGCACGGCATCGCGGTCGTCGAGGCGGGTACGGTGGAGCGCCTGGGTGTCTACGTGGACGGCGCCGACGAGATCGACGGCCACGGCCACATGATCAAGGGCGGCGGCGCGGCGCTCACGCGCGAGAAGATCGTCGCCGACCTCGCCGAGCGCTTCGTCTGCATCGCCGACGGCAGCAAGCGCGTGCAGGTGCTGGGCCGCTTCCCGCTGCCGGTGGAGGTGGTGGCGATGGCGCTGCCGCAGCTGGTGCGGCGCTTCGCCGCCATCGGCGGCCGTGCCGTGCCGCGCGCGGGCGTGCTCACGGACAACGGCCACCCGATCCTGGACGTGCATGGCCTGGCCATCACCGACCCGCTCGCGATGGAGACCGAGATCAACCAGTGGCCGGGGGTGGTGACGGTGGGCCTGTTCGCACGTCACCGTGCACAGGTGTGCCTACTCGGCACCTTGCAGGGCGTGCAGACCCTGGTGTTCTAATGCGGGGGCGGCGGCACCCGTTGCCGCACCGGCCCCCAGCAAGGAGCGCCTTTGGCCAAGCCCAACTACTCGTTCGAGAAGCGCCAGCGTGAGCTGGCCAAGAAGAAGAAGAAGGAAGAGAAGGATCGCGAGAAGGCGCTGCGCAAGGCCGGCGGCCTGCCGCCCGTGCCCGATGACGACGCCGATGACGCGCCGGCTGCCGCGCCGACCGAGGGCAACCCGCCGACCTGAACGGTGTACCGGATCTAGGAGCGTGGGCGGCAGAAATCCAGCCCCGCGCCGGCCCAACGCGGGGCTGGATTTCTGCCGCCCACGCTCCTAGGTTCAACCCGGTCCTTGGCGCATGGCGCGCACGGCCCAGCGCACCGGGTCGACGGCGTCGGCCAGGTCCTGCTCCAGCGGCCACGGCAGGCCCAGCGCCTGCGCCGCCACCAACTCGCCCAGCAGCGGCGCCAGGGTGAGCCCTCGCGAGCCCAGGGCCGTCAGCACGAACAGACCTGGATGGCGTGGCCATGCTCGTGCCTGCATCAAGCGCGACGCGGACAGGCCCGGCTCGGCCAGCGGCAGAGCGCCAGCGATCGGCAGGCGGTCGTCGCTGCTCACACGCCAGCCCACACGGCCCCGGCAGGAGCCGGGCTCGGGCGTGGGCAGGCCGGTCAGCCGGGCGAAGCGTTCCAGGTTGAAGCGGTGGTCGGCCTCGCGTGGCGCGGTGTCCTCGTGGCCCGGCTCACTGGGGCGCTGCTGCGTCGCGCCGCAGAGCATGCGGCCGGCTGATGCGATGGCGTAGCCGTCGCCGGCCAGCGCGCAGTCCAGGGCAGGGACGGCGTCGGCGGGCCACCAGCTCACCTGACCGCGCACACGCTGCAGAGGCCACGGCAACGGCAGGGGCGGGGCCAGCGTGGCGGCGGCCTCGGCGTTGGCCAGCACCACCAGCGGTGCGCGGGCCAGCGGTGTGCCGTCGCGGCCGAGCAGTTGCCAGCGCCCGTCATCCCCGCGCTGCAGGGCCTGCACCGACGTGCCGCCGCGGAAGTCGATGCCCGGCCGCGACAGCACCGAGCGCACCCACTCGGCTGGCGCCACCCAGCCGCCACGCGGGTGGTGCCAGGCAGGGGCAGGCAAGGGCAAGCCGGCGCGCGCGCTGGCTGCTTCGGCATCCATCGCCTCGGCCACCTCGGCCGGCAGCCCCAGGCGCTGTGCCAGCGCCTGCATCGACGCGGCCGTCTGGCCGGCCGAGGCCAGGCGCAGCAGGCCGTGCAGCGCGCCGGCCACGCCGCCGGCCGCCAGCGCTTCGCCATACACCTGCGCCGCGCGCAACGCCGCGGCGCGGAACAGGCGCGCGTAGGACCCGTCTTCGCCGTTGACGATGGCGTGCACCAAGCCGGCCGGGTTGCCGCTGGCGCCGGCCGCCGGCTCGGGTGCGGCGTCGAGCACCGTCACGGGCATGCCGGCCGTGGCCAGCGCGCGGGCACAGGCCGCGCCGGCCAGGCCGGCGCCCACCACCACGGCCGCGAGCGGGTGCTCCGACCGCACCGCCAGTGGCACGGGCCCACGCGGCGCCACGCGAGGGCGAAACCTTGCGGTCGTGATCTCGCGCTTGCCGCCGATGCCCGGCAGGCGCTCCACCTCGAATCCGGCGGCCTGCAAGCCCTCGTGCACCGCCCGCGCCACGCTCCAGGTGGCGGCGGTGCAGCCTGGTGCGGCCAGCCGCGCCAGTGCCTTGAACAGCGGCGGGCTCCACAGCGCCGGGTTGCGGTCGGGCGCAAAGCCGTCCAGGAGCAGTGCGTCGGCTTGCAAACGCAGGCGCGGCACAAGCGCGGTGGCCTCGCCGAGGCCCAGCGTCAGGCGCAGTCGGCCGCCTTCGAACTCGAGGACGTGCAGCCCGCGCGCCAGCGGCGGCCAGGCGGCCACCAGGGCTGCGGCCAGGTCGGGCAGCGGCGACGCGGCATGGGCGCGCGCCAGCTCGGCCGCGGTGGGCGGGTGCAGCTCCAGCGACACCACGTGCAGCCGTGCTGGCCGGGCGGCGTCTGACCGCCAGGCGTCCCAAAGGGCCAGCAGGTTGTGGCCGAGGCCGAAGCCGGTCTCGAGCACGGTGAAGTGCGCCCGCCCGGCCCAGCGCGCCGGCAGCCCGTTGCCCGCCAGGAACACGTGCCGCGCCTGCGCCAGCGCGCCGATGCGCGGGTGGTAGACGTCGCCGAAGTCCGGCGCCTCGGGAGGCCCGCCGTCGGCCGGGAAGACGATGCGCGCCGGCCGCAGCGGGCCTGTGTTCATGCCGCCGCGGCCCGCTGCTCGCCATGCGCGCGCAGCCACTGCAGCAGCGGCCCGCGCACCGCCGTCAGGCCGCGGTAGGCCAGCACCGCCGGGCTCATCGACGCGAGGGCGTCGTGCAGCGCCTGTGTGCGCGGCGCGTCGTTCAGCACGGCGGCCAGCGGCTGCACGTCGACGAGGATGGTGAACACGGCCTGCGCCGCGCCGGGCACCGGCACGAAGGTCTGGCGCTCGCTGCGGAACCAGGCCTGGCCCACGGCGGTCTGCGCCCAGCGCTCGGGCGCCTGGTGCGCCGGGTGGGCGTTCAGCCGCGGTTCGTCGGTCACGTTCCAGACGAAGCGCTCCCAGCGCTCACCGCCGCCCACCAGCCGCATCAGCGCGGCGCTGGCGCGCAGCAGCACCGCGTTGTCCGCCACGGGCGCGTGCACCTCGGCAAAGGCGCGACCCACCTTCTCGGGCGGGGCCCAGTGGCTGGGCAGGCACACGGCCATCCACGGGATGGTGCCGTCGTCGGCATGGACCACGGCAAAATCTTCGGCAAAGGCCAACGCCAGCAGGGCGGCCCGACGCCACGGGGCGGGCAGCGGTCGCAGGCAGCGTGCGATCTCGTCGCCCAGGCCGAAGCGGCCGGCCTGCAAAGCCTCCACCGTGCCGTCGGTCCGGACGGCGGTGGCGAGCTGCTTCGCGTGCCAGCGGCCGGTGTCGTCCACGCCCCAGGCTTCGGGCTGCTCGGCAGCGGCGTGCGCGGCCAGGGCGTCGAGCGCCGGGTGCGCATCGAAGCCGGGTGCTGCCACCAGGGCCTGCGGCCAGAAGGCCGACAGCACGGCCAGCTTCTCGCGCTGGTGGCGCGATCCCGGCGCCAGCGGCGTGAGCTGCCGCGCGCCGGCCGGCAGCCGGCGCAGCCCGGGCTGCATGCGGAAGGGCGCCTGGACGGCGGCGTCGAAGTCGAAGGCGCTCACGGTGGGGTGGAAGCTGCGTCAAACAGCATACGGCGGATGGAGCGGCGGGCCCAAGACAAAGGGCGCCCATGGGCGCCCTCGGTGGCCGACAGCGCGGGCTGCGTCAGACCCGCTTGCGGTACTCGTGCGTGCGGGTGTCGATCTCGACCTTGTCGCCGTTCTCCACGAAGATCGGCACGCTGATCTCGAAGCCCGTGCCCACCAGCTTGGCCGGCTTGAGTACCTTGCCGGAGGTGTCGCCCTTGACGGCGGGATCGGTGGTGATCTCGCGCACCACGGTGGTGGGCATCTCCACGCTGATGGCCTTGCCGTCGTAGAAGGTCACCTCGACCTGCATGCCGTCTTCGAGGTAGTGGATGGCATCACCCATGTTGTCGGCCTCGACCTCGAACTGGTTGTAGTCGGCGTCCATGAACACGTACATCGGGTCGGCGAAGTAGGAGTAGCTGCACTCCTTCTTGTCGAGGATGATCTGGTCCATCTTGTCGTCGGCCTTGAACACGGACTCGGCGCCAAAGCCGCTGAGCAGGCTCTTCATCTTCATGCGCACGGTCGCGGCGCCTCGGCCGCCGCGGCTGTACTCGGTCTTGAGCACGACCATCGGGTCCTTGCCCTGCATGATCACGTTGCCGGCGCGGATTTCCTGAGCGAGTTTCATGGTTCGACGAACGGGTTGGGGCAGGCTTGGGCGCCTGCGGCAGGTGTCGGGGGTGTCCGCGCCGGTGCCCAAGGGCTGGCAGCGGGCGAAAAAGCCCGCAAGTCTAGCAGGGCAGGGTCTTCAGGTCGGTGACGCGCCGCTGTGCCCGGCCTGGTGCACGAAGGCCTGCAGCGAGGTGGCCAAGTCGGGCAGTGTCGACTGCTGCGCCCGAAAGGCGGCCACGGCGCGTTGCCACGCCAAGGTGTCGCCCGGGGCGGGCAAACCCGGCCAGGACGTCCCCTCGCGACCGTTCCAGGCATGCCATAGCGACTGCACGGCCGCCGGCAGCGCCATCCGCGCCAGCAAGGCATCGACCTTGTGGTGGTGAACGCCGTCATGCTGCGGGTAGGCCTGCCAGACGAAGGGTGAGCCGGCCCACAGCGCACGCACCAGAGAATCCTCGCCGCGCACGAAGGCCAGGTCGGCGCTCCACAGCAGGTGGTCGAAGTCGGGCTGGCTCACGCAGGGCAGGGCCAGCACGCGCAGGCCCGCGGGCGGGGGCGAGCCGCCGGTCAGCGTCGTCTGGGCGGGGCCGGGTGGCACGAGCAGCAGCGTCGGCGCGCTGGCCAACGCCTGGCACAGCGACGGCAGCAGCGGGTTGGCGTAGCTGAACAGCAGCACGACACGCTCGCCCGTACGTGCAGCCCAGCCGCGCTCGGCCAGCCAGGCGCGCCCGTCGAAGGCTGCGCGCCGCGCCAGCAGGCCCGGCTCGCGCAGCAACCCGGCGGTTCGCGCCGAAAAGCCCGGAAACAGAAACCACTTCGTCAAGCCGCTGGGCTGCGGCGAGGGCAGGCGGTGGGCGCGTTCGACCCAGTCCTCCGCGCTCAGGTGCTCGAGGTTGATCCACACCGGCGGTGGCTGCCGCGCCACCATCGCCCTCACGGCCGCGGGGGGTGGGTTGCAGCCGAAGGCCTCGATCACCACGTCGCCCGGCTCGCCGGGCGCGGCCTCGGCCTCGGCCCAGGGCACCACCACCACGCCCGGCGCGCCCTGCGGCGCCATCCAGACCAGCGGCGAGGCGTCGTCGATCACCAGGCGCACCCGCGCGCCGCGCGCGGCGAGGTCGGCCGCCAGCCGCCAACAGACGCCGACGTCCCCGAGGTTGTCGATCACGCGGCAGTAGATGCTCCAGCGCAGAGTCGGCGGGCGCGGTCGAAAGGAGTGGTCCGGCACGGACGGATTATCGAAGCCGTGGACAATCGGTCTCGATGACGTCACCTGGCGACGAGTTGCACGCCCCCCCGCAGGCAGAGCCAGCCGGCGATGCCCCGCCCGCGGGCCCCGGCGCCGAGCGCTCCCGGCTGCTGGCCGAGGTGGCCGCGCTGCCCGGCCTGCCCGGCGTCTACCGCTGGTTCGACGCCCAGGGCGGCCTGCTGTACGTGGGCAAGGCGCGTCACCTTCGCAAGCGCGTCTCGAGCTACCTGCAGCGCGATCACGACGGCACGCGCGTCGGCCAGATGGTGGCGCGCATCGCGCGGCTGGAGACCACGGTGGTGCGCACCGAGGCCGAGGCACTGCTGCTCGAGAACAACCTCATCAAGACGCTGCAGCCGCGCTTCAACATCCTGTTCCGTGACGACAAGAGCTATCCCTACCTGAAGCTCGTCACGCATCCGTTCCCGCGCATGGCCTACTTCCGCGGCGCGGTGGACCGCCGGCACCGCTACTTCGGGCCTTACCCCAACGCCTGGGCGGTGAAGCAGACCATCCAGCTCATGCAAAAGGCCTTCCGGCTGCGCACCTGCGAGGACACGGTCTACGCCAACCGCAGCCGGCCCTGCCTGCTGTACCAGATTCAGCGCTGCAGCGGCCCTTGCGTGGGCCTGATCAGCGGGGAGGACTACGCGCGCGACGTGCGCGACGCCGAGCGCTTTTTGCTGGGCCAGACCCAGGAGGTCATCGAAGACCTGCAGTCGCAGATGATGGGCTTGGCCGAGAACCTGGAGTTCGAGCGCGCTGCGGCCTGCCGTGACCGCATCGGCAGCCTCTCGCGCGTGCTGCAGCAGCAGACGGTGGACGCGAGCAGCCTCAACGCCAGCGACCGCGACGTCGACATCCTCGCCGTCAAGGTGGCCGGTGGCCGCGCCTGCGTCAACCTGGCCATGGTGCGCGGCAGCCGCCACCTGGGCGACCGCGCGCACTTCCCCGCGCACGTGCAGGACGGCGCCACCCTGGCCGTGGCCGAGATCGCGCCCGAAGACGACGAGCTCGACGTCGGCGCGCCCGAGCGCAGCGTGGAGAGCGCGGTGCTCGAGGCCTTCATCGCGCAGCACTACACCGGCCAGCCGGTGCCGCCGCTGCTGGTGACGAGCCATGTGGTCGACAAGGCCCTGATCGAGGCCCTGGCCGAGGGCAACGGCGCCCGCGTGCGCGCCACGCACCAGCCGCGCGAGCAGCGCCGTGTGTGGCTGGAGATGGCGGCCAAGGGGGCCGAGCTCGCACTGGCGCGCCTGCTGGCCGAAGAAGGCTCGGCCCAGGCGCGCACGCGCGCGCTCATCGAGGCGCTGGATCTGGACGTGGAAGAGCCCGCCACGTTGCGCATCGAGTGCTTCGACATCAGCCACACGGCCGGCGAGGCCACGCAGGCCAGCTGCGTGGTCTATGAAGGCCACGCCATGCAGAGCGCGCAGTACCGCCGCTTCAACATCGATGGCATCACCGGCGGCGACGACTACGCCGCCATGCGCCGGGTGCTGACGCGGCGCTATGCCCGGCTGGCCGAGCTGGTGCGCGAAGGCGGCGAGGCCGCCCCTGCCGAGACCGCCGGGGCGGATGCACAGCCCACCCGCGCCTCCCAGGCCCGCCTGCCCGACCTTGTGCTGGTCGACGGCGGGCGCGGCCAGGTCAGCATCGCGCGCGAGGTCTTCGAGTCGCTGGGCCTGGACATCGGCCTCATCGTCGGCGTCGAAAAGGGCGAGGGCCGCAAGGTGGGCCTGGAGGAGTTGGTGTTCGCCGACGGCCGGCCCAAGGTGCAACTCGGGCATGATTCGGCTGCTCTCATGCTGGTGGCGCAGATCCGCGACGAGGCCCACCGGTTTGCGATCACCGGCATGCGGGCCAAGAGAGCCCGTGTCCGCACCGGTGGCAGCCGGCTCGAAGACATTCCGGGGATCGGGCCGCGCAAGCGTGCCCGGCTGCTGCAGCGCTTTGGCGGACTGCGCGGGGTGGCGGCGGCGGCGGTGGACGAGCTGGCGAGTGTCGAAGGCATCGGTGCCGAACTGGCAGAGGAGATCTACCGTGCACTGCATTGATTCGACGAAATGCCCTCTCCAACATCGCCCGTGCGCTTGAGCCTGCCGTCCATCGCCACCCATGTTCTTCACCGTTCCCACGCTGCTCACCTGGGCCCGCATCGCGGCCATCCCGCTGATCATCGGCGTGTACTGGCTGTCGTGGCCCATGGCGACGAAGAACCTGGTCGCGACCTCGCTGTTCGTGCTGTTCGCGCTCACCGACTGGCTTGACGGCTACCTCGCCCGCAAGCTCAACCAGACCTCGGCCTTCGGCGCCTTCCTCGACCCCGTGGCCGACAAGTTCCTGATCTGCGCCGCGCTGCTGGTGCTGCTGGATCTGGGCCGCGTCGACGCCATCGTGGCGCTGATCATCATCGGCCGCGAGATCGCCATCAGCGCGCTGCGCGAGTGGATGGCGCAGATCGGCGCCACGCGCAGTGTGGCGGTGCACATGATCGGCAAGCTCAAGACCACCGTGCAGATGGTGGCCATCCCCTTTTTGTTGTACGACGGCGGTCTGTTCGGCGTCATCGACACGCGGCGGTGGGGCACGGCGTTGATCTGGCTGGCCACGGTGCTCACGGTGTGGTCGATGGTGTACTACCTGCGCAAGGCGATCCCCGAGATCCGCGCCCGCGCCCGGTGAGGCTGTCCTGAGCGCCGCGGCTGGCCCCGCTGGCGGGCACGAGGCGCTGCTGCGCGCGATGCCGGCCGTGTTCGTGCTCATCTGGAGCACTGGCTTCGTGGTCGCGCGCTACGGCATGCCGCACGCCCCGCCGCTGGGCTTTCTGGCCCTGCGCTACGGATTGAGCGCGCTGTGCTTCGTGGCCTGGATCGTGCTGTCGCGGGTGGCCTGGCCGCAGGGCCGCGCGCAGTGGCTGCACCTGGCCGTGACCGGCGTGCTGCTGCATGCCGGCTACCTGGGTGGCGTGTGGCTGGCGGTGAAGCTGGGCCTCGGGGCGGGACTGGCGGCCTTGATCGTGGGGCTGCAGCCGCTGCTCACGGCGATGTGGCTGAGCGGCGTCGCCTCGGGCGCCGCCCAGCGCGTGAACGCGCGCCAGTGGGCCGGTCTGGCGCTGGGCCTGGCGGGCCTGCTGCTGGTGGTGTGGCACAAGCTCGGCGTCGGCGAAGCCGGCTGGACCAGCGTGGCCTGCGCGGTGCTGGCGCTGCTGTCGATCACGGGCGGCACGCTGTACCAGAAGCGCTGGGTGCAGCCTTGCGACGTGCGCAGCGCCAACTGCGTGCAGCTGCTGGCGGCGCTGGCGGCCACCCTGCCGCTGGCGTTGGTCGAGGCCTGCTCCCCGCTGGGTGGATGGCGCTGGCACCCGGAGCTGGCCGGCGCGATGGCCTGGAGCGTGGTGGTGCTCACCTTGGGCGGCAGCTCGCTGCTGTACCTGCTGATCCAGCGCGGCGCGGCCACCCAGGTGACGAGCCTGATGTATCTGGTACCCCCGTGCACGGCCGTGATGGCCTGGCTGCTGTTCGGCGAGTCGCTGGGGCCCGGCGTGTTGCTGGGCCTGGTGCTGAGCGCGGCCGGCGTGGCGCTGGTGGTGCGTTCGCCAGCGCGTTGAGCATGTCTGCCAACCTGTTCCCCGGGTTCGCTGCCGAGGCGCGCGCGCCTGCCGGCGTGCCGCTGCTCCTGCGCCGCGGCGGGCGCGGCCCGGCGCTGCTGTTGTTGCACGGCCACCCGCAGACGCACGCGATGTGGCACCGATTGGCCCGCCGGACCTGCGCGGTCACGGCCGCAGCGCCTGCATGGCCGCCGCCGCTGCCCGGCTGGACGCCCGCGCCGTGCGCTGTGGCCCATGCATCGCCGAAGAACAGCCTCGAGCGCTGATCACCGACGCCCTGGAATTCCTTCACTCGATGGAGAGCTGAACCATGAACACCCGCCCCCACCGCATCGCTGTGCTGGCCGGCGACGGCATCGGCAACGAGGTCATGCCCGAGGGACTGCGCGTGCTCGAGGCTGCGGCCCGCCGCTTCGGCATCGCGCTGCAGATCGAGCACTTCGACTTTGCCCACTGCGGCTACTTTGCGAAGCACGGCCAGATGATGCCGAATGACTGGAAGGAGCGGCTCGCGGGCTTCGAAGCCATCTTCTACGGTGCCGTGGGCTGGCCGGCTACCGTGCCTGATCACGTCTCGCTCTGGGGCAGCCTGCTGAAGATGCGGCGCGAGTTCGACCAGTACGTCAACCTGCGCCCGGCACGGCTGATGCCCGGCATCCACTCGCCGCTGGTCGACCGCGCCGGCCGGCCGTTGGCACCGGGTGCCATCGACATGTGGATCGTGCGCGAGAACACCGAAGGCGAGTACAGCAGCGTCGGCGGCCGCATGTTCGAGGGTACCGAGCGCGAGGTCGTCATCCAGGAGACGGTGATGTCGCGCCATGGCGTCGACCGCGTGCTGAAGTTCGCCTTCGAACTGGCGGCCTCGCGCCCACGGCGCAAGCTCACCAGCGCGACCAAGAGCAACGGCATTGCCATCACCATGCCGTACTGGGACGAGCGCCTGAAGGCGATGGCGGCGCAGTATCCGCAGGTGGCCGTCGACCAGTTCCACATCGACATCCTGACCGCGCACTTCGTACAGCGGCCGCAGCAGTTCGACGTTGTCGTGGCGAGCAACCTCTTCGGCGACATCCTGTCCGATCTGGGCCCGGCCTGCACCGGCACGATCGGCATCGCGCCCTCGGCCAACCTCAACCCCACGCGGCAGTGGCCGAGCCTGTTCGAGCCCGTGCACGGCTCGGCACCGGACATTGCCGGGCAGGGCATCGCCAACCCGATCGGGCAGATCTGGAGCGCGGCGCTGATGCTCGAGTTCCTGGGGCACCGCCGCGCCCACGACGCCGTGTTGCGCGCCATCGAGGCCACGCTGGCCGACCCCCAGGCCCCGCGCACGCGCGACATCGGCGGCCAGGCCGGCACCGCTGACGTCGGGCAGGCCATCGCCCAGGCCCTGGCCGGTGGCTGAGCGACGCCAGTTGCACCTAGAATCCCGGCCCTGCTTGACACCCATTCGACGCGGGCGCTCTAATGCGCGCCGCCCGTGACGCTGCGCCGCGACGAGGGGCGCAGCGCCCGCCACAAGACATGCCTCTTACAGGGGACTCGCGACGTGAACAAGAGTGAACTGATCGAACATATCGCCACGCAGGCCGACATCTCCAAGGCCGCGGCGTCGCGGTCGCTGGAGGCGCTGATCGGCGCCGTGAAAAAGACGCTCAAGAAGGGGGAGAGCGTCACCATCACCGGCTTCGGCACGTTTACGGCGCCCAAGCGCGCCGCACGCACCGGGCGCAACCCTCGAACCGGCGCGGCGATCAAGATCAAGGCGGCCAAGGTCCCGAAGTTCCGCCCTGGCAAGGGCCTTCGCGACGCGCTCTGAGTCTCGGCCCTGGCGCGTGCCTGGCGCGCGCAGGCCCCCCAGGCCACCGGGTGCTTAGCTCAGTCGGTAGAGCGGCGCCCTTACAAGGCGTAGGTCGGCGGTTCGAACCCGTCAGCACCCACCAGCACACCCTCCGGGCCCCAAGCGGGTTCGGGAGTCCTGCTGCGTAGAATCCGCGCCCGCTCAAGCATGAGCAGGGTGGCGGTCAGCCTGCACGCCGCCGCAGCCTGCTGTTCCGTCGACGCGCATGGCCGCATCCGTTGGCCCGAGGTTCTTCTCCATGTTCGATTTCGTCCGCAACCACACCCGCATCGTGCTGGGTGCGTTGCTGCTGCTGATCATCCCGTCGTTTGTCTTCTTCGGCGTCGAGGGCTACACGCAGTTCCGCGATGGCAGCAACGCCAGCGTCGCCCGTGTCGACGGCCGCTCGATCACGCGCGCCGAGTGGGAGCGTGCCCATCAGCGGGCCGTTGATCGCCAGCGGCGCGAGAACCCGGACGCCACGGGTCTGGACACCGATGCCGCACGCGCGGCGACGCTGGAAGGCCTGGTGCGCGAGCGCGTGCTCGATGCGGCCGGCCGGGCGATGCACCTGGCACCCGCTGATGACCGCCTGCGTCGACTCTTCGCGACCGACCCGCAGTTCGCCGGCATCCGCAATCCCGATGGCAGCGTCAGCCGTGAGCAGCTGGCCGCGCAGGGCCTGAGCTCGGAGATGTTCGCGCAGCAGCTGCGCGGCGACCTCGCGGCCCAGCAGGTGGTACTGGGCACTGCGCGCACCGCCTTGGCCACGCCGGTCATCGCCGACGCCACGCTCGACCCGCTGCTGCAGCGCCGTGAGGTGCAGGTGCAGCGCTTCGACCCGGCGGCGTTCCGGGCGCAGGTGAACCCCAGCGATGCCGAGATCGAGGCCCACTACAACACGAGGCAGGCTGATTTCCGTGCCCCGGAACAGGCCCAGATCGAGTACCTGGTGCTGGACCTGGCGGCCCTGGCTGCCCGCCAGACGATCGGCGAGGAGGAACTGCGCAAGTTCTACGCCGACAACCCCGTGCGCTTCGGCACCCCCGAGGAACGCCGCGCCAGCCATGTGCTGATCAAGGCCGATGCCTCGGCCCCGGCGGCCGACAAGGCCAAGGCCCGGGCCCGTGCAGAAGAGTTGCTGGCAGAAGTGCGCAAAGACCCGAAGCGTTTCGCCGAGATCGCGCGGCGGCACTCGCAGGACGAAGGCTCGGCCCCCCAGGGTGGCGACCTCGACTTCTTCGGCCGCGGGGCCATGGTCAAGCCTTTCGAGGACGCGGCCTTCCGGCTGAAGCCGGGCGAGATCAGCGAAGTCTTCGCGACCGACTTCGGCTACCACTTCCTCACCGTCACGGCCGTGCGTGGCGGGCAGAGCAAGCCGTTCGACGCCGTGCGGGCGGAGATCGAGACCGGGCTGCGGCAACAGCTGGCCCGCGCCGAGTGGGCCAAGGTCTCGCAGGCCTTCACCGACATCGTCTACGAGCAGTCTGACTCGCTGCAGCCGGCGGCCGACAAGCTCAGGCTGCCGAAGCAGACCGCCACCGTCACCCGCACGGCGGCCCCGGGGGCGAGCGGGCCCTTGGCGTCGCCGAAGCTGCTGGCGGCGGTGTTCTCGACCGAATCCATCGAAGGCAAGCGCAACACCGATGCCGTGGAGACCGGCAGCAACCAACTGGTGGCCGCGCGCATCGTCAGCCACAGCCCGGCGCGGTTGCGCCCGCTGGCCGAGGTCAAGGCGCTCGTGCGCGAGAGCCTGGTGACCGAGCGCAGCCGGCTCCTGGCGCGCCAGGCCGGCGAGGCCCGCGTGCAGGCCCTGCGGCAGGCCCCGGCCGAGACGCTGCCGGGGCCGACCGCGGTGCTCTCGCGCGTGGACACCCAGGGTGCGCCGCCCTCGGTGTTGGACGCCGTGATGGGTGCCGATGCGCGCACGCTGCCGGCCATCGTGGGCGTCGACCTCCAGGCCGCCGGTTACCTCGTGCTCCGCATCACCCAGGTGCTGCCGCGCAAGCCCGCCGCGGGTGCGGATGCGATGCTGCGGGAGCGTTACGCACAGGCGTGGGCAGCGGCCGAATCCGACGCGTACGTGGCGTCATTGCGCACACGATTCAAGGCGCGCATCGAGCCCGGCGTGCGCATGCAGACCGACACCGAGGGCGCTGGCCGCTGAGGCGGCTGCCCCTATACTCTCGCGCTTCGACGGTGGCTGTAGCTCAGTTGGTAGAGTCCCAGATTGTGATTCTGGTCGTCGTGGGTTCGAGTCCCATCAGCCACCCCACCTTTTTCCCTTATAAATCAACAGCTTAGAGCGCGACACCCCTCTCCGTGGGCCAAATTTGGGCCAAATCCGTAGAAGAAGGGGTGTCAGAAGCAGGCTTCTGAGCTGGGTTTTTGAGGCCATTGCAGAGCTCAGTTCGACCCTCTCCCGGCGACGATTCCCGGGGCGGTCCAAGGTCTGGATTGGGCGTCGCTTGCGTCAAGCCGGGTGAGGCCTGAGGCTGCAGTTCCACCCCCCCCGTGTGCCGACGATTGCCGGGCGCTCCGCGCCATGAACGCTCTGGCTGTGGGGAGCGTGCCGGCTACGATGCTGCCTGCGAACGACTGGCGGGATTAGTCCAGAGGCACTAAAATGTCAAAAATATTCGACATCTCCTAGTACCAAGCTGTGGACCTCTCCAACCTGGGCACCATCATTCGCGAGCGGCGCGAAGCGCTGGGATTGACGCAATCCCGGCTCGCGCACCTGAGCGGTCTTTCGCGCCAGACGCTGGTCGGCCTGGAGGCGGGCGCTCTGAGTGATCTGGGATTCAACCGGGTGACCCAGGTACTCGCCGTGCTGGGGCTGGACCTCGATCCGCCGAGCCAGGCGGCGCGCGACCGGAAGCGGGGCCTTTGGATGGCGGCGAAGAACTCCAGCGTGAGCTACGTCCAGGAGGTGCCACCTGACACGCTAGGCCACGCGCTGGTGACCGGTAGCGTGCCGAAAGGCTACGCGGCCCATCTGACGCATCTGCTTGACGAGGCGCCGGTGCCACTGGTGGTGATGGCCGTGGAGGAAGCCGCCGCAAACGGGGGCGTTGCCCCCAAGGCTGTGTGGCGCAACGTTGCGAAGCTCGCCAGGTCACTGGCCGTGCACCGGCAGGGCCTGTGGCTGTAATGAAGTCGCTGCCGTCCGGTCCCTGGGAAGTGCTGCTCCAGCGAGCGCTGCGGCTGGTCGACGAAATCCAGCGCCATGGGGGACTCGCTGATCCGTTCTGGACCTTCGGAGGCGGAACCGTCTTGATGTTCAGGTACGGACACCGCCTCAGCAAGGACATCGACATCTTCTTGCCGGACCCGCAGTACCTCGGCTACGTGACGCCCCGGCTCAGCGATACGGCGGCAGCCTTGACCGAGGAGTACACGGAGATGCCGGGCTCGTTCGTCAAGCTGCAGTTCGAGGAAGGCGAAGTCGACTTCGTGGCCGCGCCAAACCTGACTGATGCGGCCTGGGAGTGGTGGGAGATCCAAGGGCGGCCAGTGCGCGTCGAGACGGCTGCGGAGGTGATCGCCAAGAAGATGTACCACCGCGGTGACCGGGCGACGGCGCGTGATATGTTTGACCTCGCCATGGTGGTCGAGCGGGAGCCGGCCGCGCTCGCGGCGGCCGCGCCGTTCCTGATGCGGCACAGAGAACGATTCCTCGAGCAGATCGGACGACCCGGGCCAGGGTTCGTCGCGACTTTCGGGGCGATTGCAGCGACCGGGTATCGGCCGAGCCTGGAGCACTGCGTGGAGGTTGCCACGGCCTATCTGTCCGAACTGAAGGACCGATGAGCGCCTCGCGCCATGGCGCGCCAGCGAGGCAGTGCCGAAGCCCTGACGAGATCGGGTCCCCTTGCCGGCAGCCGGGTCAGCTGCCCGGTCTCGCCAAGACTTTGGTTGCAGTGCCCGCCTGCTGAGCTATCGAAGCCTCCAGGCGCTCCATCTCTCGGTCGTTCTGTTCCCCGTCCAGCCACTTCGCGTAGGTCCGGTGGAACATTTCGACCGAGTGTCCTAGTTGGCGCGCGCAGAAGGCTGGATTCATGCCGGCCATCAGCATGGTGGTGGCGTAGGTATGCCTCATGTTGTACGGACGTCGGTAGCGGATGCCCAGCCGCTTGAGCGTGGGTGTCCAGAAGCTACGTCGGAACGCTCGCTCGTCGACCCAACGCTGCCCGAATCGCGGATCGTTGAAGACCGCGCCGCCGGCCAGTTGAGTGTGAGCGCGCTGCCGCTGCAGCGCTTCCACGGCACGACTGTTGAGCTTGATGGTCCGGGCGACATTCGTCTTGGTCCGGTCCTTGTGAATACCTCGGACCAGCGCCTCAGCGATCAGTGCGGTGCCGCTGGCCAGGTCAACGTTCTCCCAGGATAGGGCGAAGAGCTCGGAGGTGCGCAGGCCCGTCCAGAACCAGAACTCCACCAGGTTGCATACCTGGCCGGCGTGACGTGATGCGAAGTCTGCAAGGATCCGATCGAGCTCCTCGCGGGAGAACGGGTCTGGCGGCTCCTTCTGGTGCCTCGCACGAGGGATCTTCGCGGCCGGGTTGGCGTCCAGGATTCCGTCGGTGACGGCCAGTTCGAGCGCCTCCCTGAGGACGCTGACGTAGTTGTTGATCGTCTTGCCGGACAGATCCGGTCGGTTCGCCAGCACCGTGAGGAACTGGCTGTGCCGTACCGCGCGCAGGGTCTTGTCGCCGATGCGTGCCTTCCAGAAGCGGATTGCGCTTTCGTAGGACGCTCGCGTGCTGGCCTCGATCCGCTGGCTTCCGAGCCACGTGTCGAGCTGTTCGGCGATCGTCAACGGACCCTCGGCACGCTCCGACGGGAACATCTCCGCCATGCTGAAGATCCCCAGCGCAATCTTGCGCTGGATGTCCTCAGCAAGGCGCCGAGCGAACTTCAGATTGGCTGCTGTCGGCAGCAGGGGCACACCGGCCTGCGTGAGGCGCTTGACGTGCCGCTTCCCCTCCAGGGTGAAGCGAACTCGAATGCTGTCGCCGTGAACCTCTATGTTTCCTAGCCCTTTTCGACCCATGCCTGGTATCCCTTCATCGAGATGAAGATTCCCCCATCGGGGGAGCGCCGGTACTCACGGCCGTCGAGCCACTTGCCGTCTTCGATCTTTCGGCGGATGGCTTTCTCGGTCAGACCGGTGATGGTCGAAGCCAGTTGGATGGTGACGTAGGGTGCCGGTGCGAGATGCACCGCGGTCGCGCTGGTCGATACCGGCCTTGGCGCCGGACGACCACCGTACCCTTGCTCGTCTGCGGGGGTGGCTTCCCTGGACACGCGGACGCGCGATGGCGTCCGGGACTGCGTGTCATTTTGCTCCTGTTCTTCGTTCCTCACTCCATACCCCTCGTTCCGTCACGCGCCGTGGCGGAACTCGCGTCATGTGTCATGCGCTCTACGCAAGTCGCCCAGATGCATGACCAGCCGGTGGAACCCCTTGCGACCTGAGGTCACTTGGGCGCGTGGGCTCGCGCGAATCGGCGTACGCGCAGCTGGGATGAGCGCCAGCCACTGCGATGCACTCGTCGATCACGTGGTGCCATGGAGCGGGATACGGATTCCGCTCGAAAAGTGTCGGGTCGGCTGTTCATGTGGAGGGTCAGCCCAAGGCGATAGGCCCATTTCACTGGGTATTAGCCCATCCACTTTTGTTGAATTTCGCCCGATCCCCTCTCCGTCAAGCCGACGGGGGGGAACATGGCTCTCAAAGAAGAGCAGGGGCTGGGCAAATGGGAAATTGCCACTGCGAAAAAGCTGGTCAGCGAATACCGGCGACGGCACCGGATCTTGCAGCGCGAGGAGTTCGACGACCTGATGCAGGAGTGCCTGGCGCACTGGATCGTCGTGCGAAGGCGAATACCGCCCGAGCCCGAACCACGACCACCCGTGGCCTACATGGCTCAGGTGCTTCGCAACAAGTTGACGGACCTGGTCCGTGAGATGACAGCAGACAAGCGCGCCGGTGACCCCGGCGCGTTTTCGCTTGAAGCGCCGATCGACGGCACCGAAGACGGCCTGACGCTCGGTGACGTGTTGGCCGACGAACAGGCCGCGCCGGACTCCGGCGGCATCGACAGCCGCCATGCGCGCATCGACCTGATGCGCGTGTCCGCACTGCTGACACCGGCCCAACAGCGCCTGTGCCTCCTTCTCGCAGAGGAGGGGCTCTCGATCAAAGAGGCCGCGGAGCGGCTCCGAATCCCGCGCGGGACGCTCTACGAGGAGATCAAGCGCATCCGGCGGATCTTCGAGCAGCAGGGCCTGGGCAACTATTTGAAGGACTGACCCGACACTTTTCGGCGTGATTCCGTATGCCTGATGACCGTCCTGATTCGAGAGGGAATCGATGATCATCTTCACCATCGCGAGCACCAAGGGAGGCGTCGGCAAGACGACGCTTACCGCCAACCTGGGGGCTCTGCTGGCCGACATGGGACTGCGCGTGCTCCTCATCGACGCCGACGTGCAGCCGTCACTGTCGAAGTACTTTGCGCTTTCACCACCACAACCCGTGGCGGGCCTCACCGAGGTCATCGTCCGCGGCGAGGTGGTCACCGAGAGCATCACGCCCACGGTCTTTCCGAACCTCCATCTGGTGGCATCGGACGACCCGGAAGGGCGGCTGCCCAACTGGCTGCTCGGGCGCATCGATCGCGGCTTTCGCCTGCGGCAGGCGTTGCGTGCAGGCCTCGTCCCTTCGGCCTACGACTGCGTCCTGATCGACACGCCTGGGGCGATCGGCCCATTGCAGGACGCGGCCGTCATGGCGGCGGACGTGGTGATCTCGCCGATCACGCCCGAGATCCTGTCGGCGCGGGAGTTCCGCGACGGGACGATGGAGCTGCTCGCACGGCTGGAGCCCGGCAGCGCACTGGGAACGCCACTGGCGCCGGTGAAGGCCGTGATCTACCGGCAGGACCGCACGGCCGATGCCCGGCTGATCGTGGCCGGCATCGCACGTGAGTTCGCCCAGCCGCAGGAACATCCACAGCCACGGTTGTCGCTGCTGAAGACCGTCGTGCCGCATGCCAAGGCCTACAAGGAAGCGGCCACCCTTCGCATCCCCGTCCATCAACACGAGCGGAGGCGCGAGGGCACGATGCCCAGCGCCTGGTCGGTGATGCATGGCCTGGCGTGGGAGCTGATGCCCAGCCTGCGCGGCGTGCTTGCCGACGGCCGTCGCGTTCAGGGGGTGTCGTTGTGAGCGCCGGTAGGAACGGGCTCGACGAACGCAGCCGTCGGGTGGTCGAGTCGCTGTCGGTGGGCAACCCGGGCAACAACGCGCGCAGCCTGCCTGCTCAGGCCGGGCCCGGCGCCGAATGCCAGATCGAGCTCGGTATCGAAGAGATCCGGCCCTACGAACACAACCCGCGACGGACGACGAACGCGAAGTTCGAGGACATCAAGGAGTCGATCCGAGCCGGTGGCCTGCGCACGCCAATCACGGTCACGCAGAGGCCTGGTGACGCGCACTACATCGTAGAGGCCGGCGGTAACACCCGGCTGCTCGCCTTGCGACAGCTCTGGGCGGAGACGAAGGACCCAAGGTTTCGTCGGCTGCAGGTGCTGTACCGGCCCTGGCAGTCGGAGCGCCACGTGCTGACCGCGCACCTGATCGAGAACGAGCAGCGCGGCGACATGAGCTTCTGGGACCGTGCCACGGGCATCGTGGCCCTCAAGGCGCGGCTGGAAGCGGAGCAGGGCAGGGTGCTGGCGATTCGGCCCCTGGAAGACGCGCTCCACGGCCTGGGCCTGGCGGTCAACACGGCCACTCTGGCGCTCTACCTCTACGCGACCGATCGTTTGCGCGTGCTGGGCGACGCGGTGCCGGACCTGGCCGGACTGGACGTGAAGACGCTCCAGCCGCGTCTGAACGCCTTGCGGCGCCATGCGCAGGCGCGCGCCGGCATCGAAGAGGGTGCCCTGTACGCCGAGGTCTTCGAGCCGGTGTTTCGTGCGGTGGCCGGATCGTTCAACGTCGCTGGCACGGTCGAAGCCTGCGAGGTGGCGCTCGCCCGCCGGCTCGCTGAGCCGGTTGACGAACTGCGCTCCGCCATCGCCGGGCGCGGAGGGCGTGGGGCGGTCGCCACCACGATGGGCGCCACCACGAGGGCAACCGGGGCCGGGGCGATCGTGGCATCGGTGCGGGACGATGAACCTGGGGACTGGTCTGTCCCAACTACCGACTCCGTTGCCGGCGATCTCACAACCAGTGTCGAAGCCTTCGCGAGGCGGGTAGGGATGGACGGTGTGCTCCGGCGCTCTGACGCTTCCGGCTCCGGCTACAGGCTCGGCGCGCTGCCGGCTCCACTACGCGCCGACCCCGCCAAGCAGCGGGCTTGGTCTGCTCTCGCGCTGGTCACCGACGAGTCGGCGCTCAAGGGCAGTGGGTCGTCGCCGCTTCAGTCTTCGCCAGAACTCATCCGCTGGCTCACCGACCCGGCCGACGCCACGGCCGCGGCGTTCCTGGCGCTGCTGGCACGCCTGCGCCAGTCCCGCGCGGCAGCGCCCGTCAACGCCGGCGGGGAGGAGCCGTGATGCTGGCGCTGCTCGACCCCCAGGTGCGGCTCGTCCTGCTGAACCACGTGGCCGTGCGCCTGGCAGATGCCGGCCCTGAGGAAGTGCGCGCCGCCGGGCTGGCGGCCGAGCAGCTCGCCAACCTGCGGCGTCTCTCGGCGGTGGATCTGAACCGCCTGGCCACGATGCGCAGTCTCAAGATCGGCATCGCGCTCGATGGGGAGGCGCTGCAGGCCGGTCTGAGGACCGTGGCGCTCGTCAACGAGGCCAAGTCGCTGGAGGTCTATTTCATCCGCCACGGCGCCTCGACCGCGCTCATGGCGCGCCTCTTCAAGCTGCGTCGCAAGCTCACGCTCAAGCTGCGCCGGGAACTCGGTGCGCACCGGCCTTCGGGGCGGGTGGCACTGCCCGACCACGCCACCCGCGAGCGCATCTACCTCGCGTGGCACGCGATCGGCGACCCCGCACCCCGAACGCGCTACTTCCAGCTCCACCAGGCCTTTCCCCAGCTTCCTATCGCGGTGCTGGAGGTGGTGGTCCGCGACTACGAGGCGATGGCATGAACGTGCGCGCACAAGACCTGGGCATCACGCCGGAACTGCTGCTGGACGTCTTCGACACCCCGATCACCTTCCACCGTTGTCTGATCCCGGTCAGCGGCGGCGTCAACGCGGCGCTGTTGCTGTCGCACGCGATCTGGACCACGCAGGCGCTCGATGGCGAAGCCGACGGCTGGTTCCTCAAGTCGCAGGAGCAGTGGGCCGAGGAGACCGGCCTGTCGCGCTGGGAGCAGGAGACGGCCCGCCGCGCACTGCGCGACGCTGGCCTGCTGGAGGAGCGCCGCGTCGGCATGCCGGCCCGGCTGTGGTTCCGGGTGAGGGCATCGGCGGTCTGGGCAGCTCTGAAGGCTCAGGCTCCCAGGTCTGTGCGATGAGGAGGGCGCGATGAGGAAGGCGCGATGAGGCCGTGGAGCGAGCCCGATGGCCGCGCTTGAGCGCACGGCCGGGCCCGACCCAGCGGAGTGCCCGGTTGCGGCGCCGCAGAGGCTGTTGGAGGCGATCTGGCCGCTGTTGGGGCGGCACGTTGCGTTCCATCGGCGGCTGGTCGACGTCACCGCCAACGTCAAGGCTGCGCTGCTGCTCTCCCAGGCGATCTACTGGACCAGGTATGGCAGGGACATCGGGCCGCGCGACGGCTGGTTTCACAAGACTGCCGGGCAGTGGCAGGTGGAGACGGGTCTGTCGGTGAAGGAGCAGGGGCGCGCCCGCGAGTTGCTTCAATCGATGGACCTGCTGGAAGACCAGCGCCTGGGTATGCCGGCGCGGTTGCATTTCAGGCTCAACCTCGACGCGCTCGGACGCCGCATCGCCGAGCGCCTGGGGGCACGCATGCCGCAACCACCGCCTTTGGTGGGCTGGCAGGACCGTGCCGTCGTTGCCGAGTTGCTCGGCCCGTCGGTGGCCTTCCACCGCGTGCTCGTGGACGTCGCCGAGGGTGTACACGGCGCATTGCTGCTGTCGCGGGCGCTGCACCTCACCCGGCTGCAGGTGCGTGCTCGGGCAGACCCATGGATTGCGGGCTCGATCGCGCACTGGTTCGCCGAGCTCGGCCTGTCGCGGCGCGAGCAGGAGGCTGCCCGTCGTGCGCTGGTCGATGCCGAGCTTTGGGAGGAGCAGTTGGGCGGCACGCCGCCCACGCTGCACGTTCGCGTGCGGATCGAAGTGCTTTCTGCGCTGTTATCGGGCTGCCTGGGCGTGCCCGAACGGGCCCTGGTCGGGTCCGCGCCAGTATGTGACATCACCTCGGACAGTAGCGCACCAAACGGCGAAACCAGATTGCGGGATTCCCACATTCATGTTTCGCCCAAAGCGCCGTCTTTGTTTCGCCCAAACCGCCTTTACTGTTTCGCCCAAAGCGCCGCTTTATACAAAGAAGGAACTACAAGTGTTTCACTACAACCACCACAACCCACGTCACCCTCTGAAGCTGGGCCACCAGACGGTCACCCCGGTGGTGAAGATGGCGGGGCTTTTGCAGGTGGTGGTTGTTGTGGTGAGAGCCTGATCTTTCCTGAACGGCTGCTGCAAGCCGAGCAGCACGCCATCGCGCAGTTGCTGGCCGGCCTTGCCAGCGGTGCTGGCGGCCACGCCGCGGGTGCCCAGACCCTGCTCGACGAGCTCGCAGGCCGGCTGCAGACCGAACGTGTGCGCAGCCCCGTGGCCTACCTGCGCGGCCTCATCCAGCGTGCCGCTGCCGGTCAGTTCGTCCCGGAGCTCGCGCAGCGCGTTGCGGCCGAGCGCGAGCGCCTGCGGCTTGAGGCGGAAGCGCGCCGCGCACAGCAGGCCGAGGCGCGCCGACTTGCCGCCGAGCGCGCCACACCCGAGTACCAGGCCCGTGTGCGCGAACGGCGGGAGCGCATCGGCGCGCAGTTGCGCGACCTGCGCAAGGGCCGGGACACACCACCGAAGGGCTGAGCCCGCGCCGCTCCGCAGTGAGGTTGCATCAGATCGGTCCACAGAGGAATCTTCCGTCCACCGACGACAACCGAGGAGCTTCGAATGCTGACCATAGACCTGCGCAACGCCACCGAGCCCCACGGCGCTTCCCATGCCGAGACGGGGCCAGGCTTGCCCTCCGACCCGGCTGCGGTCCAGCGTCTGGCCGCCGGGAGACTGGTCGAGCAGACGCCCGACGTCATGACGCTGCATACCCGCGAGGCCTGGCAGATGTTCGCCGGTCGCAGCGCCGATGCCGCCAACCAGACGCCGGCGATCGTCGGTGGTCGGCGCTTTGCGGCGGTGCTGCGGTCGATCTGGGCGCTGTCTGCTCGTGACAACCCGTACGCCGATTGGATCCTCATCCGCGTGACCCAGCGCCTGACCGAGATCCGGGCCCAGATGGCGCGGACCCATGCCGCGCGTGAGGCGGAACTGGATCGGCTGCGCGCCCGGGGCCTGAGCCTGTCGGTGCTGGCCTCCAGCTGGCCGGTGACGGTGGAGTTGGGTTTCCGCAGTCCCTACGGCTACGCCACCGCCGAGGCGATCGTCGAGTTCGATTACCACGTGCGCCTGGTGCAGACGCTGATGCTCAAGGACCGGCTGACCGATGAGGCGGGGCGCGAGGCGATCCGCGAGATCGGCCGGGGGCTGCGCGCGCTGTTCCTCGAGCCCATCCGCTGGGAGCGGGCGCTGATGCGTGAGGAGATGCTGCCGCTGGCCCGCGCGGACTTCCTGCCCGGCGCCGACGAGGCGGCGCGCCTGCGGGTGCAGGCCGCCGTGAGTCTCTTCGGCGAGGTGCCCCGTGCGGTCTTCACCGGCGAGGAGGCGCCGCGCCACACCCAGCGCCGCGTCACGCCAACGGCGGCGGAGCTCAGGCTGCTGCGCGAGGCTTCGCTGAGCCCTGCCGCCGAGCTGTCGCTTCCGGCCGGGGGGCAACTGCTGTGAGGGCCGATCCGTACCCGTCGGAGATCACTTCGCAGCCGGACGCTGCGCAGTGGCAGATGCTGCGCGCCATCGCCGAAGAGGCGATCGAGGCGGCACGACGACACGGCGCCGAATCCGCCGTCTTCGGCGGCTATCGCATTGCCGCGCGGCGTGTGGGCACACGCACTGCGAGCAGGGTCGTGCTGACGCTCGGCCTTGTGCAACGCGTCCATGGTGACGCTGCGACGGCTGTCCGCACTGCGGTTGCGCTGCCGGCCACACCCGTTGCAGCATCCGTCATCGCATGGTGCTGCCCTCGCGGGCGCACCCTGGGCACCGAGGTTCCCACCGTTGGCTGAGTCAGCCCGATTGATGCGCGTTACGCATCGCCCGAATCCGGTCAGATCTCCTGAAAGCCGGGAGCCGCAAGGCTCGGAGATGTTGTGTTTGCTTCAACCCAGCCGGGGAGTTCCGTCCCCGAGCAGGGGGTGGTCTTCCCATTCCTTGTGTTCCATGTCCGTAGGAGGCCATCATGTCCGAGTCCACTCAATCCCACAGCGCGTCGTTCTTCAACCTGCATGTCGAGGGCGTCGGTTATCTCAACCGCGTCCGCGTCATCAAGCCGAAGAAGGGTCAGGAGTTCCTGGCCTGCACCGTTTCCGCCCTGCGCGGAAGCGACGCTGACGTGAGCTACACGAAGTTCGACTGCCGTGTCAGCGGTGCTGACGCCCAGAGCGTCGTCCAGCGCCTGGAGGCCGACGTCGCCGCCGAGAAGGCAGTGATCATCGGTTTTCGGATCGCCGACATCTACCCGGAGCTGTTCACCTTCGAGAAGGGTGAGCGCAAGGGGCAACCCGGCGTCGCCATCAAGGGGCGGCTGCTGCGCATCAAGTTCGCCAAAGTCAATGGCGTGGCGATCGATGTGCCGCAACCCGCCCGTCCGATGGAGCGCGACGACGTGCCGTTCTGAGCCGTGCTAATCGTCTGACGGTCTGACCGTCGTTTTCTTCCATCCACCCCCTGGGGAGTTCTCTCCCTGGGGGGAGGAACTCTCCCCACCGTTAGCGAAGGAGAGTTCCATGAGTTCCGATCTTGACTCGCCCGTCGAGTCCTTGTCTGACGCCCACTTGCTGGGCGTGCTGGTGGGCCAGCGCCACGCCCAGCATCTGTTGAAAGACGCCAGTGGCAGCCTTGCGACGTTGCTGCATGAGCCGCATGCCCAGGCCTACGGCGCACCGCAAGTGACGTCCAAGCTGAAGGCGGCCACCGAACTGGTGCGCCGGTCTCTGGCAGAGGCCTTGCAGCGGCAGGACGTGCTCAGCTCGCCGGCCCATGTGCGCACCTACCTGCGGGTGAAGCTCGCCAGGCTGGAGCACGAGGTGTTTTTCGTGCTCTTCCTGGACGCTCACAACCGGGTGATCGCGGCGGAGGAGATGTTCCGGGGCACCCTGACCCAGACCAGTGTCTACCCGCGCGAAGTCGTCAAGCGTGCCTTGAAGCTCAATGCGCTCGGGGTCATCCTGGCTCACAACCACCCCTCCGGAGTGGCTGAACCCAGCCGAGCTGACGAGTTCCTCACGCAGACGCTGCGCTCGTCCTTGCAACTGATCGATGTGCGGGTCCTGGACCACGTCATCGTCGGCGGCAACGACTTGGTGTCGTTTGCTGAGCGCGGGCTTCTGTAGCCCGTCGCTGTCTAGTTCTCTCCGCACGGCTTGCCGTGCATCCCTCCGGCCCGGGTTCCTCCCGGTCCGGTTCACCACCCCAGCGGGGATGTGCATCCCCGCAAGGCGGGGTGCCGTCCTCGCGTTCTTCAAGGAGCTATTCCCATGAAAACAGGACGCACTCTCGTTGATCTGGCTGGCGAACTCGAGCGCCAGATGTCCTCCAAGCGCGACCTCGTCGTGCCTTCGTCCCTGCTTCAGTGCCGCACCGATGACGGTGGAGAGCTGAAGATGCTGGTCGATGTCCGCAGTGCTGACACCGCGGTGGTTAGCGAATACGGCGTGACGGACCTGGCGCGTCGGCAACTCGCCGACAAGCTCAAGATTCCGTTCGCCTACTTCGAGCGCATGCGGGGTGAGCAGCCTGAACTGCTGGACCGCAACGTCAACACCTGGCTGCAGTCGGAAGGCGACCGCCGGATGATCCGCACGCTGGACGGGCAGGTGAGGGCGGTGTTGTCTGACCGCTACCGGCGGCTGGACAACTTCGACCTTGCCGAGAACGTGCTGCCAATACTGCAGCGGCTGGAAGGTGCCCGCTTCGAGTCGATGGAACTCACCGACACGAAGATGTACCTGAAGGTCGTGACGCCACGCGTGAACTTCGAAGTCGCCCCTGGCGACATCGTCCAAGCCGGCATCGTCATCACCAACTCGGAAGTGGGCTGCGGCACCCTGTCGGTGCAGCCGCTCGTCTTCCGTCTGGTGTGCCGCAACGGCCTGATCGCCTCGGACCACGCCCTGCGCAAGACCCACGTCGGTCGGGCGCTGGGGGCCGAGACCGAGTCGGTGAACGTCTACCGCGACGACACGCTTGCCGCTGATGACCGCGCCTTCTTTCTGAAGGTGCGGGACGTGGTGGAGGCAGCCGTCTCGGAGACGACGTTCAGGCAGATCGCGCTGAAGATGCAGAAAACGCGCGAAATCCCGCTGACCGGTGACCCGGTCAAGGCCGTGGAGGTGCTGGCCAACCGCTACACGCTCAATGAAGCCGAGCGATCAGGGGTGCTGCGACACCTCATCGTCGAAGGCGACCTCACCGCCTACGGCCTGGTCAACGCCGTTACCCACTACTCTCAGGAGGTGGTGGACTACGACCGGGCCACCGACTTCGAGGCGCTGGGAGGCAAGCTCATCGAGCTGCCCGCCAGTGACTGGAGGGAGGTGGTGACGGCGGGGTGAGGGAGACTCCCGGTGGGCTGGCCGATGGGCTGGCTTGCCGGGTGTCACTTCTTTTACTCGCATCGCTCGGCGTACTCTTGGAGGTCGCCCGGCGGGCTGTTTTTCGGTAGACCAGCGGGCCGGTTCCGGCCATTATGAGAAGACAGCGGTTATGAGAAGTCCGGACGCGACGTAGCCCGGGAGGCCGCATGGATGCTGGCGTTCCGCACTTCGCCAGCTTGCCTCACTGGACATAAGTTTGCTGTTCGGGCAG
>JAUMBF010000044.1:0-48820 GCA_032115875.1 Rubrivivax sp.
TCTTGAAGCGCGAGATCGTGGCTTGCAGCTCCTCGGCCGTGCGCGACAGCTCGCGCACCATGCGCGCCGTGGAGCGCGTGCCCTCGGAGGTCTGCTCGGTCACCGCAAAGATGTGCTGGATGTTGACCGCCACCTCGTTGGCCTGCCTGGCCTGCTTCAGCGCCTCTTCCGAGATGCGCCGGATGAGCTCGGCCAATTCGCGCGTCACGCGGTCGATGTCGCCCAGCGCGACACCGGCGGCGTCGGACAGCCGCGCCCCCTCGACCACACCCTGCGTGCTGCGCTCCATGGCACCCACGGCATCCTGGGTGTCGGTCTGGATCGTGCGCACGATGGCGGCGATCTGCCGCGTCGCATCGGCCGAGCGTTCGGCCAGCCGCTGCACCTCCTCGGCCACGACGCTGAAGCCGCGGCCGGCCTCACCGGCGCTCGCCGCCTGGATGGCAGCGTTCAGCGCCAGCACGTTGGTCTGCTCGGTGATGTCCGAGATCAGCTCGGTGATCTCGCCGATCTCCTGGGAACTCTCGCCCAGCCGCTTGATGCGCTTGGAAGTCTCCTGGATCTGGTCGCGGATGGAGTTCATGCCGCCGATGGCGTTCCTGACCGCAGCCTGCCCCTGCTCGGCTGCCCGCAGCGACTGGTGCGCCACGGCGGCGGTCTCCTGCGCCTGTGCCGACACATCGTTGATGCGGCTGGCCATCTGCAGCACCGCCTCGCCGGTGTCGCGGATCTCGCGCAGCTGCTCGGTGGAAGCGCCCAGCAGCTCGATCGATGTCGTCTCGACCTGGGCCGTGGTGTCGGTGACGCGGCCCACCGTGGTCTGCACCTGCTCCACCAGCGCGCGCAACTCCTCCACCGTGTAGTTCACCGAGTCGGCGATGGCACCGGTGATGTCTTCCGTCACGGTGGCCTGCTGCGTCAAGTCGCCCTCGGCCACCGTCTGCAGCTCGTTCATCAGCCGCAGAATGGCCGCCTGGTTGGCATCGTTGACGCGCTTGGCCTCCTGTTCCTGACGCTCGGCCTCGTGGCGGTGCAGGTCGGCGGCGCGGGCGCGGGCCGTCTGGTCGCTCACGAAGAGCCGCAGCAGCCCAAGGCCGCCGGCCGTCAGCGCAGATAGCGCCAGCAGGCCCAGCAACAGCCGCCAGCCACTGAGTCCGCCACTGCCGGCCAGGCCCTGCTGCAAGGTGTCCAGGCTGCGGCGCAGCAGTTCGGAGTCGGCGACGATGGCCGACTGCGCCTCGCGCGCCGCCACCAGGCCCTGCTGGCTGGACAGGATGGCACCGGCCTGGCCGCGCGTGCCCTCGAACTGGGCCAGCAGCAGCTGCAGGCGCTCGCGCGTCGGCGCCTCGCCCGCGCCGGGCCCGCGAGGCCCGCGATTGCCCTGCATCAGACCCTCGGCGATCTCCTTGAAGAGGTTCAGGTCCTTGCCGAGCAGCAACACGGCCTCGGCGTCGACGCCCTCGCCGGCAAGGAGCTCGTTGGCGCTCTTGCCGATCCGCTGCGTCAGCATCACCAGCTTGCCTGCGGCTGCCAACTCGGCGGCCGAGGCGCCGCTCTGGAGCTTGAGCGCGCTGACGGTCTCGGCGGATTCCAGCAGGCCGGCGCTCTGACGATTGATCGCGCGCAGCGCTGCACCGGCCTGGGTCAGCGTCTGCTGCTGCGACAGCACGATGGCCGCGTTCTTCTCGGCGCGGTCGACCAGCGGACGCACCGCCGCCACCTGATCCTGCAAGGTGCCAGGCGCCGCGGCGACGTCGCCCTCGCCAGTGGCCAGCAGGCGCACATTGCGCGCCAGCACGTCGGCCGAATCGCGGATCTCGGCAAAGGTCGCGGCGCTGCCGACGAAGGCCTGCGACACCGACTTGGCCAGGCGTTGCGACTGTGTCTTGGCCTGGCCGGCCGCAGCCGCCTGGCTGGCGCTGCGGTTGGCCGAGGTGATGGCCAACAGGGCTGCCAGCAGCAGGCCAGCCAGGCCCGCACCGAACAGCCACAACATCGCGCGCTGCTGGTGTTGCAGCCGCCAGCTGCCCACCAACGGCAGCCCGCTGTGGAAGGCCTCGGCCCCGTCAGCGCCCGCGGCCGCGCGCGTCTGGCCGAAGTCGGTGGCCAGATCCGAGGGCACGGCCTCGCTGATGATCGAGTGGCCCTCACCGAGGTCCGTGCGGTCGCGCCCGCCGTCTTCGAGCGCGACCGTGCTCTGGCCCAGCTGCACCGTCGCCTCACCCGACGCGCAGGTCGACGGATCGTCGAGCGGCCGCGACGGAACCGGGGCACCGGCCTCGGGCTTGGCGCGGCCGGCACCCTTGAGGCGATCCAGAAAGCTCATGGCGTCCTCTCCAGTGCTCGTGTGGGGTCTGGCGATGCGGGGCGGGTCGAGCCGCCACGCTGGCGGGCCATCATGCGGCGATCGCCAGGAACCGCTCATGGCGGGCCAGCGCAGCCAGGTCGATCTCCTGCCAGACCCGACCTTCGCCATCGCGCCATCGACCGCCGGCAGCGAAATCGGGCCTGGCGACGGCCTCCGCGAAGTCGGTCTCGGGTTGAAGCTGCTGGCGGCCGCGCAGACCGGCCAGGCGGTCGACGAGCACGGCGCAGTGCGAGTCCAGTGTCGGATGGAAGGCCAGCAGCCGCGCCTGCTCGCGCACGGCGTCGGGCGCCAGCGGCATCCGCAGGCCCAGAAAGGCGGCGAGGTCGACAACGCCGTGCAGGCGGCCGCGAAGATTGGCCACGCCCAGGAACCAGGGCTGGGTGTGGGGCACGGGCAGCAACTCGTCGGCCGCGAAGATCTCGCCGGCGCCGGCCAACGGCACCAGCAGCCCCACGCCGGCGCACTCGACCGCCAGCCACGAGGCCGAGCTCGTCTCGGTGCGGGCAGCCTGCAAGCGCTCGGCCAGCCGGGTCTGGAGCTCGCGCAGAGCTTCTCGCTTGGCCATCAGTGCCTGTCAGTCGAAGGCCTTGATCTTGGCGATCAGCTCGTCGGCGTTGACCGGCTTGACGATGTAGTCGCTCGCACCCTGGCGCAGGCCCCAGACCTTGTCGGTTTCCTGGTTCTTGCTGGTGCACATGACCACCGGCACATCGGCGAAGCGAGGGTCGCGCGTGATGCTGCGCGTCAGCTGGAAGCCGTTCTGCCGGGGCATCACCACGTCCATCAGGATCAGGTGCGGCTTGTCCTCCTCCAGGCAGCGCAGGGCTTCCTCGCCGTTCTCGGCCGTGCGCACGCTGTAGCCGTGCCGGCCGAGGATGTCGGAGAGGTGCAACAGTTCGGTCCTGGAGTCGTCGACGATGAGGATCTTCTGGATGGGCATCGCGGATGCGTTCCGGCGTTGAAGAAGTCAGGACGCGGTGCGGCAGTGCGATTCCACCGCCCTGAGCAGCTGTTCCTTCGTGAAGGGCTTGGTGAGGTAGTCGTCGGAGCCCACCATGCGGCCCCGGGCCTTGTCAAACAGGCCGTCCTTGCTCGACAGCATGATCACCGGCACGTGGGCGAAGCGGGCGCTGCGCTTGATGATCGCGCAGGTCTGGTAGCCGTCCAGGCGCGGCATCAGGATGTCGCAGAAGATGAGGTCTGGCGCGTGGTCATTGACCTTGGCCAGGGCATCGAAGCCGTCCTCGGCCAGCACGACCTCGTACCCGCCTTGCCGCAAGAAGATCTCGGCACTGCGCCGGATGGTGTTGCTGTCATCGATGACCAGCACCCGTGCCCCGGCGGGTGGCGGGGCCGCTGCCGCGCCCGCTTCGGGCCCTTGCATGTCCAAGCGCCGTACTCCTCGACGAACCGATGCGCGCCGTTCAGACGCGCGCCCGACGGATCAGATCTGCACCAGCTCGAAGTCTTCCTTGCGGGCACCACACTCGGGGCAGGTCCAGTTCATGGACACGTCGGCCCACGCGGTCCCCGGCGGGATGCCGTGTTCGGGATCGCCATCGGCCTCGCTGTAGATCCAGCCGCAGATCAGGCACATCCAGGTACGCGGTTCGCTCACGATGGCTCGATCACCTCACTACAATGGGTTGTCATTGTAGCCGTGCACATCCGACGAAATGCGTGGTTTGTGAGGGCCTGCATGGCGTTCCTCGGAGTCCAATGGAGGTTTGGTCCGGCCCCGCTCCGAGCCCCGCGCCGCCGCACCCACCGCCCACGGCCGCGACATCCCACGCCCTCCAAGCACACCCCATGAATCCCGAATCTCCTGCGGCCGCGGCTGCCGATGCCCCCGAAGCGGCCGGCCTCGAGCCCCCGGCGCCGCCGGCGGTGATGTGCTTCAACGCCAGCGAGCCCAGCGGCGCCGGCGGCGTGGCGGGCGACGTGGCCACCGCCGCCGCCATGGGTGCGCATGCGCTGCCCATCGTGACCAGCATCGTGATGCGCGACACCGCCGACATCTTCGACCAGCACGACCTCGACGCGGATGTCGTGGTCGAGCAGGCGCGCACGATCCTGGAAGACATCACGATCGGCGCCTGGAAGGTGGGCTTTTTGGGCAGCGCCGACAACGTCAGCGCCGTGGCCGAGGTGTTGTCCGACTACACGGACATCCCGCTGGTCACGCACCTGCCCAACCTGGGCTGGATGGACGAAGATCAGCTCCAGCCCTACCTTGACGCCTTCCGCGAGTTGATCCTGCCGGCCACCGAGGTGCTGGTGGGCAACCACAAGACGCTCCAGGACTTCCTGCTGCCCGACTGGGACAGCGAGCGCCCGCCCTCCGCGCGGGAGCTTGCGGTCGCCGCGGCCGAGCACGGCACGCGCTATGTGCTCGTCACCGGCGTGGCGCTGGCCGCCAAGGGCCCCGAGCAGTACGTCGACAACGTGCTGGCCTCGCCGCAAGGTGCGCTGGCCGGCGAGAAGTTCGAACGCTTCGAGACCAGCTTCGTCGGCGCCGGCGACACGCTCAGCGCCGCGCTGGCCGCGCTGCTGGCCACCGGGGCGGAGCTGCAGCCGGCCGTATCGGAGGCGCTCAACTTCCTCGACCAGGCGCTCGACGCCGGCTTCCGGCCCGGCATGGGGCACGTGGTGCCGGACCGCTTCTTCTGGGCGCTGCCGCCGCCCGAGGAGGGCGACGCCGGCCCCGACGCCGAAGGGACTGAACCCGAACCCGAGACGCCGCCGCCGAAGGCCACTCCGCGCCGCGTGCACTGAACCTCTGCCTCATCCGCCACCTGCCTGCCGCAGTACCCCATGCCCCAGACCAACCAGGCCCTGTTCGAGCGCGCGCAGCGCGTCATCCCCGGCGGCGTGAACTCGCCAGTGCGCGCCTTTCGCGCCGTGGGCGGCACGCCACGCTTCATCACCCGGGCACAGGGCCCGTTCATCCACGACGCCGAGGGCCGGCGCTACATCGACTACATCGGCTCCTGGGGCCCGATGATTCTCGGCCACGGCCACCCCGCGGTGCTCGAGGCGGTGCACAAGGCCGCGGCCGACGGCTTCAGCTTCGGCGCCCCCACCGAGCGCGAGATCGAGCTGGCCGAGGCCATCATCGCGCACCTCGGAGCGGCCAGCGGCGTCGAGCAGGTGCGCCTGGTCTCCAGCGGTACCGAGGCCGGCATGAGCGCGCTGCGGCTGGCGCGCGGTGCCACCGGCCGCAACGTCATCGTCAAGTTCGAAGGCTGCTACCACGGCCACGCCGATGCACTGCTGGTGAAGGCCGGCTCGGGCCTGGCGACCTTCGGTTTTCCCACCAGCGCGGGCGTGCCCGAAGACGTGGTCAAGCACACGCTGGTACTCGAGTACAACAACCTCGAGCAGCTCGAGGTGGCGTTCGCGAAGCAGGGCGACGACATCGCCTGCGTCATGCTCGAGGCCATCGCCGGCAACATGAACTTCGTGCGCGGCAGTGTGCCGTTCATGACCCGGCTGCGCGAGCTGTGCACCCAGCACGGCGCGCTGCTGGTGTTCGACGAGGTGATGACAGGCTTCCGCGTCGGCCCGCGCGGCGCCTGGGGCGTGTACGCGGCGCTGATGCCGGGCTTCAGACCCGACCTCTTCGTCTTCGGCAAGGTCATCGGCGGCGGCATGCCCCTGGCCGCCTTCGGCGGCAGCCGTGGCGTCATGAGCCGGCTCGCGCCACTGGGGCCGGTCTACCAGGCCGGCACGCTCAGCGGCAACCCGGTGGCCACGGCCTGCGGGCTGGCAACGCTGCGGTTGGTCGCCCAGCCCGGCTTCTTCGAGGCGCTGGGCGCGAGCACGCGCTCGCTGGTGCACGGCCTGAAGGCCGCCGCCGACGCGGCCGGCGTGCCCTTCGTGGCGGACAGCGAAGGCGGCATGTTCGGATTCTTCTTTGTCCGCTCTTCTGAGGATGGGCTGCCGCAGCACTACGGCACCGTGATGGCCACCGACAAGGAACGCTTCAACCGCTTCTTCCACGCCATGCTCGACCGCGGCGTGTACCTGGCGCCAGCCCTGTACGAGGCCGGCTTCGTGAGCGCGGCGCACACGCCGGCCGAGATCGAGGCGACGGTGGCGGCGGCGCGCGAGGCCTTCGCGGCGCTGTAGCGGGCTACACCGGCGACGAGCGCAGCCCGTAGGCCTTGCCGCCGACGAACACGTACTCGGCGCGCAGGATCGCGTCACCCTTCTCGGCGGCGAAGGTGAAGCCCAGCACCGCCACGCGGTCGCCGTTGCGGAGCTCCGGCACCTGCCAGGCGCCCATGCGCGACAAGGGCGCAAGCTCGACGTCCCAGACGCGGTCCTGGCGCGTGGGCAGCTGCGCCGCGCGCAGCAGGGCGGGCCCGTCCACCGGCGCGCTCTGCGGCGGCACGGCACGCGTGGCCAGGTCGGCCGGCAGCTTCAGGTCGGCCGGCAGCTCGAGCTTGAGCTCGGCGTGCGGGTTGCGCCAGCGCACGTCGCGCGCCGTGCCCTCCAGGTAGATCGGCCGCGCTTGATCGAAACTGCTCCAGCCGTGGTGGGCCCAGGCAGGCAGCGCCAGCAGCGCGGGGGCGGCGGCAAGCAGGGTTCGGCGGTGCATGGCAGGCTCCTTCAGACGTAGGCGATCCAACGGCCGGCGATGATGGCCGCGAGCCAAAGACCCAGCGACAGCACGGTCTGCGCGCGCGCCACCGCGTCGCCGCGCTGCAGCCCGCCTCGGGCATGGAACATCGCGGCGTTGGTGCCGGCCAGCGCCAGCAGGCCGAGCTTGATGAGGAAGGCGCGGTTGGCCAGCATCTCGGCGGGGTGGGCCGCGAACATCAGCAGCCCGCTGGCTGCGATCCCGCCGAAGCCGGCCACGCTGAGCGACAACGCCAGACGCGCCAGCGGCGCCACCGGCAGCTCGCGCCCCAAACCCCACACCCGCAGCTCCAGCAGCACGAGATTGCCCAGCAGCAGCGCAATGCCGGCGATGTGCAAGACCTGCAGCGCCGGGTAGGCGATGGGGTGCTCCGCTATCCACGGCAGGCCCACGAGTCGTTCGAACATGCCCGGACGCTAGCAAAAAGTGGCGACGCACCCCGCTCCTAGAATGCCCCGCATGCACATCCATGTCCTGGGCATCTGCGGCACCTTCATGGGCGGGCTGGCGGCGCTGGCGCGCGAGGCCGGCCACCGCGTGACGGGCTGCGACGCCGCCGTGTACCCGCCAATGAGCGAGCAGCTGCGCGCGCTCGGCATCGATCTCATCGAAGGCTACGGCGCGGAGCAGCGGGCGCTGCAGCCCGATGTCTTCGTGGTGGGCAACGTCGTCAAGCGCGGCATGCCGCTGTTGGAGGCCCTGCTCGACGACGGCGCGCGCATGACCAGCGGCCCGCAGTGGCTGGCCGAGCACGTTCTGCACGGCCGTCATGTGCTGGCCGTGGCCGGCACGCATGGCAAGACCACAACCACGGCAATGCTGTCATGGATCCTCGACCAGGCGCTGCCCGCGGGCCGCAAGAGCGGCTTTCTGGTCGGCGGCGTGCCGCTGAACTTCGGCGTCAGCGCGCGGCTGGGTGATGCCGGCGCCCCGTTCGTGATCGAGGCCGACGAGTACGACACGGCCCTCTTCGACAAGCGCAGCAAGTTCGTGCACTACCGGCCGCGTACCGCGGTGCTGAACAACCTCGAGTACGACCACGCCGACATCTTCCCGGATCTTGCCGCCATCGAGACGCAGTTCCACCACCTGGTGCGCACCATGCCGTCGCAGGGCCGCGTCGTCGTCAACGCCCGCGACGAGGCCCTGGCCCGCGTGCTGGCGCGCGGCTGCTGGAGCGAGGTGCTGCGCTTCGGCACGCGGCGCGAGGAGCCCGGCGGCCTGTGCGCGCGCGGCGAGCCCGGCAGCTTCGACGTGCTGCGCGGCAACCTCAAGCTCGGCCATGTGGCCTGGGATCTGCTCGGCGAGCACAACCAGATGAACGCGTTGGCCGCCATCGGAAGCGCCGAACACGTGGGCGTGGCGCCGGCCGAGGCCTGCCGCGCGCTGGCGGGCTTTCTCAACGTGCGCAGGCGGCTCGAGCTGCGCGGCGAGGCCGCCGGGGTGAAGGTCTACGACGACTTCGCGCACCACCCCACGGCCATGCGCACCACCATCGACGGCCTGCGCCGCAGGGTGGGCCTGTCGGCACGCATCCTGGCCGTGTTCGAGCCGCGCAGCAACACCATGAAGCTGGGCACGATGAAGGCGCAGCTGCCATGGTCTGTGGAGGAGGCTGATCTGTCGTTCAGCCTGCAGGGTGACTACGGCTGGAGCGTCCGCGGGGCGCTGCAGACGCTCGGCGACCGCGCCTTGGTGGCTGACGACGTCGACACGCTGGTGGCGTTGATCACCCGGCACGCGCGCGCCGGTGACCACGTGCTGTGCATGAGCAACGGCGCGTTCGGCGACGTGCACACGAAACTGCTGGCCGCGCTGGCGGGCTACCAGCGGCGCCCGGGCTGAGCCTGTCGAGGCCCAGCCCCTCCATCCTCAGGACCGCGACAGCGTCGCGCGCAGCGCCTCGGTCAGCGTGGCCAGCGCCTCCTCGAGGTGGGCCTTGCTCTCCACGCTCAGCCCGCTGCGGGCGGCAGCGGTGCGCAACTCGGCCTGCAGCCGCACCGCCTGGAAGCGCGCCAGCGCATAGGCATCGGCCGGCAGCGCGCCGCCCGGCCGCGTGAGAAGGCCCTGCAGTCGGGCAATATGCGCCCGCTGCAGGCCCCGCCGCATCGGTTCGATCTCCTGGCCGCTCTTCAGCTCGGCCCACACCGCCGACTGCAGCGTGCCGTAGAGCTCGGCCAGCGAGATGAGGTCCTTGCGCTGGGCGGGCGACACCAGGCTGGGCAGGTCGAGCAGCCGCCGCGCCACGCCGGGCGACAGCAGCCGATCCAGCGCCTGCGTCTGCAGCGCCAGCACGGTGCCGGGAATGTCGGCCGGGCCCGCGCGGTTCCACTCGATGTAGTCGGGCTGCAGGCTGCTCAGGAACTCAGGCTTGAAGCGGAAGCTGTCCACCGTGAACAGCGACTCGGCCACGAAGCGCAGCGCCTCGCGCTGCCGCGCCGGCTCCACGGGGCGGAAGGCCGGGCGCGAGTCGGGGCGGCCCTGCGGATCGCGCTCGGCGTACAGGCCGCCCACGTACTTGGCCGCGTCCACCGGCGCGCTGCGCAGCAGCCGGAAGCCCGACAGCAGGCTGCGGCGCAGGCGGTTCGCGTCGTCGCCGTCGCGCGGGCCGCGCGCCTGCACACGGTCCCAGAGCTCGCGCGTGAGCTTCAGGCGGCGCTGGTAGTAGGCCAGCGGATCGTCGCCAAGGTCGAACAGGTTGACGCGCGGGTCGTAGCCGCCGGCGTCGCCCCAGCCGGCATCGGCGTCGTCGGCGAATGCGATCAGGGGGTCGGTACGCTGGCGGCTGGCGATCTTGTCGAGCGCGGCGGCCTCGGCCTTGGCGTCGAGCTTCGGGTCCAACGGCTTGTAGCCGTATTCGATGGCAAAGTAGTCGTAGGCACCCAGGCCCTTCATGTTGAACTCGCCCTTGGGCTCTCCCTGCAGCGGCAGGTTGAAGGCGTTGTAGTCCATCACCGAGTTGGAGATGCCGTTCCTCTCGCCAAAGGCCTTGTCCTTGAGCTGCTGCCGCGTGACCGTGGTGGAGCTGATGAAGTTGTGGCGCAGGCCCAGGGTGTGGCCCACCTCGTGCACGATCACGTCCTTGACATAGGCCTGCACGAAAGCCTCGGCCTCGGGGCTGTCGGGGTCGAGGTCGCCGCGTGCCTCGAGCAGGTCCATCGCGAAGTGCAGCTCGTTGGCCGCCTGCATCGCATAGCCGCAGGCCTGCGGGGCGCCGTCGTGCGCCGCCAGGCTCTGCTGCCACAACGTCGACAGCGCCCCGCGCCAGCCGGTCGCGCCGGCCGACGGCGGCGCGGCAAAGGCCTGCAGCGGCGGCTGCGCAAAGGCCTCGGTGGCGCCCTGCATCGGCATCAGGTCTTCACGCACCTGGCGCCGCGCGCCCCGGCCGAAGACGTCGGACATGCGGATGTCGGCGTCGAGGATCTCGCCGGTGCGCGGATCGGAGTGGCTCGGGCCCTGCGCGAAGCCGACGTCGGCGCCGGTGAACCAGCGCACCGAGGCGTGCCCGGCCTCCATCAACGAGAAGTTCGCGTCGTCGGGCTGCTGCTTGGCGACGATGGCGTTCTTGAAGCCGATGCGCTCGAAAGCCTTGTTCCACTCGAGGATGCCCTCCTCCACCGCCTTGCGGTAACGCTTAGGCGTGTTCTTGTCCATCCAGAACGTGATCGGGCGCACCGGCTCGCTCAGCGCCGCCGACGGGTCCTTCTTCTCGAGGCGCCAGCGGTTGATGTGGTGCACGCGCGTGGTCGGCTTGAGGTCGTCGGACAGCTCGGTGTGGCTGTCGACGAAGTAGCCCACCCGCGGGTCGGCCAGGCGCGGCTTCATCGGCTCGGCCGGCAACTCGCGGAAGTTGTAGACGAAGCCGACGAACAGGCTGCGCGGGTCGGGCGTGGTCTGCGGCGGCGGGGGCGTCAGTGGCCGCGGCGCGCCCGGCGGCAGCAGCGGCGGCGCGGCGATGCGCGGCACGCTGTAGTGCACCTGGCCGCCCAGCGTGGTGAGCCCGGGCTCGGCGCGGGCGGCATCGAAGAAGCTGTTGGCGCGGTCGGGTGCGAACGGCAGGCGGTAGGCCAGCTCAAGGTAGGTGCTGTATCCGGCCATGTCGCCGAGCAGGAAGCCGGCGTCCACCAGCACGCTCTTGCGCTCGGGGTGCCGGGCGCTGGCGACGGCGGACGACCCCACCAGGCTGTCCGAGAAGCTCTCGCGCACCGCGATGCGGTTTCCGGGGTCGCCGTCGGCGCGGAAGTCGGTGTTGATGGCCACGAGCTGGACCTGATTGCCGACGCTGCGGAACTGCGCCAGCCACGCCGGGCCCATGGCCCCGGCGTAAAGGCCGCGCTCGCCGACGGCGTTCTTGACGTTGACCGACAGCAGGAAGGGCTTGCCGAAGCGCTCGGGCGCGAGCTCCAGCCAGACCTTCTCGTCCTTGCGCCAGATCGGGATGAAGCCGTCCTCGCGCTTGGCGTCCTTGATGACCTCGGCGAAGGGCGGCGGCGTCCCCGGCGGACGGGCCGCCGCCGGGGGCGCCGCGCCAGCCGCGGGCGGGGCCGCGGCGGGGGCTGCGCCACCCGCCGGGGCTGCGCCACCCGCCAGGGGCCGTGGCGCCGCGGCGGGGGCCGGCGCGCCGGCCGCCGGCGTGGCAGCCGCGGCGGGCGGCGGGGCCTTCACAGGGGCAGGGGCAGGGGCAGGAGGGGCTGCAGGCGCCGCCGCCGGGGTGGCCGCCGCACCGGCACCCGGCGTGGGCGCGTTCGTGGCGCAAGCGCCCAGCAGGGCCACCGCGGCGGCGACGGCTGCCAGCGGCGGCAGCGGGCGGGTCAGGCGCGCGGGGTGCGGGTTGTCGCGGGCGGTCTGGGTGGGCATGCGCATGTCGGCCGTCTCGTGGAAGCTTCGTTCGGGACCCGGCCGCCCGCCAGGTGAAAGCCTGTAGAGGTCACAGGCTCTGAGCCGGGCAGCCTCGGCCGGCGGCATTCTAGGGCGAGCACCGCAGGCCCAGCCCCGGTTGCAACGAGACGCGCCCGTAGACTGCCGACATGCGCGATCCCGGGGCCGATCGGCGGCCGCCCACCCACCTGCTGTACCTGCACGGCTTCCGCTCGTCGCCCCGTTCGGCCAAGGCGCAGCGCCTGGCCGGCTGGGTCGCGGCGCGGCGGCCCGGGCTGTCCTGGTGGTGCCCGCAGTTGCCGCCGTCGCCACGCGAGGCTCTGGCGCTGTTGCTCGAGGGCTGCGCGGGGTGGCCGGCGGACGGCGCCGCGGTGGTGGGCAGTTCGCTGGGCGGCTTCTACGCCACCGTGCTGGCCGAGACGCACGGGCGCCTCCGCTGGCGTGTGGGTCTGCTCAACCCGGCCGTGGACCCCGCGCGCGACCTCGCCGCCCATGTCGGCGAGCAGCCGGCCTGGCATGACCCGGCCGAGCGCTTCTTCTTCCAGCCGGCCTTCGTGGACGAGCTGCGCGCGATGACGCCTGCCGCGATCACAGGCCGGGCGCGCTACCTGCCAGTCATCGCCACCGGCGACGAGCTGCTCGACTGGCGCGAGATGCGCGCACGCTACGCCGGCGAGCCGATCCGCATCGTGCCCGGCAGCGATCACGCGCTGTCGGACTTCGACGACCACCTGCCGCCGCTGCTGCGGCACCTCTGCCTGGACACCGATCCGCCATGAGACTGAAAGACCGCATCTGCCTCGTCACCGGCGCCGCGCAAGGCATCGGTGCCGCCACCGTGGCCAAGTTCGCTGCCGAGGGCGCCGTCGTGGTCGGATGCGACCGCCGCGCCGCCGCCGTGCCCGGCGCCGCCGCGATGCACGCCGTGGACGTGACCCGGCGCGACGAGGTCGACGCCCTGGTGGCCGCGCTGCTGGCCGGGTACGGCTGTATCGACGTGCTCGTCAACAACGCCGGCATCACGAAGGACGCGCGGCTGGTGAAGATGACGCTGGAGCAGTTCGACGCCGTGATCGACGTCAACCTGCGCGGTGTGTTCCACCTCTCGCAGGCGGTGGCGCCTCACATGGTGGCGCGCGGCAGCGGCGTCATCCTCAACGCCAGCAGCGTGGTGGGCCTGTACGGCAACTACGGGCAGACCAACTACGCGGCCTCGAAGTTCGGCGTCATCGGCTTGACCAAGACCTGGAGCCGCGAGCTCGGTCCCAGGGGCGTGCGCGTCAACGCCGTGGCGCCGGGCTTCGTCGACACGCCCATCTTGGCCACCGTGCCCGACAAGGTGCTGGCGCAGATGCGCGCGCAGGTGCCGCTGGGACGCCTGGCGCGGCCGGAGGAGATCGCCAACGTCTACGCGTTCCTGGCCAGCGACGAGGCGAGCTACATCAATGGCACGGTCATCGAAGTGTCGGGGGGCATGTCGGTCTGAGGTGGCCGCATCGCCACCAGCTTTCGCGCTGAGCCTGTCGAAGCGCCGTACCCCGCAAGGGCTTCGACAAGCTCAGCCCGAACGGTTCGCCTGACGCGCAGCGACAATCCGTACATGTACGCCCTCTTCGACGACGCCGGCAGGTTCAACGCCGGACGCGTGATGTCCGAGGCCGAAAACTCGCTGCAGCTGGAGCTCGACTCCGGCAAGCGCGTCAAGGTCAAGGCCGCGAACCTGATGCTGCGCTTCGACCAGCCTGCGCCGGCCGAACTGCTGGCGCGCGCCCGCGCGCTCGCCGACGAGATCGACCTCGATCTGGCCTGGGCGTTCGCGCCCGAGGCCGAGTTCGGCTTCGCGGATCTCGCGCGCGACTATTTCGACGCCAAGGCCGGCCCCGAGCACCAGGCCGCGGCGCTGCTGCGGCTGTTCGAGGCGCCGCACTACTTCCGCCGGCTGGGCCGGGGGCTGTTCAAGAAGGCGCCGGAAGACACCGTCAAGGCGGCGCTGCTGGGCATCGAGCGCAAGAAGCAGATCGCCGCGCAGATCGAGGCCTGGGCCGGCGAGCTGGCCGCGGGGCAGTGCCCGGAGCCCGTGCGCGAGCAGCTCTACCGCATCCTCTTCAGGCCCGACAAGAACGGCCCCGAGTACAAGGCCGTGGTCGAGGCCAGCCGCCGCGCGCAGCGCGCGCCGCTCGAGCTGCTGGCGGCGGCCGGCGCCATCACGAGCCCCTACCAGTTCCACTGGCGGCGCTTCCTGTTCGAGTTCTTCGTCAAGGGCACCAGCTTCCCGGCGCTGGCCGCGCCGCCCGTGGAGGGCGAGCTGCCCCTGGCCGAGGGCGTGGCGGCGTTCTCCATCGACGACTCGGCCACCACCGAGATCGACGACGCGCTGTCGGTGCGCGGACTGGGCACGGGCACGGTGGTCTTCGGCGTCCATATCGCGGCGCCGGGGCTGGCCATCGCGCCCGACTCGCCGCTCGACAAGGTGGCGCGCGAGCGCCTGTCCACCGTCTACATGCCGGGCTGGAAGATCACCATGCTGCCCGACGAGGTGGTGCAGGCCTACACGCTGACGGCCGGGCGCGACTGCCCGGCACTGAGCCTGTACGCCACCTTCGACGAGGCCACGCTCGAGCTGAAGGGACACGAGACGAGGCTGGAGCGCGTGCCCATCGTGGCCAACCTGCGCCACGACGTGCTCGACGCCGTCATCACCGAGGCCTCGCTGACGTCCGAAGCGAGCGGTACCGAGCCGGCGGCCTATGAGTTCGCGCCCGAGCTGGCCTTCGCGTTCCGCCTCGCGCGGCACCTCAAGGCCGCGCGCGAGGTGGTGCGCGGCAAGCCCGAGACCTTCAACCGGCCCGACTACAGCTTCAAGCTCGATCGCCGCGACGCCGACACCGAGCCCACCGGCGACGAGACGGTGCTCATCGGCACGCGCCGCCGCGGCGCGCCGCTGGACCTGATCGTCGCCGAGGCCATGATCCTGGCCAACTGCACCTGGGGCGGCTGGCTTGCGCAGCACGGGGTGCCGGCCATCTACCGCAGCCAGGCCAGCCTGGCGCCGGGGATCAAGGTGAAGATGGGCACCAAGCCCGCGCCGCACGCCGGCCTGGGCGTGCCGCAGTACGCCTGGAGCACGAGTCCGCTGCGGCGCTACACCGATCTCGTCAACCAGTGGCAGATCGTGGCCGTGGCGCGCCACGGCCACACGGCGCCGCTGGTGGCGCCGTTTCGCCCCAAGGACGCCGCCCTGTTCAGCGTCATTGGCGCGTTCGACGCCGCGTACTCGGCCTACAACGGCTTTCAGCAGCAGATCGAGCGCTACTGGACGCTGCGCCACCTGCAGCAAGCCGGCATTGCCGAGCTGGAGGCCACGGTCATGAAGGACGGACTGGTGCGCGCCGAGAGTTTGCCGCTGGTGTTCCGGCTGCCCGGGACCGAGGACCTGCCTCGCGGCGCGCGCCTGCGCGCGCGCGTGACCGGCATCGACCTGCTGACGCTCGAGCTGCACGCCACGCTGCTGGTGCGACTCGGCGCCGAGCCGACGCCCCTGCAAGAGTCCGCCGAGGACGACGAGGCCGAGCCGACCGGCGCGCTGCAGCTGGCCATCGACGTGGCACAGGCCGAGGCCGTGGCGTCAGCCGACCCCGCGGCCGAGACCGCGGCCTGACGGCGGCGCCAGGCCCCACCGCCCGAGCGATGCGCTGGCCGGAACTGACGACGTTGCAGTGGGCGCTGGCGCTCTCTCTGGGCGCGCACGGCGTGCTGCTGTCGGTGCGCTTCGTCGACCCCGAGGCCATTGAGCGGGCCTTCCGCGACACGCCGCTGGAGGTGATCCTCGTCAACGCCCGCGGCGAGGATCCGCCGGCCGAGGCCCAGGCCCTGGCGCAGGCCAACCTGGCCGGCGGAGGCGAGGCTGCCGAGGGCCGCGCCACCAGCCCGCTGCCGCTGGCTGCCACGGTGCAGCTGGGCGAGTCGCCCGACGAAGCGCGCCAGCGCATCGCCCAGCTCCAGCGCCAGCAGCAGCTGCTGCTGCGTCAGCAGCAACTGCTGCTGGCCCAGGCGCGGCGCGAGATCGCCGCGCTGCCGCCGCCCGACCCCAGCCGCGACAACGGCAGCCCCGATCAGCGCGCGCAGGAGGAGCGCCGCAAACAGCTTCTGCGCCTGCTGGCCGAGATCGAGAAGCGCGTGAACGAGGAAAACGCGCGGCCCAAGAAACGTTACGTCAGCCCGGCCACGCGCGAAGAAATCTACGCCCTCTACTACGACAACCTGCGCCGCCGCATCGAGGACCGGGGGACGCGCAGCTTTCCCGAGCACCAGGGACGCAAGCTCTTCGGCGAGCTGACGATGAACGTCACCATCGACGCCGCCGGCCGCGTCGTCGAGGCCGAGATCGTGCGCAGCAGCAACGACCGCCGGCTCGACCAGCAGGCGCTCGCCATCGTGGCGGCCTCGCAGCCTTTCGGGCCCTTCACGCCGGCCATGCGGGCGCAGGCCGACCAGGTCGTCGTCACCTCGCGCTTCCGCTTCACGCGCGACGAGGCGCTTGAGACCACACAGATCAGCCGATGACGGCGCCCGACAAGCCTGCCGACCGCTATGCCGTGCTCGGCCATCCCGTGGCCCACAGCCGCAGCCCGGCGATCCACGCCCGCTTCGCCGCGCAGACCGGGCAGGCTGTGGCGTACGGCCGCCTCGAGTGCCCGGTCGACGGGTTCGGCCCCAGCGTGCGCGGCTTCGCCGCCAGCGGCGCAAGTGGCTGCAACGTCACGGTGCCGTTCAAGTTCGAGGCGCTGGGCCTGGCCGGCCGCGCCAGCGAACGAGCCCGCCGGGCCGGCGCGGCCAACGTGCTGGGCTTCGATGGCCCTGATGCGGCAACGTGGTGGGCCGACAACTCCGACGGGATCGGCCTGGTGCGCGACATCCGGCAGCACGCCGGGGTGGCGCTGGCCGGTGCGCGCGTGCTGCTGTTGGGCGCCGGGGGTGCAGCGGCCGGCGTGCTGGGGCCCTTGATCGAGGCCGGCGTGGCCGGCGTGGTGCTGGCCAACCGGACGCTCGCCAGGGCCGAGGCGCTGGTGCGCTCGCATTCGGGCCTGGCCCGCGCCCACGGCGCCGCGCTGGCCGCCGCGGAGCTGCGGGCACCGGGCGAGGCCTTCGACGTGGTGCTCAATGCCAGCAGCAGCAGCCTGGCCGGTGCCGCCCCGCCGGTGCCGGCCGCCGTGCTGCGCCCGGGCACGCTGGCGGTGGACCTGATGTACGGCCCGGCCGCGGCGCCTTTCCTGGCCTGGGCAGGCGCGCACGGCGCCGTCGCACGCGACGGCTTGGGCATGCTGGTGGAGCAGGCGGCCGAGGCCTTCTTCCTGTGGCGCGGCGTGATGCCCGAGACCGCGCCGGTGCTGGCCGCCTTGCGGGCCGAGGTCGACACCGCATGAAGCGCCGCGCCTGGGCCAAGCACGCCTTGCGCCTGGCGGTGCTGGTGGCGCTCAGCGCACTGGCTCTGCAGCTGGTGTTCGCCGCCCGCATTGCCCTGATGACGGTGATCGACCCGCAGAGCACCAGCTTCCAGCGCAGCGAGGCCTGGCGCCTGCTGGTGGAACAGCGCCGCATCCTGTGGAGTCAGCAATGGGCGGACGGCAGGCGCATCTCGCCCCACCTCAAGCGCGCCGTGATCGCCAGCGAGGATGGCGGCTTCCTCGACCATGGCGGCGTCGACTGGGAAGCTGTCGAGAAGGCCTGGGAGCGCAACGAGCGCGCCGAGGCCCGGGCCGAGGCCTTGTCAAAGAGGACCCCGGCACGCCAGGGCCGCCCGGTGGTGCCCAAGATCGTGGGCGGATCGACGATCACGCAGCAGCTGGCCAAGAACCTGTTCCTTTCGGGCGAGCGCACCGTGCTGCGCAAGGGCCAGGAGCTCGTGATCGCGCTGATGCTCGAAACCCTGCTCGGCAAGGAGCGCATCCTGGAGATCTACCTGAACAGCGTGGAGTGGGGCGAGGGCGTGTTCGGCGCCCAGGCGGCGGCGCGGCACTACTTCCGCGTCGACGCCGCGCAGCTGGCGCCACAGCAGGCCGCGCGCCTGGCGGTGATGCTGCCGGCGCCCAAGCGCTTCGAGAAGCGACCGGCCAGCCCCTACCTGCTGTCGCGCACGGCCACCATCGCGGCGCGCATGAACGACGTGGAGATACCGAAGTGACGCAGACCCTGGAGATCGCCGCCGCCGCCGCGCGGCTCATCGTTGACGAGGGCATGGAGTACGACCAGGCCAAGCGGCGCGCCGCGCGAGACGCCGGAGCGCGCGCCGAGCTGCCCGACAACGCGACGGTGGAGGCCGCCGTGCGCGAGCACATCGCCCTCTTCTGCGCCGACACGCAACCGGCCGAGCTGCGCGCCCTGCGCGAGGTGGCGCTGCAGTGGATGGAGCGGCTGGCCGAGTTCCACCCGTTTCTCGCCGGCGCCGCCTGGCGCGGCACGGCCACGCGCCTGAGCGCGCTGCGCGTGGAGCTGTACGCCGACGACGGCAAGGCGCCGGAGATCGCGCTCATCAACGCCGGCGTCGACTACGACGTCGACAGCCTGCCGCCGGCCGGGCATCGGCGCGAGCCGCTGCCGGTGCTGACGGTGGCCAGCCGCAGCCGCGCGCTGGGCGAGACGGTCACCGTGCACCTGATCGTGCACGACCGCGACGATCTGCGCGGCGCCCTCAAGCCCGACAGCGGCGGCCAGACCTGGCGCGGCGATGTCGCCGCGCTGCGCCTGCGCATGGCCGACGAGGCCGCGGCGTGAACCGCCGCTCCGCCATCACCACCGCCCTCGTCGGCGGCGTCGCCGCCGCCGGCGGCATCGCCTGGCAGCACCGGGCCAGCCGGCGGCGCGAGGAGGAACGCGCCGCCGTCGACCGTGACACGGCCGGCTTCTGGACGCTGAGCTTTCCCACCCCCGACGAGCCCGAACCGCGCACGGTGGCCACGGCGTCGTTCCGCGGGCAGCCGCTGCTCGTCAACTTCTGGGGCACCTGGTGCCCGCCTTGCGTCAAGGAGATGCCCGAGCTCGACCGCTTCGCGCGACAGCACGCTGCCCAGGGCTGGCGCGTGCTGGGCCTGGCCGTGGACAACGCCCGCGCGGTGCGCGAGTTCCTCCGCCGCACCCCCGTGGGCTACACGATCGCGATGGCCGGCTTCGACGGCTCGGAACTCGCCCGCAAGCTGGGCAATGCGCAGTCCGGCCTGCCCTACACCGTGGCCTTCGACCGCCGCGGCCGCATCGCCCGCACCAAGGCCGGCGAGACGAACGCCGCCGAACTGGCCGACTGGGCACGCGGCATGGCCTGAGCAGCCGCTCCAGGCAGCTTGGACCGAACTGCTCGCAATTTCGGTAAAACGGCGTAAAGTCGCGCCCTTTCGCGGTACCGATCCGCCCCACCCATGAATCTGCTCGTGCTACACGGCCCCAACCTCAACCTGCTCGGCACCCGCGAGCCCGAGGTCTATGGTTCGACGACGTTGGCGCAGATCGACGCTGATATTGCAGAGATAGTCTCGGAAGCCGGCGCGAAGCTGAGCGTTCTGCAGAGCAACCACGAAGGCGCGCTGATCGATCGCGTCCACGCCGCCCGCACCGACGGCACCGACTTCATCGTCATCAACCCCGGCGGCCTGACCCATACCAGCGTGGCGCTGCGCGACGCGCTGGCCGGCGTGGCCCTGCCGTTCATCGAGGTGCACCTGAGCAACGTGCACCGACGTGAGCCCTTTCGCCACCACAGCTACCTGAGCGACATCGCCACCGGTGTCATCGTCGGCCTGGGCGCCGACGGCTACCGGGTGGCCGTGCGCCACGCGCTGGGCCGCTGGCCGCGACCGGCCTGAAGTCTCACCCCGGCGCCGGCGGCGACCGGCCGCTGCCTTGCGAGGACCCCATGGACCTGAGAAAGCTGAAGACCCTCATCGACCTCGTCTCCGAGTCGAACATCTCCGAACTGGAAATCACCGAGGCCGAGGGCAAGGTGCGCATCGTCAAGGCCGGCGCTGCGCTGGCGCTGGTGCCCGCTGCGGTGGCGGCGGCCCCGGCGGTGGCGTCGGCCCCCGCGGCCGCCCCAGTGCCGGCGGCCCCTGCCGTGGAGGCCGCCCCCGCCGCACCGGCGGGCAAGGTGGTCAAGTCACCGATGGTCGGCACCTTCTACCGCGCCGCCAGCCCAGGCGCGAAGCCCTTCGTCGACATCGGCGACGCCGTCAAGCCCGGCCAGGCCGTGTGCATCATCGAGGCGATGAAGATCATGAATGAGATCGAGTCCGACCTCGAAGGCCGCGTCGTCAAGATGCTGTGCGAAAACGGGCAGGCGGTGGAGTTCGGCCAGCCGCTGTTCATCCTGGAATGACATGGGGCCCCCAAGCTCGCTAGCGCTCCACGCGAAGCCAGAGGCTTCGCTCCTCAGGCCGTCCAAGTCCGCGCAGGCGGACTTGGAGCCGCGGCCCTCAGCCCCCCGAGGGGGCCGTCCGCCAGCGGCCCGGCAAAGCCGGTTCCGCGGCGGGAAGCTTGGCCGATTGCTCGCATTGCACAGCCCATGTTCAAGAAGATCCTGATCGCCAACCGCGGCGAAATCGCCCTGCGCATCCAGCGCGCCTGCCGCGAGCTGGGCATCAAGTCGGTGGTCGTCTACTCCGAGGCCGACCGCGAGGCCAAGTACGTCAAGCTGGCCGACGAGGCCGTGTGCATCGGTCCGGCGGCCAGCGCGCAGAGCTACCTCAACATGCCGGCCATCATCTCCACCGCGGAGGTGACGGACGCCGAGGCCATCCACCCCGGCTATGGCTTCCTGAGCGAGAACGCCGACTTCGCCGAACGCGTGGAGCGCAGCGGCTTCGTGTTCATCGGGCCTGCGCCCGAGAGCATCCGCATCATGGGCGACAAGGTCAGCGCCAAGCAGGCCATGATCAAGAGCGGCGTGCCCTGCGTGCCGGGCTCCGAGGGCGCGCTGCCCGAGGACCCGAAGGAGATCATCAAGATCGCGCGGGCCGTGGGCTACCCGGTCATCATCAAGGCCGCGGGCGGCGGCGGCGGGCGCGGCATGCGCGTCGTGCACACCGAGGCGGCGCTGATCCACGCTGTGCAGACGACGCGCGCCGAGGCCGGGGCGGCCTTCGGCAACGCGCAGGTCTACATGGAGAAATTCCTCGAGCACCCGCGGCACATCGAGATCCAGGTCCTGGCCGACACCTTCCGCAACGCGGTGTGGCTGGGCGAGCGCGACTGCAGCATGCAGCGGCGGCACCAGAAGATCATCGAGGAGGCGCCGGCTCCGGGCATCCCGCGCCGCCTCATCGAGCGGGTCGGCGACCGCTGCGCCGCCGCCTGCAAGAAGATCGGCTACCGCGGCGCCGGCACCTTCGAGTTCCTGTACGAAGACGGCGAGTTCTATTTCATCGAGATGAACACCCGCGTGCAGGTCGAGCACCCGGTGACGGAGCTTGTCACGGGCATCGACATCGTGCAGCAGCAGATCCGCATCGCAGCCGGCGAGAAGCTGCCCTTCACGCAGCGCCAGATCGAGCTTCGCGGCCATGCCATCGAGTGCCGCATCAACGCGGAAGATCCGGTGAAGTTCGTGCCCAGCCCCGGCCGCATCACGCTGTGGCACGCGCCGGGGGGCCCGGGCGTGCGCGTGGACTCGCACGTCTACACCAACTACTTCGTGCCGCCCAATTACGACAGCATGATCGGCAAGATCATCTGCCATGGCGACACCCGCGAGCAGGCGATGGCCCGCATGCGCATCGCACTGATGGAGACCGTGGTCGAGGGCATCCAGACCAACATCCCGCTGCACCGCGAGCTGATGGTCGACAGCAAGTTCATGGAAGGCGGCACCACCATCCACTACCTGGAGCAGTGGATGAGCCAGCACAAGCGATGACGCCCCGATGGTCGAGATGATCCTGCGCGCGCCCGCGGCCCTGGTGGAGCCGGTGTCGGACGCGCTGATGGACGAGCTCGAAGCGTTGTCCGTCAGCGTCGAAGACGCCGACGCCGACACCGCCGCCGAGCGGGCCCTGTTCGGCGAGCCCGGCATGCCGGCGCCGGCCCCGGGCTGGGAGCGCAGCACGCTGACGGTGCTCTTCGAGCAGGAAGCCCAGGCCGAGGCCGCCGCCACGCTGCTGCTGGCGCAGGACTGGACCGATGGCCTCGTGCTGCAAGCCCTGCAGTCCGCGCCCGAGGCCGACTGGGTGCGCCTGACGCAGAGCCAGTTCGAGCCGGTGGCCATCACGCCCACGTTCTGGATCGTGCCCAGCTGGCACGACGTGCCCGACGCAGCGCGCCAGGTGATCCGCCTCGACCCCGGCCTGGCCTTTGGCACCGGCACCCACCCCACCACGCGCATGTGCCTGCGCTGGCTGGCCACGCAGCACGCCCACGCGCAGCCGGCCAACCTGAGCCGCATCCTCGACTACGGCTGCGGCTCCGGCATCCTGGCCATCGGCGCGGCGCTGATGGGCGCGCAGCACATCGACGCCGTCGACATCGACCCCGCCGCCGTGCGGAGCACGCGCGACAACGCCAGCGCCAACGGCGTGATGCTCAACCCGGGCCCGCCCGAGCGGGCGGCGGGCGAGTACGGTCTGGTGCTGGCCAACATCCTGGCCTCGCCGCTGAAGCTGCTGGCGCCCTTGCTCACGGCGCACGTGTCGGCCGGCGGCTGGCTGGTACTGGCCGGGCTGCTCGAGCGCCAGGCCGAGGAGATCGCCGCGGTATACGCCGCCTGCAAGCCGTCACTGGCACTGTCGGTGGCCGACCGCGAGGACGGCTGGATCCTGATGACCGGCCGCCGGCCCTGAGCGCCGTCGCCATGAGCAGCCTGGCCACCCGCTGCAGTGCCTGCGGCACCGTGTTCCGGGTCGTGCCCGAGCAGCTGCGCGTGTCCGAGGGCTTGGTGCGCTGTGGCCGCTGCTCCCAGGTGTTCAATGCGACGGAGAGCCTGGTCGACCTGGAGACCGGCATGCCTTGGCGCGGCGGCACGGCCCCGCCCGACCCGGCGCCACCGGGCACGCGCCCGGGTGCGCCGCCGTGGCCCCCACGACCCCGGTTCCCGTCTGCGCCGGCCGCCGCGCAGCCAGACCGCAGGGCCGCCGCCTCGGCCCACGACACGCGGCCGATGGGGGCTGCCGAGCGGCGGTCAGGGCCGGCCTTCGAGCCCTTCGCCGCCGAAGGACACGACGGCCAACGCGCTGCCCTGCCCGTCATGGCGCCCTCGTTCTTGCGCGAGGCTGAACGGGCCGCACGCTGGCGGCAGCCCCGGGTGCGCGCGGCACTGGCCGGCACGGCGCTGTTCGCCGCCGTGGTGCTGGCGGCCCAGGTGGCGCACACCTGGCGCGACCGCCTGGCCGCGCAGGTGCCGGCACTCGCTCCGCTGCTGGAGCAAGGCTGCGCCTGGCTGGGCTGCGAGGTCGCCCCGGCACGCTGGCTCGAGGCGCTGACGGTCGAGAGTTCCGGCCTCGTTCGGGAGGAGAGCAGCAACGTCTACGCGCTGCAGGTGTCGTTGCGCAACGGCGCCCGCCACCCGGTGGCCCTCCCGGCGCTGGACCTGTCGCTGACCGACGCCAGCGGCGACCTGATCGCCCGCCGCGTGCTGCAGCCGGCCGATCTGGGCGCGAGCGCGGCGACAATCGCGCCGGGGCGGGATCTCGTGCTGCAAGCGACACTGCTGTCCGGCGCCACGGTCAGCGGCCCGAGCCGCGTCATCGCCGGCTACACCGTCGAGATGTTCTACCCCTGAAGCCCCCTGACGCGAGCCAGCGCCTGCGCCACCCCACCCCGGAGTCATTTCATGCCCGCGCTCATCTGCGGTTCCCTTGCCTTCGACACGATCACCACGTTTCCGGGGCGCTTCGCCGAGCAGATCCTGCCGGAGCAGGTGCATATCCTGAACGTGAGTTTCCTGGTGCCCACGCTGCGGCGCGAATGGGGCGGCTGCGCCGGCAACATCGCCTACAACCTGCAGGCCATCGGTGGCCAGCCCGTCATCCTGGCCGCGGTGGGCGTGGACGGCGGGGAGTACGTGGCGCGCGTGGCCGGCTGGGGCGCCGACACCCGCCTGATCCACCGCGACACGGTGCTGCACACGGCGCAGTGCCACATCACGACCGACCGCGACAACAACCAGATCACCGCCTTCCACCCCGGCGCCATGAGCCACGCGCACCAGATGAAGGTGCCCGGCCGCGGCGAGCGCGGCGACATCGCCATCGGCATCATCGCCCCCGATGGGCGCGACGCGATGTGGCAGCACGCGCACCAGATGGCCGAGGCCGGCATCCCGTTCGTCTTCGACCCCGGCCAGCAGCTGCCGCAGTTCAACGGCGAGGAGCACCGCCAGATCATCGGCATGGCGCGCTGGGTCGCCGTCAACGACTACGAGGGACGGATGTTGCAGGAGCGGACCGGCTGGACGCCGCAGGCCATCTCGCGCCTGCCTCACGTCGAGGGCATGGTGGTGACCCTCGCCGACCAGGGCTGCGAACTGTGGATGCGCGGCGAGCGCACCGTGGTGCCGGGCATCCGGGCCGAACGCGTGCTCGACCCCACCGGCTGTGGCGACGCCTTCCGGGCCGGGCTGCTGTACGGCCTCGAGCGCGGCTGGCCGCTGGATCGCTGCGCCGCGCTGGGCAACCGCCTGGGCGCGCTGAAGATCGCCGAGCGCGGCCCGCAGAACCACGTGATCGACCGCGCCATCCTCGGCACGGTCTGAACCCCGCTCAGCGCGGGTTGCGGCGCGCCACCCAGTAGGTGGCGCCCTCGGGGCCGTAGTGCTCGGTGTGCGGCTCGTCGGCCGCGAGCGCGAAGCGGTCGCCCGGGCGCAGCGTGCGCGCCGCGCCGCCGCAACCCAGGACGAGGCTGCCGCGCACCACCAGCGCCTGCACGGCGAAGGGGTGGCGGTGCTCCGGCACCACCTGCCCGGGCGCCCACTCGCGCGCCAGCACCTCGTCGTAGCCCTGAGCCAGCCCCTCGGCGCGGAAGGCCTCGAACGAGGGCAGCGGCGCGTTCACTGCACCACCTGGCCCAGCCGGCCGCTGGCGTAGTCGGCCGCCACCTGCACCAGGGTGCGCGGCTGGATTTTCGCTGCCTGGCCCTCGCAGCCAAACTGCACATAGCGGTCGCGGCACACCTTGTAGGCGGCCTCGCGCGCGGGCTTGAGCCACTCGCGGGCGTCGAATTTGTCGGGGTTCTCGGCCAGGAACCTGCGGACCGCGCCCGTCATCGCCAGCCGGATGTCGGTGTCGATGTTGATCTTGCGCACACCGAACTTGATGGCCTCCTGGATCTCGCTGATCGGCACGCCAAACGTCTCCTTCATCCGGCCGCCGTACTGGTTGATGATGGCCAGCAGTTCCGGCGGCACGCTGGAGCTGCCGTGCATCACCAGGTGCGTGTTCGGGATGCGCTTGTGGATCTCCTTCACGCGCCCGATGGCCAGGATGTCGCCCGTGGGCTTGCGGCTGAACTTGTAGGCGCCGTGGCTGGTGCCGATGGCGATGGCCAGTGCGTCGAGCTGCGTGGCGCGCACGAAGGTGGCGGCTTCCTCGGGGTCGGTGAGCATCTGGCTGTGGCTGAGCTTGCCCTCGGCGCCGATGCCGTCTTCTTCACCCGCATCGCCGGTTTCCAGATTGCCCAGGCAGCCCAGCTCGCCCTCGACCGTGACGCCCACCGCATGGGCCATGTCGACGACCTTGCGCGTGACCTGCACGTTGTAGTCGAAGCTGGCCGGCGTCTTGCCGTCGTCCATGAGCGAGCCGTCCATCATCACCGAGCCGAAACCCAGGTCGATGGCACCCTGGCAGACCTTGGGGCTCGTGCCGTGGTCCTGGTGCATGACCAGCGGGATGTGGGGGTAGGCCTCCGTCGCCGCCTGGATCAGGTGCTTGATGAAGGGCTCGCCGGCATACTTGCGGGCGCCCGCGCTGGCCTGCAGGATCACCGGCGCGCCCACCTCGTGCGCGGCCTGCATCACGGCCTGCACCTGCTCAAGGTTGTTGACGTTGAAGGCCGGGATGCCGTATCCATTGTCGGCGGCGTGGTCGAGCAGCTGGCGCATGGAGACAAGGGGCATGGCGGAACTCCGTAGGGATATGGGAAGGCCGCGCGCAGCCGGGACGGCCGTCACCACGCGCCAACGTGGCGGGAATTCTAGGTGCCACCCCCAAAGGGGAATTGGCGGGCTTCCGTGCCGCTGTTCGCGCTCAGGCCGCGGCCGCACTGCGCCGACACTGGCCGCCCCACCCGACCCCGCCCCCTTCAAGCACACACCACGCCATGGCCCGCATCGACACCGCCTCCATCACCCGCTGGATCACCGCCGCGGCTGTACAGCACGGCGACGAGCTGCCGGCGCACCTGATGCAGCGACTGCAGATCAGCCGCCGCCAGGCGGGCGCCCTGCTCAAACGGCTTCAGGCTCTGCAGTGGGTGGTGGCCTGCGGCACGCCGCGCTCGCCCCGCCACGTGCCGGGCGCGCTGCGCCAGGTGGTCAGGCGCTACGCTCTGGCCGGGTTGCAGGAAGACGGCCCCTGGAGGCGCGACTTCGCGCCCTGCTTTGCGCTGCCGTCGGCGGTGCAGGCGATGGCGCAGTACGCCTTCACCGAGCTGCTGAACAACGCCATCGACCACAGCGGCGGCACGAGCGTGACGGTGTCGATGCGCCAGACGCCGCTGCAGCTGCAGCTGCTGGTGTCGGACGACGGCGTGGGCCTGTTCCGCCGCGTGGCCGAGCACTTCGCGCTCGACGAGCCGGCGATGGCGATGCTGGAGCTGGCCAAAGGCAAGCTCACCAGCGACCCCGAGCGCCACTGCGGCCACGGCCTGTTCTTCACGTCGCAGCTGGCCGACGTGTTCGATCTGCACGCCAACACCGCCGCCTTCCAGCGCCGGGGCTGGGACGGCGGCCACTGGCATGTCCAGCGGCCGGCCGCGAAGGTCGGCACCAGCATCTACCTCGCCATCGCGCTGGACACTCCGCGCACGCTGGAACAGGTGCAGATGGCGTACAGCGCCAGCGGCCAGGGCCTTGACTTCGAGCGCACGTGCGTGCCTCTGGCGCTGCTGGCGGCGCCCGGTGCGCGGCAGCTCAGCTCTCGCGCCGAAGCCCGGCGCGTGGCCGAGCGGCTGGATCGCTTTGCCGTGGCCGAGCTCGACTTCACCGGCCTGGAGCACATCGGCCACGGCTTCGCCGACGAGCTGTTTCGGGTGATCGGGCGCCGACATCCGGCGCTGCAGCTCAAGCCCCTGGCTGCCACCGCGTCCGTGACGGCGATGATCGAGGCGGTGCGCGCCGCCGCGTGAGACCCAGCGGGTGGGCCTTCAGCCCACCTGGCACACCTTGACTTCGCCGAGCTGCGCTTCGCGGCTGTCGCCGCGCGCCGCTACCGCGGCGGGTGGGCCTTCAGCCCACCTGGCACACCTTGAGCATGTTGGTGCCTCCGGGGTAGCCCATGGGCTCGCCGCAGGTGATGGCGTAGGTGTCGCCGGGCTTCAGCACCCCCCGGTCCACGAGCAGCTTCTCGGCCTGCGCCAGCGCCGCATCGCGATCGGTCATCTTGGGCATCAGCAGCGGGCGCACGTTGCGGTACAGCGCCATGCGGCGCTGGCTGCCGGTCTGCGAGGTCAGGCCGTAGATCGGCACCTTGATGTTGTGCCGGCTCATCCACAAGGCCGTGCTGCCGCTCTCGGTGAGCGCGATGATGGCCTTGCAGCCCAGGTGGTGCGCGGTGAACAACGCGCCCATCGCGATGCTCTGGTCGATGCGGCCGAACTTCTTGTTGGTGAAGTCGGTCTCCAGCGTGATGTCCTCGGCGCGTTCGGCCTCCAGCGCGATCTGGTGCATCTGCTCCACCGTCTCGACCGGGAACTTGCCCGCCGCCGTCTCAGCGCTCAGCATCACCGCATCCGTGCCGTCGAGCACGGCGTTGGCCACGTCGCTTACCTCGGCACGCGTGGGCACCGGGGCGAGGATCATGCTTTCCATCATCTGCGTCGCGGTGATGGCCACCTTGTCCATCTCGCGGGCCATGCGGATCATGCGCTTTTGCAGCGCCGGCACCGCCGCGTTGCCCACCTCGACGGCGAGATCGCCACGCGCCACCATGATGCCGTCGCTGGCGCGAAGGATGGCCTCGAGCTGCGGGATGGCCTCGCTGCGCTCGATCTTGGCGATCATCGCCGGCTTGTGGCGCGTGGCCTCGCCGGCCACGTAGGCGAGCTGGCGCGCCATCTCCATGTCGGTGGCGTTCTTGGGGAAACTCACCGCCAGGTACTCGCACTGGAAGGCCACCGCGGTCTTGATGTCCTCCATGTCCTTGGCCGTCAGCGCCGGGGCCGTGAGGCCGCCGCCGGCCTTGTTGATGCCCTTGTTGTTGCTGAGCTCGCCTCCCAGCAACACGCGCGTGTGCACCAGCTCGCCGCGGACGGCCTCGACCTGCAGCTTGATGAGGCCGTCGTTGAGCAGCAGCGTGTCACCGGGTCGCACGTCGCGCGGCAGCTCCTTGTAGTCCAGGCCCACGGCGTGCAGATCGCCAGGCTCGCTGCGCTGCGCGTCCAGCACGAAGGCCGCGCCGGGCTCGAGCATCACCTTGCCGTCGGCGAACTTGCCGACGCGGATCTTGGGGCCCTGCAGGTCGGCCATCAGGGCCACCGTCTTGCCGACCTTGTCAGCCACCGAGCGCACCAGATCGGCGCGGGCGATGTGGTCCTGCGCCTTGCCGTGGCTGAAGTTCAGCCGCACCACGTCGACGCCCGCCAGCAGCAGCCGCTCCAGCACCGCGGGGTCGCTCGAGGCCGGACCGAGGGTGGCGACGATCTTGGTGGCGCGGGTCATGCGGGCTTTCGTTGCAGCAGGCGCGCCGATTATGGGCACCCCTCACCCCGCGCCGGTTTCAGCGCGGTTTCGTGCCGCCGCCGGCTGCGCGCCGCGCCAGGATCTCGAAGGCCGGCAGCGTCTTGCCCTCCAGCACCTCCAGGAAGGCCCCGCCGCCGGTGCTGATGTAGCTCACCTGGCGCTCAATGCCGTACTTGGCGATGGCCGCCAACGTGTCGCCGCCGCCTGCGATGCTGAAGGCGCGGCTGGCCGCGATGGCGCGCGCAATGGCCTCGGTGCCGTGGCTGAAGGCCTCGAACTCGAACACGCCCACCGGGCCGTTCCACACCACGGTGCCGGCACCGGCGATCTGCGCCGAAAGAACCGCAGCGGTCTCGGGGCCGATGTCGAGGATCATGTCCTCGGGCCCCACGTCGGCAGCCCTCTTCACGGTGGCCACGGCGTCGGCCTTGAACTCGCGCGCCACGACCACGTCGGTCGGGATGGGCACCGCGGCACCGCGCGAGCGCATGGCCTCCATCACGGCCCGGGCTTCACCCACCAGATCAGGCTCGGCCAGGCTCTTGCCGATGGGCAGCCCGGCGGCCCGCATGAAGGTGTTGGCGATGCCGCCGCCGACGATGAGGCCGTCGACCTTCTCGGCCAGGCTCTTCAGGATCGTGAGCTTGGTGCTCACTTTGCTGCCGGCCACGATGGCCAGCAGCGGCCGCCGGGGCGCGGCCAGCGCGCGCGTGACGGCGTCGATCTCGGCCGCCAGCAGCGGGCCGGCACAGGCCACCTTGGCGAACTCCGCGATGCCGTAGGTGCTGGCCTCGGCGCGATGGGCGGTGCCGAATGCATCGTGCACGAAGATGTCGCACAGCGCGGCCATCTTCCGGGCCAGCACTTCGTCGTTCTTCTTCTCGCCCTTGTTGAGGCGGCAGTTCTCGAGCAGCACCACCTGTCCGGGCTGCACCGCCACGCCGTCAACCCAGTTCGCCACCAGGGGCACCGGGCGGGCCAGCAACGCCGACAGCCGCTCGGCCACGGGCGCCAGGCTGTCCTCGGGCCTGAACTGGCCTTCCGTGGGCCGGCCGAGATGGCTGGTGACCATCACCGCCGCCCCGGCGTCCAGCGCCATGCGGATGGCGGGCACGCTGGCGCGGATGCGGGTGTCCTCGGTGATGCGGCCGCCACCTTCCGGGGAAAGGTCCTGCGGCACGTTGAGGTCAGCGCGGATGAACACCCGCTGGCCCTGGACCCGGCCGGCGGCCACCAGGTCGGCGAGTCGAAGCACGTTCATGGATCAAGTCTCCGGCGGACGCCGCCGAGCCGAGGGGCCGCGAGCCGACGCCGATGTCGGGCGCGGATTTTAGGCAGCGGGGTCAGAGCGGGGCCGCGTCACGCCCAGCCCAACCCCAGCCGCAGCGGCAGGTACACCGCCATGCCGCAGACGATGGTGCCCAGGATGTCGCGGCGCCAGAAGTACCAGGCCGCGCCGGCCGCCGCCCCCCACAGCCGCGCGTCGGCCCAGGTGTCGACGAAACGGCCCTGCGTGCTGATGATCTCGGGCACCACCACGGCCGCCAGCGCCGCCAGCGGTGCGTAGCGCAGGCCCTCGCGCAGCCACGCCGGCAGCGGCCACTCGCGCTCGGGGATGAGGAAGAAGCCGCGCGTGAGCAAGGTGATGGCCGCCAGGCCCGCGATGGCCAGGCCGGTGAGCCACGCGTCGGCAGCGTTCACCGGCGCGGCTGCGCGGGTGTGGCCAGCGCGGCCTTGCGCGGCACGGCGTGATCCATCAGCACGCCCACGGCCACGGCAGCGGCAATGGCCACGAGGATGTTGAGCTTCAGCGGCAGCGCGTAGGCCGCCACCGCGGCGCATCCGGCCACCAGCCCGGCCACTGCCGTGTGGCGGTCGGACACCAGCGACAGCCCCACGCCCAGCAGCGCCAGCGTGCCGGCGAAGCCGATGCCCCAGTGCGCCGGCACACGGTCGGCGAAGACGATGCCGATGATCGACGGCAGCTGCCAGCTCAGCCAGTTGGTGGTGGCGCCGCCCATCAGGTAAGGCAGCTGCTCGGGCGCCGGCTCGGGCTCGGGGAAGCGGCGCATGAACAGCACATAGTTCAGATCGGCCATGAAGTACGACAGCGCCAGCCGCCTCTTGCGCCCGAGGGTGACGAGGTAAGGCCGCCACTGCGCCGAGAAGATCACGAAACGCAGGTTCACGCACAGCGCCGTGGCCCACACCACCAGCACCGGCGCGCCGCTCATCAGCAGCGGCAGCGTCGCCAACTGTGCGCTGCCGGCGAACACCAGCAGCGACATCATCAGCATCAAGGGCATGGGCAGCCCGCTGTTGCCCATGGCCACACCCGTGATCAGACCCCAGGCGGCGATCCCCAGCGAGGTACTGAGCATGTCGCGCGAGCCGCGCGCGAACTCGGGGTGGCGCCACGGGGGCGCGGGGCTGCGCGGGATGGGAGGGGGCTCAAACACCCGCGGATTGTCCCCTCAGAGCCCATGAAGCCATGAATCGCACCGCGCGCCGGTTCAGCGCCTGTTGATGCTGCCGCTGCCGGCGACCTTGCTGTTCACGGTGGCGGGATTGCCCGTGTAGATGACGTCGCCGCTGCCGGCGATGCGCACCTCCAGCGACTTGTCGGCATGCACCTGGGCGTCGCCACTGCCGGCGATGCTGATCGACACGTCTTCGGCCTTGAGCTCGCGCAGCTGCACGTCGCCGCTGCCGGCGACGCCGATCTTCAGCTTCGTGGCCTTGCCGGCGCCGATGACGTCGCCGCTGCCCGAAATCGTGACCTGCAGCTCGCCGGTCGTGAGCTGGCGCAAGCGCGTGTCGCTGGAGCCCGAGATGCGGATCGCCAGCGACGGGGTCTCGAAGGCTTCCACCAGCAGGTCGCCGGAGCCCGCGGAGGTCAGCGAGGTGAGCACCGGCACCGTGACGCTGACACGCACCGCGCAGCTGTGTTGGATGAACGTGCCCCGTTTCCAGCGCACCTGCAGCCGGGCGTCCGCGCCGCTGCCGGTGACCTCGGTTTCCAGGTAGGGCAGCAGGTTGTCGTCAGCCTGCAGCTCCACCACCTGCGGGCTTCCCTGGCGCACCACGAGGTCGACGGCGCCGGCCGACACCACGCCCTGGAAGGCCGGAAGCGGCCGTGTCTCGGTGACAACACGGCCGCTGCCCTCCAGCCGCTGCGCATGCGCGGCCAGCGGCTGGAGGGCAGCGAAGGCCGCCAGCAGGGGCAGGCCGGCGCGGAGCAGGCGACGGCGGGGGAAGGCTGTGGTCATGTCGGGGCCTCAAGGGTGGCGATGGTGGCCCATGTTGCCCTGTCGGGCCCCAGCAGCACAGCGCCGCTGCGACGAGATGCTGGCCGGCGCGACCGGATGCAGCCGCGGCGGAACCGGGCTCTCAGGAACCGGGCTTGGCGGCGACCTTCTCGCCGTCGCCTGCCGGCTGGCCGGCCGACTTGAGGGCCGGCTCGCCGCCGGCTTCCTCGTCGTCGGCAGCCGGCGGCGGCGCGGCCTCGATCTTGTTCTCGGCCATGTACTCGTGCATCTCCTTCCAGCCGGCGAAGATGGCCGCTCGGTCGGCGCGCTTGTTCAGGTCGTAGCAGGTTTCCACCGAACGTGCGGCGTGCCGGCAGCCGGCACCGATGGCACGGCCGTCGGCCTCGCGCTTGGCGGCGATCTGCGCGGGCGACTCGATGCCCAGCCAATCGCAGCCGGCCAGCAGCAGCGGCGCGGCCAGCATCAGGCGGGCCAGGGAAGGTCCGACGTCGCGTTTCATGCGTCGGATATCGGCGCTGCGGCGGCTGGGCTTGAGTCAACGCCGCGCAGCCAATCGGCGGCGGCCATGCGGCGGCTGCCGGCTGCCTGGACCTCGAGCAGCTCCAGCGCACCCTCGCCGCAGGCCACGACGAGCCGGCCACGGCCCGCATCCAGGCGCTGCCCCGGCGGCGCCCCGGCACGGCCGGCACACACCCGGGCACGCCACAGCTTGAGCGGCACGCCGGCCACCGCCGCGCTGCAGCCGGGCGCCGGGTCGAAGGCGCGGATGCGTCGCTCCAGCGCGGCCGCGGGCTGCGCCCAGTCGAGCGCCGCCTCGGCCTTGTCGATCTTGTGCGCATAGGTGGCGCCCTCGGCCGGCTGCGGCACCGACGGCAGCGTGCCGGCCTGCAGCCGCTCCAGGCCCAGCACCACCAGGCGCGCGCCGATGGCGGCCAGGCGGTCGTGCAGCGTCGCCGCGGTGTCCGCGGGTGCGATCGGCGTGGCCTCGTGCAGCCGCATCGCGCCGGTGTCCAGGCCTTCGTCCATCTGCATCAGCGTGATGCCCGTCTCATCGTCGCCGGCCTCGATGGCGCGCTGGATCGGCGCGGCGCCGCGCCAGCGCGGCAGCAGCGATGCGTGGATGTTCAGGCAGCCGTGGCGCGGCAGCGCCAGCACCCAGCGCGGCAGGATCAGGCCGTAGGCCGCCACCACGATCAGCTCGGGCGCATCGACCACCAGTTGCGCACGGGCAGCCTCGGCCTCGTCGGGAAACCTGCCATCCAGCCGCAGGCTGCGCGGCTGCGCCAGCGGCAGGCCCTGGGCGAGGGCGAACTGCTTCACCGGCGAGGGCTGCAGCTTCATGCCGCGGCCGGCCGGACGGTCGGGCTGCGTGAACACGCGCACCAGCTCGTGACCCGCCGCGTGAAGAGCCTCCACCGCCACGCGGGCGAACTCGGGCGTGCCGGCAAAGGCGACGCGCATGGCGCTGCCGCGCTCAGGAGCGCGCGCGCTGGCGATCGGGGCCGTGCGCGCGCTGCTCGTCACGGCTGCGCTTGAGCATCCGGGTGCGGATGCGGTCACGCTTGAGCAGGCTCAGGTACTCGACGAACACCTTGCCGCGCAGGTGATCCAGCTCATGCTGCACGCACACCGCGCTCAGGCCCTCGGCGTCCATGTCGAAGGGCTGGCCATCGCGGTCCAGCGCCTGCACCTTCACACGGGCATGGCGCTCGACCTTGTCGTAGACCTGCGGCACCGACAGGCAACCCTCCTCGGCGAGCGCCCGCTCGTCGCTGACCCAGACGATTTCGGGATTGATCAGCACCATCGGCCGGTCTCGGGACTCGGAGGTATCCATCACGATCACGCGCTCGTGCACGTCCACCTGGGTGGCCGCCAGCCCGACACCGCTTTCGGCGTACATCGTCTCCAGCATGTCGGCGACGAGGGCGCGGATGCGGTCGTCCACCGCGGCCACGGGACGGGCCACGGTGTGCAGGCGCGGATCGGGATAGCGCAGGATCGGGAGTCGGGCCATGGCAGGGCGGGCATCGCAGGCTTAGGCGGGAGTGAGATGGGGGCGACGAAACAGGTCGCAACAGCTGTCGAACGACGGCAACGCATGGCGTTCGAAAACCGCCGTTCTGCGCCAGAGTCGACGCTCACTTCGTTTGCGGCGTCAAGGGTTCAGGGGCAGAATCTTTCGGATCCGGCGAAGATTGTCGCCGCTCTTTCGCCACGTGCCCCCGGCCTGGGCCGGCTCGCTGCGAGAGACCCCCATTCTGGCACCGCCCCGAACGCCGTCCGGAGATTTGCAGCGTGACCCAACCCACCTCCCTGCCCCGCCGCCGACTCCTGCTGCAGGCCACCGGCATGGCGGGCTTGGCGGCGGCCGCCGGCACCACCTGGGCCCAGCCGGGCGGCCTGCCCGTGCTGCCCGAATGGCGCGACACCGCTCAGCGTGTGGCCTCGACCGGCGTGCCGCTGTCGGCGCTGGCGCCCAATGCCCCGGACTCGCACACCGTGCGCCCGGGCGACACGCTCTGGGGCATCTCGACCCTGTTCCTGAGCTCGCCCTGGCGCTGGCCTGAGCTGTGGGGCATGAACCTCGGGCAGATCGGCAACCCGCACCTCATCTATCCCGGCCAGGTGCTGGTGCTCGAAAAGGTCGACGGGAGGGCGCGGCTGCGACTGGCCGGCGGCAGCGGCAGCGGCAGCAGCGGCGGCGAGCCCCTGCGCACCGTTCGGCTGTCGCCTCGGGTGCGCTCCGAAGGGCTGGCCAACGGCGCCATCGCGGCGATCCCGTTGAACTTGATCGCGCCCTTCCTGAACGAGGCGGTGGTGTTCGCCGGCAACGAGCTCGACAGCGCGCCGCGGGTGGTCGCGGCCCAGGAGGGTCGCGTGATGGTGTCGCGCGGCGAGACCGCCTACGTGCGCGGCGACCTTCAGGGCGCGCGCGACTTCCGCCTGTTCCGCGAACTGCGGCCGCTGCTCGACCCCGGCACGCGCGAGGTGCTGGGCTTCGAGGGCCGCTACGTCGGCACTGCCGAACTGGCTCGCCCGGGCGGAAGCGCCGTGGTCGACGGCCAGGCGGCGCTGGTGCCGGCCACGTTCAGAATCACCAGCACGCGCATCGAGGCCGGGGTCGGCGACCGGCTCAGCCCGGTGCCGCAACAGGAACTGGTGGCCTACGTGCCGCGCTCGCCGGCCCAGCCGGTAGACGGCCGCATCGTCTCGATCTACGGCGACGGCGTGCGCGCCGGCCAGAACCACATCGTCGCCATCAACCGCGGCCAGCGCGACGGCCTCGAGCGCGGCCATGTCCTGGCCGTCTGGCGTGCGGGCCGCAGCATGGTCGACCGCACCTCAGCCGACCAGGCACCACTGCGCCTGCCCGACGAGCGCCACGGCCTGATGTTCGTGTTCCGCGTGTTCGACCGCGTCTCGTACGCACTCGTGCTGGACGTGCAGGAACCGGTCCGCGCCGGGGACCGGTTCACCCAGCCCTGACAACCACCGCCACGCAGCGCGCGCCGGCATGGATGCGACCGAGTTCGATGCCTGGTTCCGGCTGCTGGCCGCACCCGGTGTCGGCCGCGGTACGGCGCGCCGTCTGATCGCCGCCTGCGGCAGCCCCGAGGCCGTGCTGGCCACGCCGCTGGTCACCTTGCGGCAACTGGCCGGCGAGGCCGTGGCACAGGCCCTGCGCAGTCCTTCAGACCAGACTGAGGCACGCCTGGCGGTCACCCGTGCGTGGCTGGCCGGCGGCGCCGACCGCCACGTGCTGACCCTCGGCGACCCACGCTTCCCGCCACCGCTGCTGCAGACCGCCGACCCGCCACTGCTGCTGTATGTGCAGGGCGACCCCGCCATGCTGCGGCGACCCGCGCTGGCCATGGTGGGCAGCCGCGGCGCCACGCCGCAGGGCCTGGCGAACGCGCGGGCCTTCGCATGCGCCCTGGCCGGGCAGGGCTGGTGCATCGTCTCGGGCCTGGCACTGGGCATCGACGCGGCGGCCCACGAGGGCGCCCTCGAGGCGCCCGGCGGGGGCGGCACGGTGGCCGTGGTGGGCACGGGCCTGGACCGCGTGTTCCCGGCGCGTCACCGCGCGCTGGCCCACCGCATCGCCGTGGCTGGCGCCCTGGTGAGCGAGTACGCGCCTGGCGAGCTGCCGCTGCGCGAGCACTTCCCGGAACGCAACCGCATCATTGCCGGCCTGGCACAGGGCACACTGGTGGTGGAGGCCGCGCTGGCCTCGGGCTCGCTGATCACGGCGCGCCAGGCCAGCGAGGCCGGGCGTGAGGTGTTCGCCATTCCCGGCTCGATCCACTCGCCGCAGGCCCGCGGCTGCCACGCGCTCATCCGCCAGGGCGCCAAGCTGGTGGAAACAGCCGAGGACATCGTCGAGGAGTTGCGCGGCCAGCGCGCGCTGCCGTTGGGCGGTGCCACAGCCGATGACGGCCCGGCGGCCGGCGACGACGCCGACCCGCTGCTGGCTGCCCTGGGGCACGACCCGGTGACGCTCGATGCCCTGCTGGCGCGCACCGGCGACAGCGCCGCGCTGCTGTCAGCGCGGCTGCTGGAGCTGGAGCTGGAAGGCCGCGTCGCGCGGCTGCCCGGGGGCCTTTACCAGCGCCTGGGCAGCGGCTGAACCGCGCTATAGTGGACTGCATGTTCGACGTGCTGGTCTACCTCTACGAGAATTACTGGCGGCCCGACGCCTGCCCGGAACCTCGTCAACTGTCCCGCAAGCTCAGCGCCGTCGGATTCGAGGCTGAAGAGATCAACGACGCGCTCAAGTGGCTCGACGGGCTGGCCCATACGGCCGAGGGCGGTGCGGCAAGTCCTGCGAGCTTGCAGCCCCAGGCCGGCAGCCTGCGCGTCTACACCGCGCACGAGCGCGAGGTGCTGGGCGACGAGTCGATCGGCTTCATCAGTTTCCTCGAGAGCGCTGGTGTCATGGCCCCGGCGATGCGCGAGACAGTGGTCGACCGCGCGCTGGCCGTGGGCAGCGGCCGCATCGAGCTCGACGACCTGAAGATCATCGTGCTCATGGTGTTCTGGAGCCTGGGCGAGGAGCCCGATGCGCTGGTGCTCGACGAACTGTTCGTCGATTCCGAAGACCGCGTCATCCACTGAGAGATGTCGGCCCCCGGCGCCCGCACCTACAGCATCACCGAGCTGGCCGCCGAGTTCGACGTGACAGCGCGTGCCATCCGCTTCTACGAGGACTGGGGCCTGCTGAGGCCGCAGCGGGCCGGCCGCCAGCGTGTCTACAGCGCGGGAGACCGCACCCGGTTGAAGCTCACGCTGCGCGGCAAGCGGCTGGGGCTCAGTCTGCAAGAGATCAAGCAGCTCGTCGAGCTCTACGACGCCGACAGCGGCAGCCGCCAGCAGCTCGAGGCCTTCATCGCCGTGTTGGCCGAGCACCGCCGGCTGCTGGAGCGCCAGCGCGAGGACATCGAGATCACGCTGGCCGAGATCGACCAGCACGAGCAGCGCTGCCGCTCGCTGCTGGCCGACGCCCCCAGGCGCGCCGCCGCCGGCAACAGCAACGCCTCCCGGAGACCCTCATGAGCAACCTCCCCGGCCTGAACTTCATGCTCGGCGACGACATCGACGCGCTCCGCGATGCCGTGCGCGCCTTCGCCGCGGCCGAGATCGCGCCGCGCGCGGCCGAGATCGATGCCAGCGACCGCTTTCCCATGGACCTGTGGCGCAAGATGGGCGAGCTGGGCGTGCTCGGCATCACCGTGCCCGAGGCCTATGGCGGCGCCGACATGGGCTACCTCGCGCACATGGTGGCGATGGAGGAGATCAGCCGCGCCAGTGCCAGCGTGGGCCTGAGCTACGGCGCGCACAGCAACCTGTGCGTCAACCAGATCAAGCGCAACGGCACCGAGGCCCAGAAGCGCCGCTACCTGCCCCGGCTCATCAGCGGCGAGCACGTGGGCGCGCTGGCCATGAGCGAGCCCGGCGCCGGCAGCGACGTCATCAGCATGAAGCTGCGCGCCGTGGAGCGCGGCGGCGTTTACGTGCTCAACGGCACCAAGATGTGGATCACCAACGGGCCGGATGCCGACGTGATGGTGGTCTATGCCAAGACCGAGCCCGAGTCTGACGACCCCCAGGCTTCGCCGCCCCCCGAGGGGGCTCGCCGGCCTTCGGGCGGCCGTGCGGCCGGCGGGGGCGCGCGCGCCATCACGGCCTTCATCGTCGAGAAGGGCATGAAGGGCTTTTCCACCGCGCAGAAACTCGACAAGCTGGGCATGCGCGGCTCGCACACCGGCGAGATGGTGTTCGCCAACGTCGAGGTGCCGGCCGAGAACATCCTCGGCCAGGTGGGCGGCGGCGCGCGCGTGCTGATGAGCGGCCTGGACTACGAGCGCGCGGTGCTCGCGGCCGGGCCCATCGGCATCATGCAGGCGGTGATGGACAACGTCGTGCCCTACATCCACGACCGCAAGCAGTTCGGCCAGAGCATCGGCGAGTTCCAGCTCATCCAGGGCAAGGTGGCCGACATGTACACCGTGCTGCAGGCCGCGCGCGCGTTCTGCTACACGGTGGGCAAGAACCTCGACAGCCTCGGCGCCGAGCACGTGCGCCAGGTGCGCAAGGACTGCGCCAGCGTCATCCTGTGGTGCGCCGAGAAGGCCACCTGGATGGCCGGCGAAGGCATCCAGATCTTCGGCGGCAACGGCTACATCAACGACTACCCGCTGGGCCGCCTGTGGCGCGACGCCAAGCTCTACGAGATCGGCGCCGGCACCAGCGAGATCCGCCGCATGCTGATCGGGCGCGAGCTGTTCGCGGAGACCGCGTGAACGAGCCGTCCCGGCCCGGGGCCGCGGCCGGCGGCGCGCCGCTGCGTCGAATCGCAGCCATCGGTGGCGGTAACACCCCGGGCATGCGGGCGGTGTGGCGCGATGCCGGCTTCGACCGTGCGCTGCGCGCAGCCTACGAAGCCGGCACCGTGCTGGCCGGCACCTTCGGCGCGCACCGCTGCTGTGGCGCCGCGGCGCCGGGCAGGCCGCTGCCGCAGCGCCGATGCCGCGCGCGCTGCCATGAGTGACTGCGACGATCCCGCCGGGCTGGCGCCCGAGGTGCCGACGCTCGGCGGACAGCGCTGCACGCTGCGCGCGCTGCGGCCGTCGGACGCGCCGGCCCTGCAGCGCCACGCCGACGACCCGGCCGTGGCCTACAACCTCTTTGACGGCTTTCCACAGCCCTACACGCGGGCCGACGCCGAGCGCTGGTGCGGCACCCAGCACCGTGAGCCGGGCTTCGCGCACGTGTTCGGCATCGTGCCCGGGGGCGGCGAGACCGCCGACGAGATCGCCGGGTGCATCAGCGTCACGCCGCAGGACGGGCCGTGGGCGAGCAGCGCGGTGCTGGGCTACTGGCTCGGCCAGGCGTACTGGCGGCGCGGCATCACGAGCGAGGCGTTGTCCCTCGTCACCGCCTGGGCCTGGGCCACGATGCCCGGCATCACGCGGCTGTGGATGCCGATCTACGCCCGAAACCTGGGCAGCCAGGCCGTGGCCCGGCGGGCCGGCTATGCGCTGGAGGGTCGGATGCCGCTGGCCATCCGCAAGTCCGGGCAGGCCATCGACGCGGTGATGTTCGGCTGCATCCGCCCGGGCATGCGGCCGAGCGAGGGCGCCTGACCTCATGCCCTGGCGCCTGCGCGACCTGCTGGAGAAGAACCGCCGCTGGGCCGAGGGCGTGGAGCGCGAGCGCCCGGGCTTCTTCACCAGCCTGCTGGCGCAGCAGGAGCCGCAGTACCTGTGGATCGGCTGCGCCGACAGCCGCGTGCCGGCCAACGAGATCCTCGGCCTGCTGCCGGGCGACGTGTTCGTGCACCGCAACGTGGCCAACGTGGTGGTGCACAGCGACCTGAACGCGTTGTCGGTGATGCAGTACGCGGTGGACCAGCTGCACGTGCAGCACGTGATGGTGGTGGGCCACTACGGCTGCGGCGGCGTGGCCGCGGTACTGCACGGCCGCCGCGCCGGCCTGGTGGACAACTGGCTGCGCCACGTGGCCGACGTGCGCGGCAAGCACCGCGAGCTGCTGGCCGCGCTGCCCGGCGACGAGGCGCGCCTGCGGGCACTGTGCGAGCTGAACGTGCTGGAGCAGGCGCTCAACGTCTGCGAGACCACCGTGGTGCAGGACGCCTGGGCGCGCAGGCAGCGCGTGGTGGTGCACGGCTGGGTGTACGGGCTGCACGACGGGCTGCTGCAGGACCTGGCGATGACGGTGCGCAGCGCCGCCGAGGCCGAGCCGGTCTACGCCGCGGCGCTGGCGGCGCTGCGGGCGCGCCACATCGCCGCCGCCGCTGCCGGAACCCTGCCCGTGCCGCCGCTGCCGCCGGTGGCCGAGACGGCGCTGGATCCGGTCGGGCCGCGCCGCCCCCTCCTGTCGGCCCCGTGAAAGCCGCCGCCATCAGGATGCCTGCACGATGTTCCCGAACCAGCTGACCGACCGCCGCGCCTTCGACATCGCCCAGGCCCTGGTCGACGGCTTCGACCGCCACTATCGGCTGTTCCGCGCCACCAGCGCCGCCGCCAAGGGCCGCTTCGAGAAGGCCGACTGGCACGGCCAGCAGCGCGCGCAGGCCGAGCGCATCGCCTTCTACGACCAGCGCGTCAACGAGGCCGTGCAGCGGCTGCGCGGCGAGCTCGCGGTCGACGAGATCGGCATGGACACCTGGCAGCAGGCCAAGCTGCACTACATCGGTCTGCTGGTCGACCACCGCCAGCCCGAGCTGGCCGAGACCTTCTTCAACTCCGTCACGGCCAAGCTGCTGCACCGCAGCTACTTCCACAACGACTTCATTTTCGTGCGCCCGGCCGTCAGCACCGAGTACATCGAGGACGACGCACCGGGCTCGCTGCCCACCTACCGCGCCTACTACCCCACGCGCGAGACGCTGCACGAGACCTGGAAGCGCATCGTCACGAACTTCCAGCTCGAGCGCGCGTTCGCGGACCTCGACCGCGACGTCGACCACGTCGTGCAGGCCATGCTCAGCGAGCTCGGCGGCTTCCGGCCGCGCGCCAACTTCCAGATCCAGGTGCTGTCCAGTCTGTTCTACCGCAACAAGGGCGCCTACCTGGTGGGCAAGGTGATCAACGGCTTCCACGAGACGCCACTGGCGCTGCCGATCCTGCACAAGGCGGCGGACGGTACGCCCGGCGGCGCCGACGGCCACCTCGTCATCGATGCGGCGCTGTTCGGCGAGGACGACCTGCTGATGATCTTCAGCTACGCGCGTGCCTACTTCATGGTCGACATGGAGGTGCCCAGCGCCACGGTGCAGTTCCTGCGCTCGATGATGCCGCGCAAGCCGCGGCACGAGCTGTACAACGCGCTGGGTCTGCAGAAGCACGGCAAGAACCTGTTCTACCGCGACTTCATGGCGCACCAGCGCCACAGCTCCGACAAGTTCCGCATCGCACCCGGCATCAAGGGCATGGTGATGTTGGTGTTCGACCTGCCGTCGTTCCCGTACGTGTTCAAAGTCATCAAGGACTACTACCCGCCGCAGAAGGACACCACGCGCGAGCTCATCCAGAGCAAGTACCTGCTCGTCAAGCAGCACGACCGCGTCGGCCGCATGGCCGACACGCTGGAGTTCAGCAACGTGGCCTTTCCGCGGGCTCGCTTCGAAGACGAGCTGGTGGACGAGCTGAAGAAGTTCTGCCCCAGCGTGCTGGAGATCTCCGACCGCGACGGCGACGGCCAGACCGAGCTGATCCTCAAGCACGTGTACATCGAGCGCCGCATGATCCCGCTGAACATCTATCTGCAGGAGGCCGGCCCCGAGCAGCTGGCGCATGCGGTGGTGGAGTACGGCAACGCCATCAAGGACTTGGTGGCGGCGAACATCTTCCCCGGCGACATGCTCTGGAAGAACTTCGGCGTCACGCGCCACGGCAAGGTGGTGTTCTACGACTACGACGAAATCGAGTACCTCACCGACTGCAACTTCCGCCGCGTGCCGCCGCCGCGCCACGAGGAAGACGAGCTGTCGGGCGAGGTCTGGTACGCCGTCAACAAGGGCGACGTGTTCCCCGAGACCTTCGGCCCCTTCCTGTTGGGCAACCCCCGGGTGCGCGAGATCTTCATGGCCCTCCACGCCGACTTGCTCGACCCCGCGTTCTGGCAGAGCTGCAAGGAGCGCATCCTGGCCGGGCACGTGCACGACGTATTTCCGTATGAGGCGGCCAAGCGGTTCTCCAACCGCGCCACCGTCTGACCCGCGTTCCACCTTCGCCGAGGAGTCCACCATGGCCACCGACCCCATCGTCATCGTCTCCGCCGCCCGCACGCCCATCGGCGGCCTGTTGGGTGACTTCGCCGGCCTTGCCGCCTGGGAGCTGGGTGCGGTGGCCGTGCGGGCCGCAGTCGAGCGCGCCGGTGTGCCCGGCGACGCGGTGGACGAGGTGCTGCTGGGCAACTGCCTCATGGCCGGCCAGGGCCAGGCCCCAGCGCGCCAGGCCGCGCTGAAGGCCGCCCTGCCGCAGCGTGCCGGCGCCGTGACGCTGAGCAAGATGTGCGGCAGCGGCATGCGCGCCATGATGTTCGCGCACGACATGCTCGCCGCCGGCAGCGCCAGCGTGGTGGTGGCCGGCGGCATGGAGAGCATGACCAACGCGCCGCACCTGGTGTTTGCGCGCAAGGGCGTCAAGTACGGCAGCGCGCAGCTCTTCGACCACATGGCCATGGACGGCCTGGAAGACGCCTACGAGCGCGGCAAGGCCATGGGCGTGTTTGCCGAGAGCTGCGCCGCGAAGTACGGCTTCACTCGCGAGGCGCAGGACGCCTACGCCATCGCCAGCACCACGCGCGCCAGGGCGGCCAACGAGGACGGCAGCTTCGACTGGGAGATCGCGCCCGTGGCCCTGCCCGGCAAGGGCGGTGAGACGCTCGTGAAACACGACGAGCAGCCCTTCAAAGCCAAGCTCGACAAGATCCCCACGCTCAAGCCCGCTTTCAAGAAGGACGGCACGATCACGGCGGCCAACGCCAGCAGCATCAGCGACGGCGCCGCCGCCTTGGTGATGGTGCGCGAGAGCACGGCGCGGCAGCTGGGTCTGCAGCCGCTGGCGCGCCTCGTCAGCCACGCCGTGCACGCGCAGGCGCCGGAGTGGTTCAGCACCGCGCCGGCCGGCGCCATCGAGAAGGCCCTCAAGAAGGCCGGCTGGGACGCCAAGAGCGTGAACCTCTGGGAGGTGAACGAGGCTTTCGCGGCCGTCACGATGGCGGCGATGGCGGAGTTCAAGCTGCCGCACGAGATCGTCAATGTGCACGGCGGCGCCTGTGCGCTGGGCCACCCCATCGGTGCCAGCGGCGCGCGCATCGTCGTCACGCTGCTGGGCGCGCTCAGGAAGCGCGGCCTCAAGCGCGGCGTGGCGGCGCTGTGCATTGGGGGTGGCGAGGCCACGGCCGTGGCCGTGGAGATGCTCTGATGGCGGGCGCCAGCAGCGTGCTGAACGAAAGGCCGGTTCCGGCATGACGCACAAGGTATTGATCGTGGGGGCCTCGCGGGGCATTGGCCTGGAGTTCGTGCGCCAGTACCGCGAGGCGGGCGCGCACGTGACGGCCACGGCGCGCAGCGACGAGGGCCTGGCGCGCCTCCAGGCCCTGGGCGCCCAGGCCCTGCGCGTGGATGTGGCCAGCATGGCCGGCGCGAGCGCGCTCGCCTGGCCGCTCGACGGCGAGGCCTTCGACACCGCCATCCTCAACGCCGGGGTCTACGGCCCGCGCAGCAGCGGCCTGCAGACACCGAGCCAGGCCGAGTTCGACACCGTCATGCACACCAACGTGCTGGGCGCCATGCGCGTGCTGCCGCTGCTGGCCGAGGCGCTGGCGCCGCGCGCGCGGCTGGCGGTCATCTCGTCGCGCATGGGCTCGATGGGCTTGCGCGCCAACCCGTCGGGCTGGCTGTACCGCGCCAGCAAGGCGGCGCTCAACTCCGTGCTCAAGGACGCCTCGCTGGCCCTGGAAGGCCGTGCGCTGTGCGTGGCCCTGCACCCGGGCTGGGTGCGCACCGACATGGGCGGCGCCGAGGCCGACCTTGACGTGGCCGACAGCGTGGCCACGATGCGCCGCACGCTCGCCGGCTTGAGCGAGGCCGACAATGGCAGCTTTTTCAACTTTGACGGGCAACCCCTGGCGTGGTGATCTCTATGAGCCGTGAAGAAACGCAAGCCTTCTTCGAAGCCTACCGCGGCGCCTTCAACCGCCTGGATGGCGACGCCGTGGCTGACCTGTGGTGCGAGGCCAGCGGCATTGCCGACAGCGGCGGCCCCAAAGGGAGCGCGCGCCTGACCTGGTGGCCGCAGGACGACGCCATGCGCGCGAACCACCTTGCGCTGTGCGAGGTCTACCGCAAGGCCAACTACGGCCGCGCCGATTTCACCCTGCAGCAGCACGTGCCCATGGGCGAGAACCACGCCTTCGCGCACCTGCATTGGACGATCACGCGGGCCGACAGCAGCGTGCTGCAGCAGTTCCACACCGGCTACCAACTGATGCGCACGGCTCGCGGTCCGCGCGTGCTGTTGGCCGTGGCCCATCAGGAAGACATCCCGGAGATGAAGCGCCATGCTTCTCAGTGAAGACCACCTGGCCGTGCAGGAGGCCGTGCGCAGCTTTGTGCAGGCTGAAGTGGCGCCCCATGCCGCTTCCTGGGACAAGAGCCACCAGTTTCCGAAAGTCGCCCTGCGCGGCCTGGCCGATCTGGGCTGCTATGGCGTGGCGGTGCCCGCCGAGTGGGAGGGTGCCGGGCTGGACTACCTGGCGCTGTCCGTCATCCTGGAAGAGATCGCCGCAGGCGATGGCGCCACCAGCACCGTTGTCAGCGTCAACAACTGCCCCGTGTGCTCCATCCTCATGGCCTTCGGCACGGAAGACCAGAAGGCCCGCTTCCTCAAGCCCCTGGCGCGCGGCGACATGCTGGGCGCCTTCTGCCTGACCGAGCCGCATGTGGGCTCCGAGGCCGGCGGCCTGCGCACCACGGCCGTGCGCGGGGGCGACGATTACGTGCTCAATGGTGTCAAGCAGTTCATCACCAGCGGCAAGAACGGGGACGTGGCCATCGTCATGGCCGTCACCGACAAGGCCGCGGGCAAGAAGGGCATCAGCGCCTTCCTGGTGCCCACGGCCACGCCGGGCTACACCGTGGCGCGGCTGGAGGACAAGATGGGCCAGCACGCCAGCGACACGGCACAGATCCTGTTCGACAACTGCCGCGTGCCCGCCGAGAACCTGCTGGGCGAGGAAGGCATGGGCCTGAAGATCGCGCTGTCCGGCCTGGAAGGCGGGCGCATCGGCATCGCCAGCCAGGCAGTGGGCATGGCGCGCGCGGCCTTCGAGGCGGCGCTGGCCTATGCCAAGGAGCGCACCAGCTTTGGCCAGCCCATCTTCCAGCATCAGGCGGTGCAGTTCAAGCTGGCCGACATGGCCACGCGCATCGAGGCCGCGCGCCAGATGATCTGGCACGCTGCAGCGCTCAAGGATGCCGGCCGCGCCTGCCTGAAGGAAGCGGCCATGGCCAAGCTCTTTGCCAGCGAGATGGCTGAAGCCGTCTGTTCAGATGCCATCCAGGTGCATGGCGGCTACGGCTACGTGAGCGACTTTCCCGTGGAACGCATCTACCGCGACGTGCGGGTGTGCCAGATCTACGAGGGCACGAGCGAGGTGCAGAAGATCCTCATCGGGCGCGCGCTGGCCTGAGAGCCTGTGCGGCGAAGACCTGGAGCACCGGCCGGTTGATGAGGCACCGCTCCAACAGCGAGGCCTCGATGTGGGCCCGCTTGGGCTCTGACTGGCGAGCGGGCCCTTGTCGCCATGGCCTTGACGTCATCCCTGAGGCCTAATGCGATCCATGACCAGCGCATCGCCTCACGCCCGCGTCTTCCGCCCGGGGCTGTTCGACAGCCGGGTGGCCTGGGGCAACGGAGGCGGCAGCATCCGGCACTGCGTGACGCACGAACCGGCTGCGCTGGGTGCCCTGGCCGCGATTGGTGAGACACCCTGTGTCAACCCCCCGTTGTTTTGAGCAAGAGCTGAGCGTCACCATGCTCGTCGATCGTGCAAGCAGCGCGGGTTCGGCTGGCCCGGTCCAGCCCGCTGTGCCGGAAGGCCCAGCGGGTCGCTCGCTGAGCGGCGCTCCTGGCTGCACACCTTGGGTGCCGTGGACGACCTTGCGCCGTGCCATGCCGGCGTCCCTTGACAGCCGGGGGGCCGTGCAATGAGCACGGCACCGCTGACGCCCCGCAGCGCCGAGGAACAGGCCCGGCTCGACACTGCGTTGGTGGAGCTGTTCGAGCAGCGCATCACCTTCAACCAGACCCTGGGTCTGCAGGTGCTGAGCGTCAAGCCCGGCGACGTGCGAGCGCGCATTGCGATGCGACCCGAGCTCGTGGGCCACTACGCCTATGGCCGGCTGCACGGCGGCGTCATCTCGGCCACGCTCGATGCGATGGGCGGCCTGGCGCTGATGGTGGGCATCGCCGAGCGCCACCCCCACGACAACACGATGCAGGTGATGCACCGCTTCGCGAAGATGGGCACCATCGACCTGCGCATCGACTACCTGCGCCCGGGGCTGGGCCAGCACTTCATCGCCACGGCCGAGGTCACGCGGCTGGGCGGGCGCATCGGCAGCACGCAGATGCGCCTGGTCAACGACGAGGGCACGCTGCTGGCCACGGGCGCGGCGGCCTACGTGGTGGCCTGAACGGGCGGCCTGAGGCTACTGCACAGGCCATGCTGCGCGGCGAGCGCCCCCACCTGCACATTGGCCAAACCATGGACTTCATGCCCATCGAGGTGGCGTCGGGCAGCGCGGTGTTCCAGGGCCTCCCGCAGACCCTGCACCTCAAGCCCATGGGCACGGTGCACGGCGGCTGGATCGCCACGCCGCCGGTTCGCGCATGCACCACGGCAGAAGGACGCGTCGTAGACGCCGCAGGCAAGGTCTGCGCTCAGTGCCCGTGACGACATGGATCGCGCCCGCGCCGGTCGCCGCGGCTTGCCGGGGGCTTGAGGGCCGGGAACTCAGCCCCATCTCGCTGGGTCATCGTCAAACCCAGACCTCGCGAGTGCCCATGTCCCGCGCCTTCTCACGCCTGCTGTTCACCGCCACGGCCCTGGTGGGCCTGGCCGCCGCCGTGGCCTTCCTGGCACTGCCCGCGCTGGGGCAAAGCCGCACCGAGGCGCAGCCGCGCGCCGTCGCGCCCCGCGGGCCGCTGGCAGCCGACGAGCTGGCAAACATCGAGCTGTTCAAGAAGGCCAGCCCCTCGGTGGTGCACATCACCAGCCTGGGCGTGCAGCGGGACCTGTTCAGCATGAACGTGCAGCAAGTGCCGCGCGGCACCGGTACCGGCTTCGTCTGGGATGCTTCGGGCCACATCGTCACCAACTTCCACGTCATCCAGAACGCCAACGGCGCCAAGGTCACGCTGGCCGACCAGAGCACCTACGAGGCCACTTTGGTGGGCGCCTTCCCCGACCGCGACCTGGCGGTGCTCAAGATCGACGCGCCGCGCGACAAGTTGCCGCCGCTGGCCCTGGGCGCCAGCCGCGAACTGCAGGTCGGCCAGCGCGTCTACGCCATCGGCAACCCCTTCGGCCTGGACCAGACGCTCACCATCGGCATCGTCAGTGCGCTCAACCGCGAGATCGAGAGCTTCAACAACCGCACGATCCGGGGCGTGGTGCAGACCGACGCGGCCATCAACCCGGGCAACTCGGGTGGACCGCTGCTTGACAGTGCCGGGCGGCTGATCGGCGTCAACACGCAGATCGCCAGCCCCAGCGGCGCCAGTGCCGGCATTGGTTTCGCCATCCCCGTGGACGAGGTCAACCGCATCGTGCCGCGGCTCATCCGCGACGGCCGCTTCGTGCGCCCCGCCCTGGGCGTGACAGCCGGCTCGCGGCAGCTGCACCGCGCGCTCAACCTGCCCAAGGGCGTGGCGGTGGTGCAGGTAGGCCGCAGCTCGCCGGCTGCGCGGGCCGGGCTGCTGCCTTTCAGCCGCGGCAACCGCGGCGAGATCGTCATGGGGGATGTCATCACCGCCATCAACGATGAGCCCGTGGAGAGCCTGGACGACATGCTCGCGGTTCTCGAGCGGCGTCAGCCGGGTGACGCAGTGACGCTGCGGGTGTGGCGCGAGGGGCGCACGCGCAACGTAGAGGCGCGCCTGGCTTCCAGCGACTAGGCTGAAGTTCAGAGGTGGCCCTTTTGTCTGAACAGCTTTCCCCGATTCATAAGTGGACTGCGAGCGGGTTGGGTACGGTGCAGAGTTGTCCACGGCGGCGGTCGGCGCACAGCGACGAACCGACCGACGCGGTGGGCAACTCGGGGCGCACCAGGGGACTCATGCTGTGCGGCCGTGGCCATGGCTGGCAGGTGGGCGAAGTAACGCGCGTCTGGTGTGAGGTCGGCCAGGCTCGAGTCGGCGCGATGCGTGTTGTACCAGGCGATGTACTCGGCGATGTCGGCACGTGCGGCGCTCACGCTGTCATAGGCCTTGACGTGAATCCGTGACCCCAGAGCGTGCGACAGCCTGGCTGGCGCCGATGGCATCGACGGTCGCGATCCATCGGCCACTTGAGGCCGCAACGCGGCTGCCGTGGTGCCTGGTGCGGCTGACATGACCTCGCCGATCTCGCTTGTGGGCCTTGTCGCGCTCGGCGCTGCCCCGAGCCATGCCGCAGCGCCCGGAGTTGGCGATTTCCGGGATCCGTGGGTTGGATGGGGCGGGCCTGTGGGCTTCAGGCCGTCGCGGCGCGCCACACGT
>JAUMBF010000045.1:0-5695 GCA_032115875.1 Rubrivivax sp.
GCGCTGATGCACGCCGAGATCCGCCAGGCCGCGGGCGATGCCCGCGGGGCGCTGGTGCTGCTCGACACCCTGCCGGCGACGGCCGGCGCCCTGCGCAGCGCCGTGCGCGCTCCGATGCTGATGCGGGCGCAGCTGCTGCTCGATCTGCACCGCGCGCGGCCCGGCAGCGAGGCGCAGGCGCTGCGCGCCAGCACCGAGACGCTGCAGGCTTGGTTGTCCGAGCACCCGCGGGACGCCACCGCCTGGGAGCGACTGTCGGGCACGGCCGAGGCCCTGGGCCAGCGGCTGCGATCGCTGCGCGCCGCCGCCGAGGCGCGCGCGGCGCTGGGCGACCTGCCCGGCGCCATCGACCGGTTCCGCGTTGCACAGCAGGCCGCGCGCGACGATGCCGGCCAACAGGACTTCATCGAGGCCTCGGTCATCGACGTGCGGCTGCGCCAGCTGGTGGCGCAGCGCCGAGAGCTCCAGCTCGAGGCCCGCGGCGGGCCGCCGTGAACCGGCATCTGCCGCCCGCGCGGCACCGGGGTTCAGCCTGGATCCGGCGGTCGTGGCCACAAATGGCGGGTTCCACATCCCTTGACCGCGCAGGAGAGCGGTCAACTGCCGGATCCAGGGTCAGCTCCTCGGGCGGCTGAAGATGCGCTCCACCGCGGCGTCGATCACCAGCCCGCACGCGCTGTACAGCAGCGAGCCCACGAGCGCGGCCACGAAGCCGGTGACGCCGAAGCCGTCCAGCACCGAGGCGGCGGCCCAGAACATGAGCGCGTTGATGACGAACAGGAACAGGCCCAGCGTGAGGATGGTGACCGGCAGCGTCAGCAGCACCAGCAGCGGCCGCACCAGCGTGTTGAACAAGCCCAGCACGAGGGCGGCGATGAGGGCCGAGCCGAAGCTCGCCACCGTGACGCCGGAGTACAGGTGAGCCACCAGCAGCAGCGCTGCGGCGAGCAACAACCAACGCGCGATCAGCTTCATGGCGCGACGATACCGTGGCGCGGATGCCGCGACCAGACGCCCCACAGGGCGGAACGAGGCTTTCACCTAGGAAAAGCGCTTCAACTCCCTCGTGAGAGGGCTTACCATCACGCTCGCTCGTTTGACGATCACGAGACGGGTTCATGAACCGCGCATCGCGAGGTTCATCGCACCCGCACCGCAAGCGGCATCCCTCATCCACTGACGGAGATCACTCACATGGCAACTGCGAAGAAAGCTCCCGCGAAGAAGGCCGCGCCGGCCAAGAAGGCCGCCCCGGCCAAGAAGGCGGCGCCCGCCAAGAAGGCCGCCCCGGCCAAGAAGGCGGCGCCCGCCAAGAAGGCCGCGCCGGCCAAGAAGCGCACCCCCAGCGCCGCCTTCATGAAGCCCATGACGCCCAGCGCCGCGCTGGCCGCCGTCATCGGCGACAAGGCCCTGCCGCGTACCGACGTGACCAAGAAGGTCTGGGAGTACATCAAGAAGAACGGCCTGCAGGACAAGGTCAAGAAGACCATGATCAACGCGGACGCCAAGCTCAAGGCGGTGGTCGGCACCAGCCCGATCAGCATGTTCGCGATGACCAAGGAGATCAGCAAGCACCTCAAGTGATCGCCCGATCCTGAGGCAGCGTTGCTGCGGGGCCCGCGTCGCAAGGCGCGGGCTTTTTTCTTGCCGCGCCTTGTGCGCAGAACCGGCTCTGCCGCCCACGCTCCTAGTGGGCCGGGCGGCTCCGTAACCTGGGGTCGGTCCAGGCCACCAGCACGTCGACCACGAAGTTGACGACGATCACCAGCGCCGCCAGCAGCATCACCACGTCGCGCACCACCACGAGATCGCGGTTGGCGATGGCCTGGAACACGAGCCGGCCGATGCCCGGCAGCACGAACACGCTCTCCACGACGATGGTGCCGGTGATGAGGTTGGCGAACTGCAGCCCGCCCACCGTGAGCACCGGGATCATCGCGTTGCGCAGCACGTGGCGGCGCAGCGCCTGGCCTTGCGTCAGGCCCTTGGCGCGGGCGGTGCGAACGAAGTCCTCACGCAGCACGTCGAGCACGGCCGACCGTGTGACGCGCGCCAGGATGGCCGCCTGCACCACGGCCAGCGCAAGGGCCGGCAGGATCAGCGCGCGCAGGCCCAGCCACAGGCCGCCGCCGTCGTCCGCGTGCCAGCCGGGAAACCCGCCCGCGTCCACCCACTGCAGGTGCACCGCGAACAGCAGGATCAAGAGGATCGCGAACCAGAAGTTCGGGATCGCGATGCCCATCTGGCTGGCCGCCATCACGCCCACATCGCCCAGCCGGTTGTGGCGTGAGGCTGCGTAGACGCCCAGCACCAGCGCCACGAGCCCGGTGACGAGCATGGCGATCAGCGCCAGCGGCAGCGTCACCACCAGCCGCTGCGCGATCAGTTCGGCCGTGGGCACGCCGTAGCTCAGGCTGGTCGCCGTCTCGCCGCGCAGCCAGCCGCCCAGCCACTGCGCGTAGCGCTCCAGCGCAGGGCGGTCCAGGCCCAGCTGGGCTTCCATCGCCGCCAGTGACTCTGGCGTGGCGCTGTCGCCCAGGATCAGCTGCGCGGCGTTGCCCGGCAGCAGTTCCAGCACCGCGAACACCACCACCGAGGCCACGGCCAGCGTGGCAATGAAGGTGGCCAGGCGGCGCAGCACAAAGGGGCTCATCGGCGGCGATGTTGGCCGAGCGGGTAGCGGCTCCTCTACAGCACCGCCGCCATCGCGACCGCCGTGCGCTCCACGTTGCCGGTGTTGAGGCCGGCCACGCAGATGCGGCCAGAGCGCACGAGGTAGACGCCGAACTCCTCGCGCAGGCGGTCCACCTGGGCGGCGCTCAAGCCCGTGTAGCTGAACATGCCGCGCTGGCGGAGGATGTAGCCGAAGTCGCGCTCCGGCCTCCTGGCGCTGAGCATGCCGTGCAGCGAGCGCCGCATGGCCTGGATGCGCGTGCGCATGGCGGCCACGTCGGCGTGCCAGGCGTCGCGCAGCGCCGCGTCGCCGAGGACGCGGCTGACGATGCCGGCGGCGTGGATCGCCGGGCTGCTGTAGTTGCGGCGCACGGCGGCCTTCAGCTGGCCGAGCACGCGCTCGGCCTCTTCCGCGGTCTCGCACACCACGCTCAAGGCGCCGGCTCGCTCGCCATACAGGCTCATGCTCTTGCTGAAAGAGTTGGCGACGAACGCCGTGAGGCCGGCGTCGGCCACGGCGCGGATGGCGAAGGCGTCCTCCTCGATACCGTCGCCGTAGCCCTGGTAGGCGATGTCGAGGTAGGGGATGAGCCCGCGGCGCTTGAGCAGCGGCACGAGCTCGGCCCACTGCGCGGCGCTGAGGTCGACGCCGGTGGGGTTGTGGCAACAGGCGTGCAGCAACACGATGCTGCCGGCCGGCAGCGCGTCCAGCGCCGTGCACATGGCGTCAAAGCGCACGCCGCCCGCGGGCCCGCCAGGGCCTGCTGCCGTGGGGACGGCCGCGTCGTAGTACGGATAGGTGTTCACCGCCACGCTGGCACCTTCGAACATCGCGCGGTGGTTGTCCCAGGTGGGGTCGCTCACCCACAGGCCGCTGCCCGGCAGCCAACGCTTGATGAAGTCGGCGCCGACCTTCAGCCCGCCGCTGGAGCCCACGGTCTGCAGCGTCGCCACGCGGCCGGCCTTCACGGCCGGGTGGTCGGCGCCGAACAGCAGGCCCTGCACGGCGCTGCGCATGGCGGCCGAGCCCTCGATGGGCAGGTAGGGCTTGGCGCCGCCTTCGGCCAGCATCTGCGCCTCGGCCTGCCGGACGCAGTCGAGCACCGGGATGCGGCCGGCGTCGTCGAAGTAGATGCCGATGGACAGGTTGACCTTGTCGCGGCGCGGGTCCTTCTGGAAAGCCTCGTTGAGGCTGAGGATGGGGTCGCCCGCGTAGGGCTCCACGTGGCTGAACACACTCATGCCGGCGCCTTCTCGGCCAGCGCGGCCTCGATGTCGGCGCGCAGCTTCTCGGGCGCATCGTTGGGGGCGTAGCGCTTCTTCACGCGGCCGTCGCGGCCGACCAGGAACTTGGTGAAATTCCACTTGATGCCCTCGGTGCCCAGCACGCCCGGCGCCTCGGCCCTGAGCCACTGCCACAGCGGGTGCGCCTCGTCGCCGTTGACCTTGACCTTGGCCATCATCGGAAAGCTCACGCCGTAGTTCTGCTGGCAGAAGCTGGCGATCTCGGCGTTGCTGCCGGGGTCCTGGCCACCGAACTCGTTGCTCGGGAAGCCCACGATCACGAGGCCCCGGTCGCGATAGTCCTGCCAGAGCCTTTCGAGGCCGCCGAACTGCGGCGTGAAGCCGCAGGCGCTGGCGGTGTTGACGATCAGCAGCACCTTGTCGCGTTGGCTGGACAGGGGAACCTTCTCGCCCGTGATGGACAGGGCTTCGAAGTCGTGGACGGTCGAGGGCATGGCGGCTTGGGCCCGCGCGGGCCAGGGCTGGCAACAGCGGCATCGTATCGCCGTGCCCGGCCTCATGCAGGCGCGGGCGCGATTCATGTCTTCTCAGGCGCTCAGCGGCGAACCGACAGCAAGGCCGCGCCCAGGATCAGCACCCCGCCCAGCGCCAGCGTCAGCGTGATCCGGCCCGCCCCCAGCAGCACGGCCGAGACGCTGGCGAACAGCACCTCGGTCAGCATGACCACCGCCGTCACGTTGGCCGGCAGGCGCGCCGCGCCGTACTGCAGCGCCAGGTTGCCGCCCAGGAAGACCACCGCCAGCACCACCGCCCCGGCCACCCAGCCCCAGGCCGGGGCCGGCGGCAGGGCCACCGAGCCCTGGGCGCTGAGCGCCGCGGCCAGCACCCCGGCCACCGCGACACCGCCGAAGAACATCGCCAGCGCCCGCACCGCCTCGGGCTGGTGGGCCTCGCGCCGCAGCATCACGTTGTTCAGCGCAAAGCTGAAGCCGCCGATCACGCCCAGCCAGTCGGCCAGGCTCTGCGGCAGCGGCAGGCCGCCACCCTGCGGCCACAGCACCACCGCGGCGCCCACCAGCGCCAGGGCCACGCGCGCCATCGCCAACGGCGTGAGCCGCTCGTCCAGCAGCAGCCGGGCCAGCAGCACCGCCCACACCGGCATCAGGTAGAACAGCAGCACCACCCGCACCACGTCGCCAATGGTCACGGCCCAGTTGAAGGTGGCGTTGGTGGTGCCGGCGGCCAGCACCAGCACCCACAGCACCGGCGTCTTGAGCACGTGCGCCACCGCCGCCGGGCGCAGCGCCACGATCAGCGCCACCGCCAGCGCGTAGATCAGCACCGTGGCCCACAGCGGGTGCAGGCCCTGGGCCTCGAGCTGGCGCAACGGCCACCAGCTCACCCCCCAGGTGAACGCGTTCACCATCAGGGCTGCCACCGGCAGCCACAGCAGCGTGCGGCCCACGGTCCTAGTGGTGGCGATCCGTGCGGGCGATGTCGAGCAGGCGCTCGACCTCGTCGGCGTGGTGCACCGTGTTGTGGCGGTGCCAGCGCCGGATCAGCTCCATGGTCACGGCCACCAGCACGCCGAACGCGATGATGGCGCCGAAGGCCGACAGGCCGCCGCGCGTCATCAGCACGTAGAGCGCGCCCAGGCCCAGGATGCAGGCCTGCTCGTTGAAGTTCTGCACCGCGATCGAGCGGCCGGCACCCATGAGGTTGTGGCCGCGGTGCTGGAGCAGCGCGTTCATCGGCACGATCAGGAAACCGCAGATCG
>JAUMBF010000046.1:0-14969 GCA_032115875.1 Rubrivivax sp.
GCCGGGTCCCCGACCCGGCTTCGTTTCGCGCCTAGACTGGGGCTGTTCTGGGGGCCTACGCGGGTGCATTGGATGGCCTCTCACACTCTCAGGCCTTGAGGAACTCGGTCTTGGCACCCAGCCAGCGGTCCACCTGCTGCTGCGCGCGCGCCGGGTGCTCGGCCAGCAGGCGTGCCGCGGCGGCGCGGGCCTGCTGCAGCAGCGGCTCGTCGGTGGCGAGGTCGGCAAAGCGCAGCAGCGCGTCGCCGCTCTGGCGCGCGCCCATGAACTCGCCGGGGCCGCGGATCTCGAGGTCGCGGCGCGCGATCTCGAAGCCGTCGGTGGTCTCGGCCATGGCCTTCAGGCGCGCCTTGCCGGTGGGCGACAACGGCGCGGTGTACAGCAGCACGCACACGCTCGCCGCGGCCCCCCGGCCCACGCGCCCGCGCAGCTGGTGCAGCTGCGCCAGGCCAAAGCGCTCGGCGTGTTCGATCACCATGAGGCTGGCGTTGGGCACGTCCACGCCCACCTCGATGACGGTGGTGGCCACCAGCAGCTGCATCGTGCCGCCGCTGAACAAGGCCATCACGGCCGCCTTCTCGGCCGGCGGCATGCGGCCGTGCAGCAGGCCCACCATCGCGCCGGGCACGGCCTGCTGCATCAGCGCCGACAGCTCGGCGTGCGTGGCGGTGGCGTTCTGCAGGTCGAGGTGTTCGCTCTCCTGCACCAGCGGGCACACCCAATAGACCTGCTGGCCCGCGGCCACGGCGTCGCGGATGCGCGCCAGCACCTGGGCGCGACGGCCGTCCTCGAAGACCTTGGTGACGATGGGCGTGCGGCCGGGGGGCAGCTCGTCGATGGTCGAGAGGTCCAGGTCGGCGTAGTGGCTCATGGCCAGCGTGCGCGGGATGGGCGTGGCGCTCATCATCAAGAGGTGGGGCTCGAGACGTGGGCCCCCAGGCTCCGGCTGCGCCTCCGCCACCCCCCGAGGGGGCTGTGCCGGCTTGGGGCGGCCCGGCGCCGGCACGCTCTCGGCCTCGGCGAACTTCTCGCGCAGCGCCAGCCGCTGGGCCACGCCGAAGCGGTGCTGCTCGTCCACCACCGCCAGACCGAGCTTCGCGAAGGTCACGTCGTGCTGGATGACGGCGTGCGTGCCCACCACCAGGCCGGCGCGGCCATCCGCCACCGCGGCCAGCTGCTCGCGCCGCCCGCGCCCCTTGCGGCTGCCGGTGAGCCAGGCGATGCCCACGCCCAGCGGCTCCAGCCACTGCACCAGCTTGCGGAAGTGCTGCTCGGCCAGGATCTCGGTGGGCGCCATCAGCGCGCACTGCCAGCCGGCGTCGATGGCGGCGGCGGCGGCCAGCGCGGCCACCACTGTCTTGCCCGAGCCGACGTCGCCCTGCAGCAGGCGGTGCATGGGCTGCGGGTGTGCCAGGTCGGCGGCGATCTCGGCCACCACGCGCTGCTGGGCACCGGTCAGCGCAAACGGCAGCGCCGCGAGCAGCCGCGCGGCCAGCCCGCCCGGCCGCGCCGCCAGCACCGGCGCGCGCAGCCGGGCGCGCTCGGCGCGGGCCTGCGCCTGCGCGAGCTGCTGGGCCAGGAGCTCGTCGAACTTCAGCCGCTGCCAGGCCGGGTGGCGGCGCTGCTCCAGCGCGCCGAGATCGGTGCCCGGCGGCGGCTGGTGCAGGAACTGCACCGCCTCGCGCAGCGACGGCAGCCCGGCCGGCACCGTGCCCTCGGGCAGCAGCTCGTGCAGCGCCGCGCGGGCGAGCGCCGACGCCACGCACTTGCGCAGGTAGGCCTGCGGCAGCTGCGCGCTGCTGGGGTAGACGGGGGTCAGGCCCTCGGGCAGCGGCGTGTCGGGCTGCACGGCGCGGAACTCCGGGTGCACCATCTCGCGGCCGAAGAAGCCGGCGCGCAGCTCGCCCTTGACGCGCACCAGCGTGCCCGGGGCCAGAGTCTTCTGCGTGCCCGGGTAGAAGTGCAGCAGCCGCAGCAGCAGCTCGCCGCTGCCGTCGTCCACGCGCACCAGCAGCTGGCGGCGCGAGCGCTGCTCGATGCGGCTGTCGACCACCGTGCCTTGCACCTGGCCACTCACGCCGTCGCGCAGGCTGGCGATGGTGACCAGGCGCGTCTCGTCCTCGTAGCGCAGCGGCAGGTGCAGCGCGAGGTCGATGTCGCGCACCAGCCCCAGCTTGCGCAGCGCGCGTTGCGGGGCCGACGGCGGCCGGGCGGCCGAAGCCGGGCCCGGCGCGGGGGCCTTGGCGGCCTGGGCGGGCACGGCGCGGGTGGGCATGGAAGAATTCTCTCCCCGCTGCGCAGCCAGCGCCTCCAGGGTCGGTCCAGCCCCGGTCATGTCCACGCCCGCCACGCCCCGCGAGTTCACGCTCGCCGACTTCGACTTCGAGCTTCCGCCCGAGCTCATCGCACAGCACCCCGCCGCCGAGCGCAGCGCCTCGCGGCTGCTCGACGGCACCGGCCCCGCGCCGGCCGATCGCGTCTTCCGCGAGCTGCCCGCGCTGCTGGCGCCGGGCGACCTGCTGGTGTTCAACGACACGCGCGTGATCAAGGCGCGCCTGTTCGGCGAGAAGCCCACCGGCGGCGCCGTGGAGGCGCTGGTGGAGCGCGTGCTGCCCGGCCACGTGGTACGGGCGCACCTGCGCGCCAGCAAGTCGCCGCGCACCGGCGGCGTGGTCCGCTTCGGCGGCCCGAGCGGCTTCGAGGCCGAGGTGCTGGGCCGCGCCGGCCCGGACGAGGCGCTCTTCGTGCTGCGCTTCCCGGCCGAGCCGCTGGCGCTGCTGGAGCGCCATGGCCATGTGCCGCTGCCGCCCTACATCGAGCATGCCGACAGTGCCGACGACGAGCGCCGCTACCAGACGGTGTTCGCCACCCGCCCCGGCGCCGTGGCTGCGCCCACGGCGGCGCTGCACTTCGACGAGGCCGTACTCGCCGCGCTGGCCGAGCGCGGCGTGCTGCGCGCGGCGGTGACGCTGCACGTGGGTGCCGGCACCTTCCAGCCGGTGCGCGTGGAGCGCATCGCCGAGCACCGCATGCACAGCGAGTGGTTCGAGGTGCCGCAGGCCACGGTCGACGCCATTGCGGCCACCCGGGCCCGCGGCGGCCGCGTCGTGGCCGTGGGCACGACCACGCTGCGCTCGCTGGAGAGCGCGGCGCGCGGGGGGGCGCTGCAGGCCTGCACCGGCGACACCGACATCTTCATCACGCCGGGCTTCGAGTTCCGCGTGGTCGACCGGCTCATCACCAATTTCCACCTGCCCAGAAGTACGCTGATGATGCTGATCAGCGCCTTCGCGGGGCACGCCCACGTGATGGCGCTGTACCGCCATGCCATCGAGAGCCGCTACCGCTTCTTCAGCTACGGCGACAGCATGATGCTGGAACGCCGCTGACGGCGGCCCGCGACAATGCGGGCATGCTCCAGTTCCACATCCACCGCACCGAGGGCCTGGCCCGGCGCGGCACGCTGACGCTCAACCACGGCGTCGTCGAGACCCCGGTGTTCATGCCCGTGGGCACCTACGGCACCGTCAAGGGCGTGATGCCGCAAAGCCTGCACGACATGGGCGCCCGCATCATCCTGGGCAACACCTTCCACCTGTGGATGCGGCCGGGGCTGGAGGTGATCCAGTCCTTCGGCGGCCTGCACCGCTTCGAGGGCTGGAGCAAGCCCATGCTCACCGACAGCGGCGGCTTCCAGGTCTGGAGCCTGGCCGGCGCCGACGGCAAGAGCCGCAAGATCAGCGAGGAGGGCGTGAAGTTCGCGTCGCCCGTCAACGGCGACCGCCTCTTCCTGACGCCCGAGCTCAGCATGCAGATCCAGACGGTGCTGAACGCCGACATCGCGATGCAGTTCGACGAGTGCACGCCGTATGTGACCGCGGGCCGCATCACCACCGAGGCCGAGGCGCGGCGCTCGATGGAGCTGAGCCTGCGCTGGGCCAAGCGCTCGCAGGGCGAGTTCGCGCGCCTGGCCAACCCCAACGCCCTCTTCGGCATCGTGCAGGGCGGCATGTTCGAGAACCTGCGTGCCGAGAGCGCCGCGAAGATGGCCGAACTCGACCTGCCCGGCTACGCCGTGGGTGGCGTGAGCGTGGGCGAGCCCAAGGCCGAGATGCTCAAGATCATGGCGCACACGCCGCGCCTGCTGCCGGCCCACAAGCCGCGCTACCTGATGGGCGTGGGCACGCCCGAAGACCTGGTAGAAGGTGTCGCCAACGGCATCGACATGTTCGACTGCGTGATGCCCACGCGCAACGCCCGCAACGGCCACCTGTTCACGCGCTTCGGCGACCTGAAGATCCGCAACGCCCGCCACAAGACCGACCCGCGGCCCATCGACGAAAGCTGCACCTGTCACGCCTGCAAAGGCTGGACGGGCGCCGACGGCGCCGTGCACGGCGGCTTCAGCCGCGCCTACCTGCACCACCTCGACCGCTGCGGCGAGATGCTCGGGCCGATGCTGGCCACGATCCACAACCTGCATTACTACGTGAACCTGATGCGCGAGCTGCGCGAGGCGCTGGACCAGGGCCGGTTCGAGGCCTGGCGGGCGCGGTTCCACGCCGACCGCGCGCGCGGCGTGTAGCAGCGACGAAGCCCGCTCGTGGCGGGCTTGCGGGGCGCGGCCGAGAGGCAGCGGCTTACTGCACGCGGAAGTCGTCGTGGCAGGCCTTGCAGGTGGCGGCGGTGGCGCCGAACGCGGCCTTGAGCTGGTCGAGGTTGTTGGCCCTGGCCGCCACGGCCAGCTTGGCCGCCTCGTCCTGCATGGCCCTGGCGGCGGCGTCGAACTTGGCACGCTCGCTCCAGACGTTCGGCTTCGGAGCGCCCTTCTCGGTGCCCGAGGTGCCTTCGACGAAGCCCTCGTACGGCAGCTTCGCGACGAAGGCCACCACTTCGGCGCTGGCCGCCGCCGCCGGGCCGTTGAACGGCACACGGCCGTTGGCCATGGCGCCGATGCGCCCGAAATGGGTGGCCATCACCGTGAAGGCGGCCTTGCGGTACTTGACCGCGTCATCGGGCCTTTGGAACTGAGCGGCGGCGGGCAGCGCGGTCACCAGGCCGACGACGGCTGCGCACACGAGCGTGAAACGGGACATGGAGACCTCCTGGTGGAGTGGTTGGCAGACGCCCGCGCAGTGTAGCGACGCCGCCCGTGGCGCGTCGGCGGCCGATCCCGGCGCCCGCCGCCCACCCCCTGGGTGTGGTCGCAGGCTGCGCGGAACGGGCCGGGCGCGGTATGGTCTGGGCTTCGTCACACCGGCCGCCCAGCCTCGCCCGATGTCTGCCGACCCCGTGCCCACCCGCGTCTGGGACCTGCCCACGCGCCTGTTCCATTGGCTGCTGGCCGCGGCCGTGATCGGCTGCGTGGTCACGGCCAAGATCGGCGGTGGCGCCATGATCTGGCACACCCGGCTCGGTTTTTGCGTGCTGGCGCTCGTGGTGTTCCGCCTGGCCTGGGGCTTCGTCGGCGGGCACTGGAGCCGCTTCGTGCGCTTCGTCTACGCGCCAGGCACTTTGCTGCGCTACCTGCGCGGCCATGCGCGGCCCGAGGAGCAGCTCGACGTCGGCCACAGCCCCACTGGCGCGCTGAGCGTGTACGCCCTGCTCGGCGTGCTGATGGCGCAGGTGGGCACGGGCCTGGTCTCCGACGACGAGATCGCCTTCGTCGGCCCGCTCAACCGCTACGTGGCCACCGACACCGGGCTGGCGGCCACCAGCCTGCACAAGACCTGGGGCCAGTGGCTGGTCATCGGGCTGGTGGCGCTGCACGGGCTGGCCATCGTCGCCCACCTGGTAAGGCGCAACAACCTCGTCAGGCCCATGATCGGCGGCGACAAGCTGCTGCCGCCCGGCACGCCCGCCAGCGCCGACGGCGCGGCGCAGCGCGGGCTGGCGGTGGTGCTCGCGGTGGCCGCCGGCGCGCTGGCCTGGTGGGTGTCGCGGCTGGGCCTGTGAGCGACGCGGGCGCGGCGCGATGACCCCCCAGGCCCCATTCATCGAGCTTGCGCCCGCTGACGGCCCCGAGGCCGTGCTCGCGGTGCGCGAGCTGTTCCGCGAGTACGCGGCCACGCTGGGCCTTGACCTGTGTTTCCAGAACTTCGAGCACGAACTGGTCACACTGCCCGGCGAGTACGCGCCGCCGCACGGCGCGCTGCTGCTGGCGCTGGTCGATGGCGAGCCGGCCGGCTGCGTGGCGATGCGACCGCTGCCCGAGTCCGACCACGCCAACGCCTGCGAGATGAAGCGCCTCTTCGTGCGGCGCGCCTTCCGCCGCTTCGGCCTGGGCCGCCTGCTGGCACAGAAGCTGATGGACCTGGCCACGCAGGCCGGCCACAGCTGCATGCTGCTGGACACACTGGACGACATGGAGGCCGCGCGCGGGCTGTACGCCTCGCTGGGCTTCTTCGAGATTCCGCCCTACTACTTCAACCCCATCCCCGGCGCGCACTACCTGAAGGTCGAGCTCGACAGGCCAGGCACGCGCTGGTGACGCCCTCCCGATCCTGACATGACCGCCCTGCCCGCCCCTGGCACGCCCGAGTTCGAGGCGCTGCTGCACACCATCCGATTCCCCGGCGACAGTGACCCGGCCGAGACCCGCGAGTGGCTCGACGCGCTGGCCACCCTGGTGCGCGAGGGCGGGCCGGAGCGCGCCCGCTTCATCCTGGGCGCGCTGCAGGACGAGGCGCGCCGCCACGCGCTGGCCTGGCAGCCGGCGCGGCAGACGCCCTACGTCAACACCATCGCGCTGCACGAGCAGGCGGCCTTCCCGGGCGACCTCGAGATCGAGCAGCGCCTGGCCGCGCTGATGCGCTGGAACGCGCTGGCGATGGTGGTGCGCGCCAACCTGCGCCAGGGCGAGCTCGGCGGCCACATCAGCAGCTACGCCTCGGCGGCCGACCTGTTCGAGGTCGGCTTCAACCACTTCTTCCGCGCCCGATCGGACACGCCCGGCGCGGCGCACGGCGGCGACCTCGTCTACTTCCAGCCGCACTCCGCACCCGGCGTGTACGCGCGGGCCTTCATGGAGGGGCGGCTGTCGGAGGCCGACCTCGACCACTACCGGCAGGAGGTCACCGCCGCGGCGGCGCGTGCGCGCGGCGAGGCGGTGCGCGGCCTGAGCTCCTACCCCCACCCCTGGCTGATGCCGGACTTCTGGCAGCTGCCCACTGGCAGCATGGGGCTGGGGCCGATTTCGGCGGTGTACCAGGCGCGCTTCCTGCGGTACCTGGAGCACCGGAGCCTCACACCGCCGTCGGACCGCCGCGTCTGGGGCTTCTTCGGCGACGGCGAGATGGACGAGCCCGAGTCGCTCGCCGGCCTGAGCCTGGCGGCGCGCGAGCAGCTCGACAACCTCATCTTCGTCGTCAACTGCAACCTGCAGCGCCTGGACGGCCCGGTGCGCGGCAACGGCCGCATCGTCGACGAGCTCGAGACGGTGTTCGCAGGCGCCGGCTGGCACGTCATCAAGCTGCTGTGGGGCTCGGACTGGGACGCCCTGTTCGCACGCGACACCACGCAGGCCCTGGCGCGCGCCTTCGCGCGCACGGTCGACGGCCAGTTCCAGACCTTCAGCGCCAACGACGGCGCCTACAACCGCGAGAAGTTCTTCGGCCAGAGCCCCGAACTGCGCGCGCTGGTGGGCGCGATGACCGACGACGAGATCGACCGCCTGCACCGCGGCGGGCACGATCTCGTCAAGATCCATGCCGCCTACGCGGCGGCCGTACGCCACCGCGGCGCGCCGGTGGTCATCCTGGCGATGACGAAGAAGGGCTACGGCATGGGCAGCAGCGCCCAGGGCCGGATGACCACGCACCAGCAGAAGAAGCTCGACGGCGACGACCTCGTGGCCTTCGCGCGGCGCTTCCGCTTGCCCGTGAGCGACGAGGCCGCGCGCGAGCAGGCCCTCGTGCGGCCGGCGCCCGACAGCCCCGAGGCGCGCTACCTGCGCGAGCGCCGCGCCGCCCTGGGCGGCGCGCTGCCGGCACGGCTGCCGCAAGCTGCCGAGCCGCCGCTGCCGGTGCCGCCGGCCGCGCGCGTGGCGGCGTTCGCGCTGCAGGCCGAGGGCAAGGCCATGAGCACCACGATGGCCTTCGTGCGGCTGCTGGGCAACCTGCTCAAGGAGCCGGTGCTGGGCCCGCGCATCGTGCCCATCGTGGCCGACGAGGCGCGCACCTTCGGCATGGCGGCGCTGTTCCGCCAGGTGGGCATCTACGCGCCCGAGGGCCAGCGCTACGAGCCCGAGGACGCCGCGACCCTGGCCAGCTACCGTGAGAGCCGTGACGGCCAGATCCTCGAGGAGGGCATCAGCGAGGCCGGCGCCATGGCCTCGTGGACGGCCGCGGCCACCAGCTACAGCACGCATGGGCTGGCGATGCTGCCGTTCTACATCTACTACTCGATGTTCGGCTTCCAGCGCGTGGGCGACTTGATCTGGGCCGCCGCCGACCAGCGCGCGCGCGGCTTCCTGCTGGGCGCCACCTCGGGGCGCACCACGCTGTCGGGCGAAGGGCTGCAGCACCAGGACGGCTCCAGCCACCTCGTGGCCGCCACCGTGCCCAACTGCCTGGCCTGGGACCCGGCCTTCGCCTACGAGCTGGCGCTGATCGTCGAGCACGGCCTGCAGCGCATGCTGCAGCAGCGGCATGACGTGTTCTTCTACGTCACGGTGATGAACCAGAACCACGAGCAGCCGTCGATGCCGGAGGGGGCGGCCGAGGGCGTGCTGCGCGGCCTGCACCGGCTGCCGGCGCTGCCCGAGGTGGCCGCGCTGCCGGCCGGGGCTACGCGCTGCGTGCTGCTGGGCAGCGGCGCCATCCTGCACGAGGCGCTGGCCGCCGCGCGGCAGCTGGCGGCGGAGTTCGGCGTGGCCGCCACGGTGGCCAGCGTCACCTCGTGGAGCGAACTGGCGCGCGAGGGCATGGCCTGCGAGCGCGCGCGCACGCTGGGTGCGCCGCCGCATCAGGCCGGCGAGCCCTGGGTGACGGCTCAGCTGGCGGCCACCGACGGCCCCATCGTCGCCGCCACCGACTATGTGCGCGCCGTGCCCGAGCAGGTCCGCGCCTTCGTGCCCGCCGGCCGGCGCTACGCCACGCTGGGCACCGACGGCTTCGGCCGCAGCGACAGCCGCGAGGCGGTGCGCGGCTTCTTCGAGGTGGATGCGCACCACATCGCGCTGCGCGCCCTGGTGGCGCTGGCCGACGACGGCGCGCTGCCGCCGGAGGTGCCGGCGCAGGCGCGCCTGCGCTGGGGCCTGGGCCTCACGCCCGCGCCCTGGACGCTGTAGCGCGGCCGCGGGACGCCTCGCCGCGGGGCTGGATTTCTGCCGCCCACGCTCCTGGCCTGCGGCATCATCGCCGCACGAGCCCCCATCGGAGACCACCATCACCCCCGCCCTCACCCTGACCGCCGGGCCTCTGCGCCTGGCCCTGCGGCCCGACCTCGGCGGCGCCATCGCCGGCCTGTGGTTCACCGATGCGAACGGCGAGCAGGCCGTGCTGCGCAGCACCGAGCCCGCCGAGCTGGCCAGCAGCCGCGCCGCCGCCAGCTACCCGCTGGTGCCCTACTCCAACCGCCTGGGCTACCGCCGCTTCCGCTGGCACGGCCACGACCACGCCACCGCGGCCAACTTCGACGACAACCCGCACTCGGTGCATGGTGTGGGCTGGCTGCGCCCCTGGCAGGTGGCCGCTGCCTCGGCCACCGAGGCCGAGCTGCACTACGCCCACGCCCCCGACGCCCACTGGCCCTTCGCCTTCGCCGCGCGCCAGCACGTGGCGCTGGCAGACGACGCGCTCACGCTGCGCCTGGCGATCACCAACACCGATGCCCACGCGCAGCCCGCGGGCCTGGGTTGGCACCCGTACTTTCCCAAGCGCTCGCGCAGCCGGCTGCACGCCGAGGTCAGCAGCCGCTGGGAGCCCGACGCCAGCGGCCTGCCCGTGCGACAGCTGCCGCAGGCCGGCATCGACGGCGACGTGGCCCACCTCGGCTTCGACCATTGCTTCGACGGCTGGAAGGGCGCGGCGCGGTTGCGCGACGAGCGTCTGTCGCTCAGGCTCACCTCCTCGTTCACGCGGCTGGTGGTGTACACGCCGGCCACCAAGGCGTACTGGTGCGTGGAGCCCGTGAGCCACGTCAGCAACGCCATCCACATGGCCGAGCCGGCCACGCACGGCGTGGTCGACCTGCTGCCCGGCACCACGCTCGAGGGCTGGATGCGGCTGGAGGTGGCCTCGGCATGACGGTTCCCGTGCTGCAGCTCGACTGGCAGCCGCTGCCCGTGCCGGCATGCCTGCTGGGCGAGTCGCCGTTCTGGCACCCCGACGAGCAGGCGCTGTACTGGCTGGACATCCCCGGCCGCGCGCTGCACCGCTGGCAGCCCGAGGCCCAGGCGCACCGCCGCTGGGAGCTGCCCACCGAGCCCGGCTGCATCGCGCCGCTGCCCGGTGGCCGGCTGCTGATGGCGCGGCGCGACGGCCTGTTCCGGTTCGATCCCGCCACGGCCAAGGCCGAGCGTCTGGCCGCGCCGCCCTACGAGCCCGCCACCGAGCGCTTCAACGACGGCAAGGCCGACGCCGCCGGCCGGCTGTGGGTGAGCACCATCTACGAGCCGCGCGACAAGGCCGTCGCGGCGCTGTACCGATGGGACGGTGCCACGTTCGAGCGCCTGCTCGGCGGCCTGACCATCGGCAACGGCCTGGCCTTCAGCGCCGACGGCCGCACGGTGCTCACCGCCGACACGCCCACGCACGAGGTGACGGCGCACACGCTGGACAGCGGCACCGGCCGTCTGGTGGCACCGCGCGTGCTGCACCGCTTCGAGCCCAAGATCAATGGCGCTCCACTCGAGCTTTATGGCGGCCGCCCCGACGGCGCCGCGATCGATGTCGATGGCGGCTACTGGGTGGCGATGATGGAAGGCCAGCGCCTGGCCTGCCTGGCCCCCGACGGCACGCTGCGCGCCAGCGTGCCGCTGCCGGTGCGCTGCCCGACCATGCCGTGCTTCGGCGGCGCCGACGGGCGCTCGCTGTTCGTCACCACGGCCTGCATCAACCGGCCGGCGCCCGAGCTGGCGGCCCAGCCCTGGGCTGGCCGCGTGCTGATGGCGCGCGCCCCGGTGGCCGGCCTGCCGGTGAACTTCGCGCGCGGTTGAGCGTGGCCACGCCGCTGCCCCGGGACGGGCTGATTGCAAGGCTGGCCGCGCCGCGCGAGTGGGACCTCGCCGTCGTCGGCGGCGGCGCGGTGGGTCTGGGCGTGGCGCTGGACGCCGCGGCGCGCGGCTTTTCGGTGGTGCTGCTGGAGGCCGGAGACTTCGCCTGCGGGACGTCTTCGCGCGCCACGAAGCTGGCACACGGCGGCGTGCGCTACCTCGCGCAGGGCGACCTGGCGCTCGTGCGCGAAGCGCTGCACGAGCGCGGCGCGCTGCTGGCCAACGCGCCGCACGTGGCCGCGCCACTGCCCTTCATCATGCCGGCCTACCGCTGGTGGGAGAAGGGCTTCTACGGCGCCGGCCTGAAGGCCTACGACCTGCTGGCGGGCGCGCGCGGCCTCGGGCCCACCGAGTGGCTCGACGCGCCCCGCGCGCGGGCCCTGCTGCCCGGCGCGCGCGCGCACGGCCCCGTGGGCGCGCTGCAGGGCGGCGTGCGCTACTGGGACGGCCAGTTCGACGATGCGCGCCTGGCGCTGCTGCTGGCGCGCACGGCGGCCGGGCTCGGCGCGCTGCTCGTCAATCATGCGCCAGTGACGGCGCTGTGGCACGAGCGCGGGCAGCTCCGCGGGCTGGTGGCACGCGACGCCGAGACCGGCACCGAGCACCGCGTGGCCGCGCGCTGCGTGGTCAACGCTGCCGGCGTGTGGGTGGACCGCATCACCGCGCTCGACCACGACGCCGCCGCGCCCGCGCGCGCGCGCGCCGCGCACGTGGCGCCCAGCCAGGGCGTGCACCTGGTGGTGGACCGAGCCTTTCTGCCCGGGCAGCACGCCCTGCTCGTGCCCAAGACCGAGGACGGCCGCGTGCTCTTTGCCGTGCCCTGGCTGGGCAAGACGGTGCTGGGCACCACCGACACGCCGCGCAGCGACGCGCCACTGGAGCCCGAGGCGCGGCCCGAGGAGGTGGCGTTCATCCTGCGCGAGGCCGGCCGCTACCTGGCGCGCGCGCCGCAGCCGGCCGACGTGCGTTCGGTGTGGGTGGGGCTGCGACCGCTGGTCAGGCCACCAGACGGGGCCGAGGCCGAGAGCAAGGCGCTCTCGCGCGAGCACACGGTGTGGGTCAGCCGCTCCGGCCTGGTCAGCGTGACCGGCGGCAAGTGGACCACCTACCGCGCCATGGCCGAGGACGTGCTCGCGCGCTGCATGGACAGCGGACTGCTGCCGCGGCGGGCGGCGGGCGCGACGACGGTGCTGCGCCTGGTGGGCGCGCCGGCCGCAGCCGACCCCGCGCGCTCGCTGGCCGGGCCGCCCGGCGAGCACCTCTACGGCACCGAGGCCGCGGCGCTGCGGGCCCTGCCCGGCGCTGATCGCTGGCTGGCCCGCGACCGCGAGACCGGCGCTGGCGTGCTCAGCGAGGCCATGGTGCGCTTCGCCGTGCGCCACGAGTTCGCGCGCAGCACGGCCGACGTGCTGGCAAGGCGCTCGCGGCTGCTGTTCCTGGACGCGACTGAGGCCGCCGAGGCCGCGCCCGGGGTGGCCGCGCTGGTGGCCGAGGAGACCGGCCGCGACCCCGCGCTCGAGGCCTTCGCGGCGCTGGCCGCGCAGTACCGCCGGCTGCCCTGAGGCCGTCCTCGGGGCCGGCGGTTCACATCGCCGAGTACTTCACCGAGCAACCGTAGGGCCGCGTCACCGGCGTGCTCACCGGCTTGCCGGCCAGCGACTCGGCCAGCGCCACCTTCACGTGGTTGGTGGCGTTGGCAATGTCAGCGACGCGGCCGCTGGGGATGCTGTCGATGGCGCCCGCGTAGACCAGCTTGCCGGCGGGATCAATGATGTACAGGTGCGGCGTGGTACGCGCGCCGTACGCGCGGCCGACCTTGCCGTCGGCGTCCATCAGCGTCGCCGTGGCAGCGGCCTTGTGCTGCTGCATCCAGGCCGCCATCTCGGCAGGCTTGCGGAAATCGCGCGCATCGGCGGCGGTGCTGTTGACGCTGAGCCAGACCACGCCCTTGGCCACCGCCTCGCGCTGCGTGCCCTGCATGTTGCCGCTGCCGTAGTGCTTGACGACGTAGGGGCAGCCCGGGTTCACCCACTCCAGCACGACGTGACGGCCCTTGAAGTCGGCCAGCGAGACGGCCTTGCCGGCGGTGTCCAGCGCGTTGAAGGCCGGCGCGGGCTGGCCCACGGTGGCGTTGGCGAAGGCGGCACTGGCGGCCAGCGCGAGGGCGGCGCCGGTGAAGGCGCGGCGGGTATGGGCGTGCATGCGGGCTCCTGGTGGGGATGGGGTCAGCGCGCAGCGCCGATGGCGCCGAGCACCTCGTCGGCGCTGAGAATCTCGCTCAGCAGGCTTGGCCCGGCGGCGCCGGGGGTATAGACGGCATAGACCGGCACGCCGCTGCGGCCGTAGCGCGCGAGCTGCGTGGTGATGGCGGGGTCGCGCCGCGTCCAGTCGGCGCGCAGCAGCAGCACGTTCTTCGCGTCGAACGCAGCCTGCACATCGGCCGCGGCCAGCGTGGTGCGCTTGTTGAACTGGCAGGTCACGCACCAGGCCGCGGTGTAGTCGACGAACACGGTGCGGCCTTCGGCCTGCCCTTGCGCCACACGCTCCGGGCTCCAGGGCTGCCAGCGCCCGTCGGCCGCCGCGGCGCTGCCGCCTGGCGCGGCGCCGGCCAACGCGTCCTGGCGCAGCGAGGGCAGAGCCCACGCCAGCGCGGCCACCAGCAGCAACACGGCCGCGGTGCCGAAGCCGCCGCGCGCCTTCGGGCCCAGCGTCGGCGAGCCCAGCGCCCAGGACACGAAGGCCAGTGCCACCAGCAGGCCCAGCAGGGCCACCGCGCCGTCGATGCCCACCTGCACGCCCAGCACCCACACCAGCCACACCACGGTGGCGAACATCGGGAAGGCCATCAGCGCCTTGAAGTGCTGCATCCACACGCCCGGGCGCGGCAGCGCGCGCGCCAGGGCCGGCCAGGCGCTGGCCGCCAGGTAGGGCAGGGCCATGCCCAGGCCGAGCGCGGCGAACACCGCCAGCGCCTGCACGGGGGGCATGGTGAGGGCCGCGCCGAGCGAGACGCCCATGAAGGGCGCCGTGCAAGGGCTGGCCACGGCCACGGCGAGCACGCCGGTGAGAAAGTGGTCGGCCACCGGATGCCGGGCCTGCGCACCGGCCCACGACGAGGGCAGCACCGAGCCGACCTCGAACACCCCGGCCAGGTTCAGGCCGATCAGCGTGAACAACGCCGCCAGTGCCGCCACCACCGCTGGCTGCTGCAGCTGAAAGCCCCAGCCCAGCTGCTCGCCCCCGGCGCGCAGCGCCAGCAGCAGGCCGGCCAGCGCCAGGAAGCTGAGAACCACGCCGGCCGTGTAGGCCAGGCCGCCGGCCCACTGCGCCCGCCGGTCGGCGCCCGTGCGCGCGAAGCCCAGCACCTTGAGCGACAGCACCGGAAAGACGCAGGGCATGAGGTTGAGGATCAGCCCGCCCACCAGGGCCAAGGCCACGGCGAGCGCAAAGCCCGGCGGCGCCGCCGCGGGCGCCGCCGTGACCTCGGCGTTGCCCAGCACCGGCGCGGGCACCGCCACCGCAGCCAGCGGGGGCCAGGGCGTCGTCACGGCCACGGCCACGCGCAGCCCGGCGGGCTGGCCGTCGCTGATCAGCACCGCCGGCATCGTGGCGGGCGACCCGCTGCGCATCGGATCCACGGCCACGCGCGCCGTCCAGGTGCCGTCAGCCCAGGCCGTGGCCGGCTTGGCGGCGTTGACGATGACGCCGGGCGTCTCGGGCAGGAAGCCGAGCTCGCGGCCCTGCCAAGCCGCAG
>JAUMBF010000047.1:0-30717 GCA_032115875.1 Rubrivivax sp.
TCCACGTCGTTGACGCCAACGAGGCTTGCGCGCGGCTTTTGGGCCAGACGCGCGAGCGCCTGCGCGGACAGGACGCGGTCGACTGGCTGCTGCCCGAAGACCGGGAACGGGTGCGTCAGCAGCGCCGCCCGGGCGGCAGCTGCGCGACTCTGCGTTGCCGCCTGCCCGACGGCGATGGCCGCCTGCGCCGGTTCATCCAGACGTCGGTCGATCTCGGCGCGCCGGGCCGGCCGTCTGTCTTGCTGGTGATGCTGCATGACGACACCACCGGGCACGGAGTCCACGAACCGGCGCGGCCCACCGATGACGAGCTGGCGCGCTGGTTCGACCTCAGCCCCGTGGGCATGATGGAGTACGACAGCCGCGGCCTGGTGCTGCGCAGCAACGCGGCGTTGGAGACCCTCGTGGGCCGTGTGCCGGCGGCGCTGGCCGATGCGGTGCCCGAGCTGCAGCGCCTGCTCGGCTGGGTGCCGACGGCCGCTGGCGGCGTGCTGGAGCCGGCGTTGGCCGAAAGCGAGGACCCCATCGAGCGCCAGGCCATGCTGCCGGGGCCCCAGGGCTGGCGACGGCTGCACGCCAGGCTCGCCCGTCTGCCGGGCTGGCCGGGCCACAGGCGCGTCATGGCGGTGGTGCAGGACCGCACTGCCGAGGTCGAACGCGACCGCGCGCAGCGCGAACTGGCGCTGCTCATGGACAGCGGCAGCATCGGTGTGTCGACCCTTGACTCCGCCCGGGGTTGCCTGCATTCGCCAGCGGCCGGGGCCGCAGCAGAGCCGGGCGGCGAATTGATGCAAGCCAGCACGCTGGTGGGCGTGGACCGCGACAGCGTGCTGCCCGAGTCGCGGCCCGACTACGAGCGACTGCTGCAGGCGCTGAAGGCCGGCGAAGCGATCGACGTGACTTACGCCGTGGGCCACGCGCAGCTGGGACGGCGCTGGCTGCACACGCGTGTCAGCCCGAGTCCCGGAGGACCTGTCGGTCGCACGACCTCGGTCATCACCCGCGATGTCACTGACCAGCACCATGCGAACCTGCGCAACGAGCGGCTGATGCACGAGATGACAACCATCCTCGACCACTCGCCGGCCGGCGTGGCCTACCTGCGCGGCCCTGCGCTGGTACGCTGCAACCCCCGCTTCGAGCGCATGCTGGGCTTCGCCACTGGCGCCGCTGCCGGGGCCTCGCTCGAAGAGATCCTGGCCCGCAGCATCGGCCCGGTGCGTGCGGTGCAGGACGCGCTGGTGGCACTGGCCGAGGACGGCGCCTTCGAGGCCGAGCTGCCCTTGGCGCGCGACGAAGCCCCGCCAAACTGGTTTTCGTTCAGCGTGCGCCGAGTCGGCCCCGCAGGCGACCAGGCCGAGGCGGTGGCCGTGCTGACCGACATCACCCGGTTGAAGATGCAGCAGGCCGAACTCAAGAAGTCGGTGCGTGATCGCGAGCTGATGTTCAACGTCTCCGAAGTCGGCATCGTCTGGCAGCGCGGCACGCGCATCGAACGTGCCAACCACGCCATGGTCCTGCTGACCGGCTGGAGCGCCACCGAGCTCGCCCTGCTCGACCCGGCGGAGCTGTACCCCGACACCCGAAGCTGCGTCGATTTCGAGGCGCGCATCGCCCAGGGACTGCGGGCCGAGGCCCGTTTCCTGGGCGAGCGGCTGTTGAAGCGGCGTGACGGCCGCCACGTCTGGGTGCAGGTGGCGGTGCGCCAGGTCGACCCCGATGAGGTGGGGGCTGGCGTCATCAGCAGCTTCGTCGACATTGACGAGCGCATGCGCGCGCGCGAGTCGCTCAGCGAGCAGGCCGAGCGCACGCGTGCCATCCTGGACTCTGTGCTGGTCGGCATCGTCACGGTTTCCGAGCGCGGCATCGAGTGGATGAACCGCTCGGCGCGGCGCATGTTTGCCGGCGAGCTGGCCGAGCTCATCGGCGAGCCGACCTCGATCGTGGCCACCCCCGAACCCGGGCACCCGCTGCGCCGGGACGACTGGCTGGCGGTGCTGCAGGAGGGCACGGCCGAGACCTTCGAGTGCCGCCTGCGCGGCCGTGATGGGCGCGAGTTCTGGGTTGCCGGCAACGCCGTGCTCAGCCGCGGCCTGAGCGGTGGCCGCGAGGTGACCTTCGCGCTGCTCGACATCGAGCGGCGCCGCCAGGCCGAGCTGCGCATCGCCGAGGCCCAGGCCTCCTTGCAGCGAGTGATCGAGACCGCGCCGGCCGCCATCGCGCTGTTCGACGCCCACACGCAGGTCGTACGCCAGGCCAACCAGACGGCCGGGGCCTTCCTCGGGGCCGGGCTCGCCTCGGGCCGTGGCGAGGCCGTCGGGGCGGTCGTGGCCGACCCGGCCCTGGCGGCTGCGCTCGCCGGTTGGCTTCGCAGCGTCGTGGTGGGTGGTGTCCAGCAGCGCCACGAGTGGCGCAGTGGTGGCGACGATGCCGCCGACGCGCGGGTGTGGGACTGTCGGCTGGCGCCGCTGTCGGAGCCTGGCGAGCCTGGTTCGCGACTGGTGTTGCTGGTGGCCAGCGATGTCACCGAGCAGCGCGCCGCGGAGCAGGCGCGCCTGCAGGCCGCCATCGCCCAGCGCGAGGCCCTGGTGCGCGAGGTTCACCATCGCATCAAGAACAACCTGCAGGGCGTGGCGGGCCTGTTGATGCAGACCGCCGGCAAGCACCCGGCGGTGAAGGACATTCTGGCTGACGCGGTGGGTCAGGTGCAGGCCATCGCCCAGGTCTACGGCCTGCAGGTGGGGCGCACGGGGCTGCTGGGCCTCACGGCGTTGCTGCGCGCGGTGACTGCATCGATGGCGCGCATGTCCGGACGCACGATCGACGTGCACGTGCAGGGCGAGGTGCCGCACGAGCTGCCGGAGAACGAGTCGATCCCGATCGCGCTGATCCTCAACGAGCTGCTGAGCAACGCCATACGCCACGGCCAGGGCGGTGACGTGCGCTGCACCTTGGTGCCCGATGGCCAGGCCGTGGTGCTGGCCGTTGCCGTGCAGGGCCGCCTGCCCGAGGGCTTTGAACTGCAGCGCGCCGGGCGCAGCGCGGTGGCCGGTCTGGGCCTGGTGAGGGCCTTGCTGCCGCGGCGCAGCGGCCGCCTCAGGCTCGAGCAGCAGGGCCAGGAGGTGGTGGCCGTCATCGAGCTGCAAGCACCGGCGGTGCGGTTGCCGGCGCCGGTGGTGACTGACCTCGATCGGTGACAATCCGCGCATGGACAGCGCCGCGAACGCCCTGCCGCTGCCTGCCCCGGCCAGCAAGGGCCGGGTGCTGGTCGTCGACGATGACCGGCTGGTGCTGGCCACCGTCTCCCAGGGGCTGGCCGCTGCCGGCTACGAGGTCATCGATGCCGACAACGGCGACGACGCCATCCTGCTGGCGCGCAAGCACCGGCCTGCGCTGGCGCTGCTCGATATCCGCATGCCGGGCATGACCGGCTTTGATGTGGCCGAGACGCTGCGCGACAAGTACGGCATTCCGTTCATGTTCCTGTCGGCCTTTGCTGACGAGCAGACCTTGGCCACTGTGAAGGCGCTGGGTGCGCTGGCCTACCTGGTCAAGCCGCTCGAGGTCGGGCAGATCGTGCCCGCCGTGGAGGCCGCCTTCGGGCGCCTGCGCAGTGAAGACCTGCCGGCCCGCACGCCGCGGCGCGCCGCAGCCGGCGATGCGATGCCCGTAGCCCTGGCCGACCCTCTGGCTGACCCGGTGCCGCTGGCGGTGGGTGTGCTGATGCACCGTTTCTCGCTCACGCGGTCGCAGGCACTGCAGCGGCTGCAGCGTCAGGCCCAGGAGCAGGGCCTGGCACTGGCGCAACAGGCTGCGCGGGTGCTCGTGGCCGTGGAGCAGTTGTCGGGCTGAGAGCTTGCGAAGATGTAAATCGCGCCCCCGCCCTCAGTCCGCTCCCAGCACGACGTGGAAGCTGGCCCCGCGGCCGGGGACGGACTCGGCCCACACCCGGCCGCCGTGGCGTTCGACGATGCGGTGCACCGAGGCCAGGCCCACCCCGTGGCCCGGGAAGTCGCTGGCGCTGTGAAGGCGCTGGAAAAGGCCGAACAGGCGGTCGGCCGACCGCATGTCGAAGCCGGCGCCGTTGTCTCGCACGACGAAGCCCATGCCGCCGGTGCCCCTCGGTGGCTCGCCCCGCATTTCGATGCACGGGTGCGCGGCCTTGGCCGTGTACTTCCAGGCGTTGCCCAGCAGGTTTTCGAGCACCAGGCGCAGCAGCGTCGGGTCGCCATCGGCGTGCAGGGCTGGCTCGATGTCCACATCGACGACGCGGTCGGACGCGCTGCGCCGCAACTCCTCGACAACCAGGCCGGCCAGCTGCGACAGGTTCACCCGCTGGCGCGTCAGCGGTTGTTGCGCCAGCCGGGCCAGCGAGAGCATCGCGTCGATCATCAGGCTCATGCGCCCCGCGGCACCGATCACGCGGTCGAGGTGGTCGTTGCCGATGCGGTCGAGCTGGGTACCGTAGTCTTCCTTCACGATTCGCGCGAAGCCCTCGACCACACGCAGCGGTGCACGCAGGTCGTGCGACAGCGTGAAGCCGAAGATCTCCGACTCGGACCGCCGCGCGGACTCGGCACCGGACAGAGGCACCGTCGCCGCGGCGTGCCAAGCCAGCAGCCAGGTCGGCCCAGGCAGCAACTGCCACTCGTCATCGGCGGGGGCCGCGGCCGGCCGGGCCACGCGCTCGCGCAGCCCCGCAGGCCAGTCGCCGCCGTCTGCCTGGGGCCAGGTCCGCCGCGCTGCGGCGTTGGCGTGCCGGCACTGCCAATCGGCCCCGTGCGACACCAGTAGCACGGCCGGCGCCGCAAGGGCGTCGGTCAGTGCCTGGGCCTGTGCCAGACAGACCGAGTTGACCGGGGCCTGCTCGGGCAGCGCCTGGGCCGGCAATTCGGGTGCGCGGGGGGCGCGCGCCTGGCGCCCCAGCCGGTAGGCCAGCACCGCGGCCAGTGCGCCCAGCGCCACGGCCACCACGCCGATCGTGGCGCCGGCCACCGGGGCCAGCACGGCATCGGCCTTGGCGGCCGCGGAGGCCGACAGCAGCGCGGCCGCCACCGCGGCCTGTCGCAGCGCGGGGCGCGCCGGAGTCGGCGGACGGCTGCGCAGCGGGTGAGTCCAAGGCATCGGGGGGATTCTAGGGACGGTGCACTGCACGTCGGCATCCGACCACGGACTCAAGTTCGGGTCGGCAGGGGCCGAAACTGCCGCGGTGGGTGCCGTGCACCTGCCAGGCTTGCGCCGCGCCTGTGATGGTTATGCTGCGGCCCAGACGTATCTCCCGACCGGTCTTGACGCCCCCCCGCGAAACACCATGAGCGCTGACCCCGATTCCAAGCCCGAGCCGCTGGACGAGCAGGCGCTGGCCCGATTGCGGGAGCTTGATCCGGACGGCCGCCAGGGTGTGGTGCAGCGCGTGCTCACAGTCTATGAGACCTCGCTCACGCGAATGATCGCGCAGTTGCAACTGCAGGCTGACGCGGCCGATGCGGTCGTCGTCGCGAGCATCGTGCACACGCTGAAGAGTTCGTCGGCCAGTGCCGGTGCGCTTGCGCTGTCGAAGGCATGCGCTGATGTCGAGGCACGACTGCGCGGCGGCCGGGTAACGGACCTCAGCCACGACATCCACCGGCTCATCGCGCTCGCCGAGGCGGCGCAGCGATCGGTTGCCGCTATCCTCCGCGGGTGACGCCGCCCGCTGCCGAGCCCCACGCGCGCCGATGACTCCCGCCCCACTCCCGGTAAACGACGGCCTGCCCGAACAGCCTGCGGTCCTCCTCGTCGACGACGACGAAGTCAACCTCCTGCTCACCGCGCTGGCGCTGCGTGAACGCGGGTTCCGCATCACCGAGGCTGCCGGCGGGGAGCAGGCGCTCAAGCTGCTGCGGCAGCAGACCTTCGACGTGGTGGTGCTCGACGCCATGATGCCGGGACTCGACGGCTTCGACACCTGTCGTGCGCTGCGTCGCATGCCGGGTCTGGAAAACCTCCCCGTGCTGATGCTGACCGGCCTGGACGACGACGCCTCGATCACGAAGGCGTACCACGTGGGCGCGACGGACTTCTTCGTGAGGAGCAACCAGTGGAGCCTGCTCGACGGACGGCTGCGTTACCTGCTGCGGGCCAGCCGCACCAGGTTGGAGCTGGAGCGCAGCCGCGCCGAGCTGGCGCGGGCGCAGGACCTCGCCCGTATGGGCAGCCTGCAGACGCGGCGCCAATCCGGGTTTCGGCTCGCACCCGAGGCGCTTCGGGTGTTTGGCTACTCGCCCCAGGATTCGGTCTCGCTGCGCGCGCTGCTGCGCATGGTCCCGGCCGAGTCACGACGCAAGCTGTCCGATGAACTGCACAGGGCGCTTCGTCACATGTCGCCGCTGGCCATCGACGTGCCCACCGTTCTGCTCGATGGCCGCGAACGCATCATGCACGTTGAGGCCGAGCCCGAGTTCAACGAGGCTGGGCGCGCCTCGGTCTACCGCGGCATCGTGCAGGACGTGACCGAGCGCCGCCAGGCCGAGGACGAAATCCGTCGCCTGGCCAACTTCGACGCGCTCACCGGCCTGCCCAACCGCCGCCAGCTGATCCTGCGCGCCGAGCGCGCGCTCGAGCATGCCAAGCGGCTGCATCATCAGTTTGCGCTGCTGCTGATCGATCTCGACCGGTTCAAGGTGATCAACGACACGCTCGGCCACGGTGCCGGCGACGAGCTGCTGCTGCAGGTGAGCCGCAGGCTGGTGGCCTGCGTGCGCCACTCCGACGCCGTGCTTGACGGCTCGCTGGACAGCGCCGCGCTGCGCTCGCACCGCTCGCTCGAGGCCGTGGGCAGGCTGGGCGGCGACGAGTTCGTCGCGTTGCTGCCCGAGGTCGGCGCCGACGCAGACGCCGAGCGCGTTGCCCAGCGGGTGCTGGACGAGCTGCGAGAGCCCTTCCTCGTGAGCGGGCAGGAGTGCTTCGTCACTGCCAGCGTGGGCGTGGCGATCTACCCGCGCGACGGCGTCAGCGTCGTCGACCTGCTGCGCAACGCCGACGTGGCGATGTACTCGGTCAAGAACCAGGGCAAGAATGCCGCGGCGGTGTTCAACCCCATGCTCGCCGGCCGGGGCCGCGAGAAGCTGGAGCTCGAGACGGCGCTGCACAAGGCCATCGAGCGAGAGGAGCTGGTGCTGCACTACCAGCCCCAGATCGACGTCGTGGCCGGCCGCGTGTCCAAGGTCGAAGCTCTGATGCGCTGGCAGCGCCAGGGCCGGCTGGTTCCGCCGGGGGAGTTCATCCCGCTGGCCGAGGACACGGGCCTCATCGTGCCGATGTCGGAGTGGGCGCTGCGCCAGGCCTCGCGGCAGGCCCGGTTGTGGGTGGACTCGTTCGGCTTCGACGATGCCATCGCGGTGAACATGCCCAGCCGGCTGTTCGAGCGCTCCGACCTCGTCGAGCGCATCCACGAGTACGCGTCCCATGCCGGCGTGCCACCCCGCATGATCCACCTCGAGATCACCGAGGACAACCTGATGAAGGACCTCCAGAGCGTGATCCCTTCGATCCACCGCCTCAAGGACATCGGGGTCGAGATCGCGATCGACGACTTCGGCATGGGCTACTCGAGCCTGTCTTACCTGTCGCAGCTGCCGATCGCCGAGCTCAAGATCGATCGCAGCTTCGTGCGCGAGCTCGACCTCGCGCCCAAGAGCACCGCGGTGGTCACGGCCGTCATTGCACTGGCGCGCGCCCTGGGGCTGCGTGTGGTGGCCGAGGGCGTGGAGACCGATCGCCAGCTGCGGGTTCTGCAGCGCTTGGGCTGCACGGTGATGCAGGGCTTCAAGTTCAGCCGCGCGCTGCCGGCTGTTGAGCTGGAGCGCTGGATCGAGAACAACCGGCAGGTGCTGGCGGACGCGGCCGACGTCGACAGCATGCCGCTGCAGGCCAACGGTTGAGCCGTGGTGGTTGCCGCCAGCGCGATGGCCGGTGCCGCCCCTGCGGAGCGGCCGACGCCGGCCCAGCTGGCCAAGGGGGCGCTCCGCCGCCTCGCGCAGGCCCAGCTCGAACCCACCCCCGAGCACTTTGCCCGGGCCTATGCCGAAGAGGCCGGCGGGCCGGTGGCGGCGGTGCCTGCCGCAGTCGACCCGCGCCCCATCGGCATGGCCTGGGTGCAGCTTTTCGAGCGCCTCGCGCGCCAGCTGCCGCGGGGTGGTCGCCAGTGGACGCAGGCCCGCCGGCGCGACAGCCTGCAGCGCGTGCTGGATGGCAGCCGCAGCGATGCCGTCCGCCTGCAGCAGCGCCTGGGCGCTCTGATGACGGCCTGGGAGACCGACCAGGCGGCGGATCCGGTGGCCATCGGCCTGGAGGACGGCGACCTGCCTGCGGCTGCCGCCGAGTTGCCTTCGCTGGCGCCGGCCGGTGACACGGGTACCTGGAACGCGATCGTGGCGTCTCTGTCCAGCACGCTGCGCGTGGCGCTGCCGGCGGCCGAGCCCGACGCCGCCGCACTCGCGCAGCGCCTGACCGCGGCGGCCGAGGCCATCGCGGCCGACGGGGCCACTGCGGCACATGTGCTGTCGGTGTCGGCGCTGTGCGACGAGGCCAGCGAGCTGCTCGGGCGAGGGCACCGGATCGTCGAGCGGCTGGCTGCCCTCTGCCACGAGCTGACCGAGGGTCTGGCCGAGCTCACCGAAGACGACGGGTGGGTGCAGGGCCAGTGCCGGCGTCTGCGCGCCGCCGTGGCCGGTGACCGCAGCGTACGAGGCCTGCGCGCCGCGCAGTCGCTGCTGGCCGAGACGCGCCAGCGCCAGCGCGGCATGGTCGGCGAACGCCGGGCCGCCCGCGATGCGTTGAAGTTGTTGATGCAGGACATGGTGCGCGAGGTGGGCGACCTCGGCGAGCACACCGGCCGGTTCCAGCTGGCCACCGAGCGACACGCCGAGGCCATCGCCGCGGCCGACTCGTTGCCCGGGCTGGCCCAGGTGGTGCAGGCCCTGCTCGACGACACGCGCACGGTGCACGGTGCCGTCACGCGCTCGCAGGAGAAGTTGCAGGCCGACCAGGCGCGGGCAGGCGAGCTCGAGGCCCGCGTGCAGGCACTTGAGGCCGAGCTCAAGCGGCTGTCGGACGAGGTCTGCACCGACCTTCTGACGCAGGTGGCCAACCGCCGCGGCCTGATGCTGGCCTTCGAGCGCGAGGTGACGCGCTGCGAGCGTGAGGCCGCCCGCGATAGCCAACCGCTGCTGGCGGTGGGCCTGATCGACATCGACAACTTCAAGAAGCTCAACGATACCCTGGGCCACGCCGTTGGCGACGAGGCGCTGCGGTCGCTGGCCTGCGCAGTGCGCCAGCGTCTGCGCCCCGAGGACCACTTCGCCCGCTTCGGGGGCGAGGAGTTCGTGGTGCTGATGCCGGGCACCAGCGTCGAGGAGGCGCGCCAGGCGATGACGCGGCTGCAGCGCAGCCTGACCGAGGCCCTGTTCCTGCACGAGGGCGGCGAGGTCTTCGTCACTTTCTCTGGTGGTGTCACGGCCTGGCGCAGAGGCGAAGCCCTGGAGCCGGCGCTGGAGCGCGCCGACCGCGCGCTCTATGAGGCCAAGCGGACGGGCAAGAACCGCACCTGCTCGCTCTCCTGAGCCTGCCCTTGCGCCTTTCGGCCGGGGGATGCCTTTGGTGACAACCTCGCCTCAAGCGGATCACGCAGGTTGCCGACAACCTGGCCGAGTGGGGCCCGACCGGGCCGGCTCGAATCGATCACCGCAACCGCCCATGAGTATCCTGTTCCGATTTCTCAAGCCCATCGTGAAGGCGCTCGTCGGGCTTTTCCGGCACGACCTGGTCCTCAAGCGGAGTGAGCGAGGTGTTGCGATCGTGCTGGAGCGGCGCGCGGCCCAAGGCCGCGGGCCCAGCCGGCGGCAGCAGCGTGAGGACGAGGCTCGCCGAAAGGCCCGCGCCGAGCTGGAGCTGCTGCTTGCGCAGCTCAAGGACCTCCTCGACGAAATCCCCGAGTCGCGGGGGTCCTTGAAGCAGCTCGTGTTCGTCGAGCACGCGCTGCAAAGGAAGGGGCTGATGGTCCTGCACCGCCTGCCGCTGCCGGTGTTGCGCAAGGCGCTCGGGCAACTCGAGGGCCTGGTGACCAACTGGTCGCCGCACGGGTTGGCCAACCTGCGTTCCAAGCTGGCCGTGGCCATCATCGACCGCGAGCACCACGATCCCGAGAAGAGCGCCGACGCCAGTCGCACCGCGGCAGTCGCCGAGCTGCTCGACACGGTGCCTGCCGGTCTGTCCAGCGTGCCCGAGCTGCCTGAGCGCAGCGACGACGAGGCCCTTGCCGCAGCCTATGCGCAGTGGGGCCGCGTGGCGCCGCCCGCGACGATGGCGCGGCAAGGCGATCCCGGCTCGGCAACGGCCCGTGCACCGGCACCCGTGCCCACACGTTCCTGGGTTCGGCCGTCCGCGGGCAAAGGCTTGGTTTCCTAGTCCGCGGAGTCGAAATCGGCCGGGAAGGCAAGGAGCACGCCGAGGTCGACACGAGGCAGTATCCACGCACCGTGGCGATGGCCGCCAAGCTCAAGACCGAAGAAGGCCGGGCGGCCTGGCGCAGGCGCAAGTGGATCGCCCAGCCGCCCAACGGCTGGATCAAGAACGCGCCGGGGTTGCGGCAGTTCAGCATGCGCGGGCTGCAGCGGGTGCGGTCCAACATGCTGGAGCTCCCTTGCAACCGCAGGGTCGGTACGGTGCGATGCCCATTGCCGATAGAGCGGCAATGAACCCAAACCTTGCCTGCCGATCGTGCCGCAGCACGAACGGCCCGTAGGCTGGGCAGAGACTGCGCTTGCCATCGAAGGCCACGGGTCGGGCACTGGGGGCCATAACCGGGTTCACCCGTGGGGTGCGAGTGCTACGCACCCGATGGAGCCGCGCTGCGCCACGCCGGCAGCGTTGCGAATCCGCGCGATGCCTCAAGGCCCCGCTGTGGTTCGGGCCTTGCCTGCGCGGCGCATCGCGGCCCGCTCGGGCGCGTCCAACTGCCGGATCCAGGTTGTAGGGATCGGCAGCGGACGGTTGCGCGGTCTGGGTGCCAGCTCCTCGTCCTCGTCCTGGTGCCATCAGCGGTGGGGCCAATCGTCCTGAGTTGATAATCGCATCTCAACAAAAACGAGACCCACCTGCTCATGAGGGCCTCCACCCCGCCACCGGCAGCGCCAGCTCTGCGCCTGCTCGATCTCACGGTTGGCTACGACCGCCACCCGGCGGTGCATCATCTGCAACTCGACGTGGCCGCGGGCGAACTGCTGGCCGTCGTGGGCCCCAATGGCGCTGGCAAGTCGACGCTGCTCAAGGCGCTGGCCGGCGTGCTGCCGCCGATGGGCGGACGCATCGAGCGGGCGGCCCAGGCGCAGGCCGGCGCGCGCAGCGCCTATCTGCCGCAGCAGGCCGACATCGACCGCAGCTTTCCGGTCACGGTCATCGACACCGTGGCCATGGGCTTGTGGCACGAGATCGGCGCCTGGGGACGCCTGGGCCGCGCACGGCTGCAGCGTTGTCGCGACGCGCTGGCCGAGGTGGGCCTCGATGGCTTCGACCGCCGCACGCTCGACACACTGTCCGGCGGCCAGTTCCAGCGCGTGCTGTTCGCGCGGCTGATGCTGCGCGACGCCCAGCTCATCCTGCTCGACGAGCCTTTCGCCGCCGTCGACGAGCCCACGGCCGACCATCTGCTCGAGCTGGTGCAGGCCTGGCACGCCCAGGGCCGCACCGTGGTCGTCGTGCTGCACGACCTGTCGCTGGTGCGCCGCGTGTTCCCACGCACCTTGCTGCTGGCGCGCGAGGCCATTGCCGCCGGACCCACGGCCGAAGTGCTGGTGCCGGCCAACCTGCTGCGGGCGTCGGGCCTGGTGGAGGCCTTCGACGACCACGCCGAGCCCTGCGAGGCACCCGTACCGGCGCCGTCGGGGCGCGGGGACGCCCACGCGCACGCCCACGCCCACGGCGACCACAGCCACTGAACCCGGCCGCAGATGGATCTGCCCTGGAACCCCTTCGCCGAGTTCGGCTTCATGCAGCGGGCCCTGCTGGGCTGCCTCCTGCTGAGCGTGAGTGCGCCGCTGGTGGGCGTGTTCCTGCTGCTGCGCCGCATGAGCCTGACCGGCGACGCCATGGCGCACGCCATCCTGCCCGGCGCGGCCTTGGGCTACCTCGTCTCGGGCCTGAGCCTCGGGGCGATGACGGTCGGTGGGCTGGTGGCCGGCCTGGCGGTGGTGCTGCTGTCGGGCCTGGTGGCACGCAGCACCGTGCTGCGCGAAGACGCCAGCCTGGCCGCCTTCTACCTGCTCTCGCTGGCCGCGGGCGTGCTGATCATCTCGAGCCAAGGCCGCAACGTCGACCTGCTGCGCGTGCTCTTCGGCAGCGTGCTGGCGCTCGACGATCCCACGCTGGCCCTGCTGGGCGTGGTGGCCGCCCTCACCGCCGCAGGGCTGTGGCTGCTGCAGCGCCCGCTGGTGCTGGAGTGCGTCGACCCGGCCTACCTGCGTTCGGTGAGCCCGCTCAGCCCCGTGGCGCACTACGGATTCCTGGTGATGCTGGTGCTCAACCTGGTGGCCGGCTTCCATGCCCTGGGCACGCTGCTGTCGGTGGGCATGATGATCCTGCCCGCCGCCGCGGCACGGCTGTGGGCGCGGCAGTTGCCCACCTTGCTGTTGCTGGCCGGCGTGCTGTGCGCGGTCGGCAGCGGTGTCGGGCTGGCGCTGTCGTACCACCACGAATTGCCCACCGGACCGGCCATCGTGCTGAGCCTGGGCCTTGTCTACATCGTGTCGGTGCTGTTGGCGCCGCGCGGGCTGCGTTCGGCCTCGCGGCCGCCGGCTCGCCATCTGAGGGCATGAACATGACGCGCAAATTGAGTGGTGCCGTGGTGATGGCACTGTGCCTGGCCTGGGCTGGCAACGCGGCCTCGGCGAGCGCGCCGCCGCTGCCGGTGGTGGCCAGCTTCAGCATCCTGGGCGACGTCGTGACCCAGGTCGGCGGCGAGCGTGTCGCGGTGAACGTGCTGGTCGGCCCGGGCAGTGACGCCCACGTCTTGCAGCCCACCCCCGCCCAGGCGCGTCAGGTGGCGCAGGCCCGCCTCGTGGTGTCGCACGGCCTGGGCTTCGAGGGCTGGATGCCGCGGCTGCTCAAGGCGGCCGGCTTCCGTGGCCGCGAGCTGCGCGTGGCCGAGGGCGCGTCGCTGCCGCCGCCGCTGCGCGCCACGCCGGGTGCCGACCGTCACGGCCACCAACACGACATCGACCCGCACACCTGGCAGGACGTGGGCCGGGTGCGGCAGTGGGTACCGCGCATCGCCGATGCGCTGTGCGAGGCCGACGCCGAGGGCTGCGCCGGTCACCGCAGCCGCGCCCAGGCTTACGCTGCCCGGCTGCAGGCGCTGGATGCCGAGATCCGCGCCCAGTGGGCCGGCGTGACGCCGGCCGAGCGCAAGCTCATCACCTCGCACGACGCGTTCGGCTACTACGCCGCAGCCTACGGCGTGCGCTTCCTCTCGCCCCAGGGCCTGAGCACCGAGGCCGAGGCCTCGGCGCGCGGGGTGGCGAAGCTGGTGCGACAGATCCGTACCGAGGGCATCCGCGCACTGTTCGTCGAGAGCATCGCCGACCCGCGGCTGATCGAGCAGATCGGCCGCGAAACAGGCCTCAAGCCCGCCGGGCGGCTGTACAGTGATTCGCTGTCGCCGCCCGACGGGCCGGCGGCCAGCTACGAGGCGCTGATGCGCCACAACACGCGGCTCATGGTCGAGGCGCTGCGCACGCGCTGACCGGCCGCACCACCCGGAGTCGTTCCATGCGCATCGTTCCCGCCCTTGCCATCGTCGCCCTGGTGATCACGACCGGGCCTGCCACGGCCCACAAGGCCCATGTCCACGGCGTGATGAACCTGAACCTGGCCCTCGACGGGGCCGTGCTCGCGGTGGAGCTGGTGACCCCGCAGGACAGCCTCGTGGGCCACGAGCGCCGCCCGCGACCGGGCGCCGAGACCACCGCCGCCGCCGCGGCCCTGGCGTTGCTGCGCGAGGCGCCGCGCTGGCTGCAGCCCGATGCTGCCGCCGGCTGCAGCGCCGGCACGGTGACCATCGTGCCGGGCAAGCTCGAGGGCGCGGCGCAGCCGGGCGAGAATGACACCGGTCACGCCGATGTCGAGGCGCGTGTGGAGTGGCGCTGCCAGGCGCCCGCGGCACTCAAGGGCGTGCAACTGCTGTTGTTCGACGCCTTCCGCCGCACCGAGCGCATCGAGGTGCAGGTGGCTGGCGGCAGCGGGCCGGCCAGGCAGACGCTGCGCAAGGGGCAGCGTCGCGTCGTGCTGGCGCGCTGAGGGCGCCCGCCTTCGACTGGCGTATGCTCGCTGCCGATGACACGACTCCTCGGGCTGCTGCTCCTGACCCTCCTGCCTGGCGTGGCCCCAGCCGTCGAGGAACCCCGGTACGCGGTCGTGCGCAGCATTGACGAGCGCGTCGAACTGCGGCGCTACGAACCGTACGTGGTGGCCGAGGTCGAGCTCGATGCCGGCGCAGCCGAGGCGGGCAACCGAGCCTTCCCCATCCTGGCCGGCTACATCTTCGGCAAGAACAAGGGCGAGCGCAAGCTCGCGATGACGGCGCCGGTGACGCAGACCGCCGCGCCGGTGAAGATGGCCATGACCGCCCCGGTGACGCAGAGCGCCACGCGCGCCGGCACACGGGTGCAGTTCGTGCTGCCCGCTGGTGTGACGCTGGCCACCGCGCCCGAGCCGCTGGACCCGCGCGTGCGGCTGCGCGAGGAGCCGGCGGCCACCTGGGCCGTCATCCGCTACCCGGGCACCTGGTCGCAGGCCCGCTACGACGAGCACGTGCAGGCTCTGCGGGCGGCCCTGGCGGCGGCTGGCGTCGCCACCGAGGGCGAACCGGTTTGGGCGCGCTACAACGGCCCGATGACGCCCTGGTTCCTGCGCCGCAACGAGATCTGGCTGGCGGTGCGCTGATCCAGGTGTCGGCCGTGTGGCCGTGGCGGAGGCTGTGAGATTCGAACTCACGGGCCCTTGCGGGCCGGCAGTTTTCAAGACTGCTGGGTTAAACCGCTCCCCCAAGCCTCCGGACGCGCCGGATTCTAGGTTCCGGGCAAGCGCCCGGCCGTGCAGGGCACTTGCAGCAGTTCGACGCGCTCGCCGTCGACGCAGGCCGCAGTCAGCGCGCCGCCCCAGACACAGCCGGTGTCGAGCGCCATCAGCTGCGGCTCGAGCTTCAGGCCCAGCGTGCTCCAGTGCCCAAAGGCGATGCGCTCGGCCCGGCTGGCCCGGCCCGGTACCTCGAACCAGGGCATCAGCCCGGGCGGCGCGGCGCCGGCAGCCTCCTTCAGCTTGAAGTCCATGTCGCCGTCGGCGCTGCAAAAGCGCAGCCGCGTCAGCGCGTTGATGACGAGCCGGTGGCGCTCGTCGCCGCGCAGGCCCTCGTCCCAGCGCGTGGGGGTGTTGCCGTACATGCGCGGCAGGAAGCTGGCCCAGGCCGGGCCGCGCAGCAGCGCCTCGACCTCGGCAGCCAGTGCCAGCGTCTGCTCGCCGCTCCAGGCCGGCAGCAGGCCGGCGTGCACGCACAGCCAGCCGGCCTCGCGCACGGCCAGGCGGCCGTGGCGCAGCCAGTCGATCCAGGCCGCGGCGTCCGGTGCCGCCAGCACGTCGTCGAAGCTGTCGTCGCGGTGGCGCGGGCGCGCGCCGTGGGCCACGGCCAGCAGGTGCAGGTCGTGGTTGCCCAGCAGCCGCACCGCGGCGTTGCCCCAGGCGGCCACGCGGCGCAGCACCGCCAGCGAGGCCGGGCCGCGGTTGACGAGATCGCCCAGCAGCACAAGGCGGTGTCGCGAGGGGCTGGCCCCGGCCTCGGCCAGCAGGCGCGCCAGCGCGTCGTCGCAACCCTGGACGTCGCCGATGAACAGATGCATGCGGGCATTCTGCTACGCTGCCGCCCTCTGGACCGACGACCGCCACCTGCCGGCGGCCCGCATGGACGTTGCGCTGCTGACCTTCTTGATCCTATTGAACGCGGCCTTCGCGATGAGCGAGATGGCGCTGACCGCGGCCCGCAAGGCGCGGCTGCAGGTGATGGTGGAGAGCGGGGAGTCGGGCGCGCAGGCGGCGATGGACCTGCACGACAACCCGACCAAGTTCCTGTCGACGGTGCAGATCGGCATCACCTCCATCGGCGTGCTCAACGGCATCGTCGGCGAGGGCGCTTTCGCCGAACCCTTCGCGGCCTGGCTGGTGCAGGCCTTTGCGTTCAATCCCGACATGGCGCGCTTCGGCGCCACCGTGCTGGTGGTGGTGGTAATCACGGTGCTCACCATCATCTTCGGCGAGCTGGTGCCCAAGCGGCTGGGGCAGATGTACCCGGAGGCCGTCGCCCGGCTGGTGGCCACGCCGATGAACTGGCTGAGCACGGCCACGCGGCCGCTGGTGGCGTTCCTGAGCCTGGCCACCGAAGGCGTGCTGCGGCTGCTGGGCATTCGCGGCGGGCCGACGCGGGCCGTCACCGAAGAGGAGATCGCGGCGCAGCTCGAGGAGGGCCTGGACGCGGGTGTCATCGAGGCGCAGGAGCACCAGATGGTGCGCAATGTATTCCGGCTCGATGACCGCCAGATCGGCTCGATGATGGTGCCGCGCGCCGAGATCGTCTGGCTCGACGAGTCGGCCACTCTGGCCGAGTTGCTGGCTGTGGTGGCCGACAGCGGCCACAGCCGCTATCCGGTGTGCCGGGGCTCGCTGGACGATGTGCGGGGCGTGCTCAGCGTGGCGCGGCTGCTGCCGGTGGCCGCACAGGGCGGCGAGCTCGATCTAGCAATCCACCTGGACACGCCGGTGTTCGTGCCCGAGACGCTGTCGGGCATGGAGCTGCTCGACAACTTCCGTGCTGCGGGCACCGACCTGGTGTTTGTGGTCGACGAGTACGGCGCCGTGCAGGGTCTGATCACAGAGCGCGACCTGCTCGAAGCCATCACCGGCGAGTTCGGCGCGCCCACCGACGAGGACGCCTGGGCCGTCAAGCGCCCCGAAGGCGGCTGGTTGATGGATGGCCTGATCCCCGTGCCGGAGCTGAAGGACCGGCTCGAGATCAAGGAGCTTCCTGAAGAAGACCGCGGCCGTTACAACACGCTGGCTGGCATGATCATGCTGTTGCTGGGCCGGCTGCCCCGTACGGCGGACACCGTGCTGTGGGAGGGCTGGCGCTTCGAGGTCGTCGACCTCGACGGCAAACGTGTCGACAAGGTGTTGGCCACCCGCACCGAAACCCCTGGAGAAGACTCTTGATCAATCAGAACCTGCACCGCAAGCCCACGGCACTGGACAGCGCCTTGCACCGCGAGCTCAAGCTTCAGCTGCCCGTCACCGACTGGCGTGTGGCCAACCAACTGAACGCGCTGTTCGTGGCGGCCGTGGAGTTCATCGACGTCTGCCGCGATTTCCCGATCGTGTTCGTCAAGGCCGGCACCGAGCCCGACGGCAGCGATGCCATTGCCCCGATCGCCGTGCTCGGCCTGACGCAGAACAGCAACCTCTACCTGGCCGGCGATGAGTGGCGCGCCCGATACATGCCGGCGCAGCTGCGCCTGTACCCCTTCTGCATCGCCCGGCTCGACGAGCAGAAGTTCGCCGTCTGCTTCGACGCCGACTGGCACGGCGCCCAGCAGGCCGAGGGCCAGACGCTCTTCGACGCCCAGGGGCAGCCCACCGAGCTGCTGAAGAACGTGCAGGGTCAGCTCGAGACGCTGGAGAGCGAAGTCCAGCGCACGCGCGCCGTGTGCAAGCGCTTCAAGGAGCTGGGCCTGCTGCAGGACATGCGCTTTGACGTGACCCTGACCGACGGCAGCAAGCACTCGGTCGACGGCTTCATGACGCTGGACGACAAGAAGGCAACGGCGCTGCCCGACGAGGTGGTTGCCGAATTGCACCGCAACGGTCTGCTCGGTCTCATGCACCTGCACTGGGCCAGCATGGGCAACATGCGGCGCTTGGTGGACTGGCACGTCGAGCGTGCCGCGGCCGCATCGGCCCCCGCCGCTGTGCCGGCGCCCTGAGCATCAGGCACCAGCCGGGCGGCGCAGGGCCGCCACGACCGCGGCGGCTCCGGGCCCGGTGCGCTCGACCCAGTCGTCGAAGTGGCGGCGGGCTTCGTCGCCATGGCGCTGCCAGATCTTCCAACCCACCCAGGCCACCAGGGCCAGCAGCAGCAGCGACTTGAGCGCCCGCCCCAGGCTCGCGAGCACGGCGATGCCCATGCCCAGCGCCACCCACTTGAACCACCAGGTGCCGCTGTAGGTCATGTAGTTGATGACACCCGTGATGCCGACGACGAACAGCGCGCGAAACGGCATCACGAGCGCATCCAACACGTCCTTGACCGGGCGGGTGACCATCTTGAACGGATCCATGGGCGCTGCTCCAAGTGGTGGGTCCATGCGGTGCCGGCATCTTCGGGCCGGCGCATATCTTCGGGCCGGCGCATATCTTCGGGCCGGCGCATCACCCGCGCCAGCCGGCAGCGACGGGCGGTGCCGGCGTGGCGCGAGGCGACGTCGGGCGGGCGCGGATGGTGGGGCCACAATCCGCGGCTCCATCCACTGCCGCCTGCCGTGACCCATGAGTGTTCGCCTTGCCAAGCCCCGCAAGGGCAGTGTTCCGATCCACGTCGTGGACAGCCAGCGCCTGGCCGCCACTTTGGCCGCGCTCGAGCCCGCCGGCCGTGTCTGGGTGCAGGCGCTGGGCTTCAATGGGAGCCCCGACAGCCATGTGCTGGTGCCGGGCGCCGACGGCAGACCCGCCTCGGTGCTGGCCGGCGTGCGCTCGGGGGCTGATCCCTTTGCGCTGGCCAGCCTGCCCAAGTCGCTGCCCGAAGGCGCCTACCACCTGGCCCCGGTGCCCGATGGCGGCGTGGCGCTGGACGATGGCACCGCGGCGCTGTCGTGGGAGCTGGGCGGCTACACCTTCGACCTGTTCAAGGCCGCGCGCCGCGCACCCGCCGAGCTGACGCTGCCGTCCACCGACGAGACGCGCCGCGCGCTCATCGTGGCCGAGGCCATGGCGGCGACGCGCGACCTTGTCAACACGCCTGCCGAGCAGATGGGCCCGGGCGCGCTGGCCGAAGCCGTGCGCCTGGTGGCGCAGCAGCACGGCGCGAAGTTCCGCCAGGTGGTGGGCGACGAGCTGCTGGCGCAGAACTTCCCGGCCATTCACGCCGTGGGCCGCGCGGCCGATGCCGCCAGCGGCCGTGCGCCGCGGCTCATCGAGCTCACTTGGGGCCGGCCCAAGCACCCGCTGGTCAGCATCGTCGGCAAGGGCGTGTGCTTCGACAGCGGCGGGCTGGACATCAAGAGCGCCGAGGGCATGCGCCTGATGAAGAAGGACATGGGCGGCGCCGCGCACGCCCTGGGCCTGGCGCAGCTGGTGATGGCGCTGGAGCTGCCGCTGCGCGTGCAGCTGCTGATCCCGGCGGTGGAAAACGCCATTGCCGGCAACGCCTTCCGCCCGGGCGACGTGTTCAAGACGCGCAAGGGCCTGCACATCGAGATCGGCAACACCGACGCCGAGGGCCGCGTGATCCTGTGCGACGCGCTGGCCTATGGCGCGGAGAGCCGGCCGGCGCTGCTGCTGGACATGGCCACGCTCACCGGCGCGGCGCGCATCGCGCTGGGGGCGCAGCTGCCGGCGCTGTTCTGCCGCGACATCGCGGTTGCGCGCGAGCTGGTCGACCTGGGCCTGCAGATCGGCGACCCGCTGTGGCACCTGCCGCTGTGGGCCGGCTACCACGGGCTCATCGAGAGCGACGTGGCCGACATCGCCAACACCGGCCGCGGCGGGCTGGCCGGCGCCATCACGGCGGCGCTGTTCCTCGAGGACTTCGTGCCCGCCGGCCAGGAGTGGCTGCACCTGGACCTGTTCGCCTGGAACGACCAGGCCCGCCCCGGCCGGCCGGTGGGCGGCGAGGCGCAGACGCTGCGCACGCTGCTGGCCTACCTGCAGCGGCGCTTCGGGGGCTGATCCACTCAGAGCCTGTCGAAGCCCCGCTGCGGCAGCTCCGGCCCTTCGACAGGCTCAGGGCAAGCGGTGGTGCGCGCGTGATGCAATCCACTGAATTGCCCCGCGTTCGCGGGGGGTGTTCGTCGCATCACCGTCATGTGGATGCGGCACACTGCGAAGCACCTCAGGCGGAAATCGGCCGCATCAATGGGCGGAATCTTGGAACCCGTCACCGTCGCCTGAAGTCTTGGTTTCAGGCAAAGCCCGCGTGCTGCACAGGCCCGCGGGCTTTTTCCATGTCAGGTGCCCCTGGCGCGGTCAGCGCCCGCACCACCTGCTCCAGCGCGTCGGCATCGTGCAGCGTGCGCACGGCGTCGTACAGGGCCTGCGCCTGCGGGTGGCGGCGGCGCAGCTGGTTGATCCACTGCTTGAGCCGCCCGCCGCGGTGGCGCGGCGCCACGCGCGGGCGCACCAGCTCCGCGTACAGCGGCAGCAGCGGCCCGAGCTGCGCCCAGCCCGGCGCGGGCAGGCCGCGCACGGCCAGCGCCAGGCCGGGGTCGGCCACCAGGCCGCGGCCCAGCATCAGCGCGTCGCAGCCGCTTTCGGCCAGGCACTGGCGCGCGTCACCCACGCTCCACACCTCGCCGTTGGCCACCACGCGCGTGCCGCCGCCGGCCAGCGCCTCGCGCACGTGGGCGATGCGGTCCCAGTAGGCCGGCGGGCGGTAGCCGTGCAGCTTGGTGCGGGCGTGCACCACCAGTTCCCCGGCCCCCGCAGCCGCGATAGCGCGGGCGTTGTCGAGCAGGCATGCCTCGTCGCGGTGGCCCAGGCGCATCTTGGCGCTCACGGGTACGGTAGCCGGCACCGCGCGGCGCACGGCAGCGACGATGGCGTGCACGAGCTCGGGCTCGTCCAGCAGCACGGCGCCGCCGCGGTGGCGATTCACGGTCTTGGCAGGACAGCCGAAGTTCAGGTCCACGCCTTCGGCCCCCAGTTCGGCCAGCCGCGCGGCGTTGTCGGCCAGCACCGCGGGGTCAGAGCCCAGCAGCTGAGCACGCACCGGCACGCCGGCCGGCGTGCGGCTGCCGTGCCGCAGCTCGGGCATCAGGCGCAGGAACACGCGCGGCGGCAGCAGCCGGTCGGTGACGCGGATGAACTCCGAGACGCAACGGTCGACGCCGCCCACGCGGGTGAGCACGTCGCGCAGGCTGTGGTCGAGCACGCCCTCCATCGGGGCGAGCAGGATCAGACGGGGTGGGTCGGCTGGCGGCATCGCGGGGGACTGCTGGGGGAACCCAATCGGCGCTGATTGTGGGGCGGGAAAGTCCCGAGCTTGAATTATTCGACCAAGCGGTCGAATAATTCAGAACTCGTCTTTCGGAGCCCGCGTCGCCATGCCCGAACCGCCGTTGCTCGTTGCCCATGCCGGCCCCGTGTGCACGGTCACGCTCAACCGGCCGGCGTCGCTCAACGCCTTCACGGCCGAGCTGCACGGCATGCTGCGAGCGGCGCTCGATGCGGCGGCCGCGGACCCTGCCGTGCGCGTGGTGGTGATCACCGGCGCCGGCCGCGGGTTCTGCGCCGGCCAGGACCTGGCCGACCCGGCCATGCGCGGCCAGGGCGTCGACGTCGGTGCGGTCGTTGAGCGCTTCTACAAGCCGCTGGCGCTGCGCCTGCGCTCGATGCCGGTGCCGGTGCTGGCGGCCGTCAACGGCGTGGCGGCTGGGGCCGGCGCCAACCTGGCGCTGTGCTGCGACATCGTGGTGGCCGCGCGCAGCGCCAGCTTCATCCAGGCTTTCGGCAAGATCGGCCTCGTGCCCGACTGCGGCGGCACCTGGCTGCTGCCCCGCCTGGTGGGCCGGGCCCGCGCCCTGGGCCTGGCGATGACAGGCGACAAGCTGCCGGCCGAGGCTGCCGAGCGCATGGGCTTGATCTGGCAGTGCGTGGACGATGCCGAGTTCCCTGCCGCCGTGCAGGCACTGGCAGCGCGCCTGGCGGCCATGCCCTCGCGCGCGCTGGCCGAGACGCGCCGCCTCATTGACGCCTCGGCGCCGGCCGATCTGGCCGAGGCGCTGTCGTGGGAGGCCCAGGCCCAGGGCGAGCTCGGCCGTGCACACGACTTCGCCGAGGGCGTGGCGGCCTTTTTCGCCAAGCGCCCGCCGACCTTCCGGGACCGCTGAGATGGAGTCCCCAAGCCCTCTGCGCTCGCTGCTGCCCGAGGGGGCGCCTGATGGCTGCGGGCGGCCGGGCGTCAGCGGAACGGACGCCCAGGCCATTGCCGAAGCCTGCCGCGACGCGATGTGGGACAACGACCGTGCCAGCCGCGGGCTGGGCATGGCCATCCTCGCCGTCGGCCCAGGCACCGCCAGGCTGCAGATGGCGGTGCGCGAAGACATGCTCAACGGCCATGACATCTGCCACGGTGGCTTCGTCACCACGCTCGCCGACAGCACCTTCGCGTTTGCCTGCAACGGCTACAACGAGATGACGGTGGCCTCGGGCTTCGACGTCAACCTGATCGCCGCCGCGCACCAGGGCGACGTGCTCACCGCCGTGGCCACCGAGGTGGCCAGGAGCGGCCGCACCGGCGTGTACGACATCGAGGTGACCAACCAGCGCGGCGAGCGCGTGGCCGCCTTCCGCGGCCGCAGCTACACGATGAAGGGCCGGCCGCTGGTCGAGGGCCTGCCGATGGGCAAACGGCCGGCGGCCGGTCCGTCGTGCTGACGCCACCGAACCGCGCTTGCGCAGGAGACCGACGATGCCCGTGAAGGTCCCCAAGCCCGGCGAGCTCGAGCCCATCGAGACTGCCAGCGCCGACGAGCTGCAGGCGCTGCAGCTGCAGCGCCTGCGCTGGACGCTGCAGCACGCCTACGACCACGTGCCGCACTACCGGCGGGCGTTCGACGCCCAGGGCGTGCACCCGTCGGACTGCTGCACGCTGGCCGACCTGGCGAAGTTCCCGTTCACCGGCAAGGCCGACCTGCGCGACAACTACCCCTTCGGCATGTTCGCCGTGCCGCGCGAGCAGGTGGTGCGCGTGCACGCCAGCAGCGGCACCACGGGCAAGCCTACGGTGGTGGGCTACACGCACGCCGACATCGACGCCTGGGCGCACCTGATGGCCCGCAGCATCCGCGCCAGCGGCGGCCGGCCCGGCGACATGGTGCACATTGCCTACGGCTACGGCCTGTTCACCGGCGGCCTGGGCGCGCACTACGGCGCCGAGCGCATGGGCTGCACCGTGGTGCCGATGAGCGGCGGGCAGACCGAGAAGCAAGTTGCATTGATCGAGGACTTCCGGCCCGACATCATCATGGTCACGCCGAGCTACATGCAGGTGATCTGCGAGGAGTTCCGCCGCCAGGGGAAAGACCCGCGCCAGATGAGCGTGAGCGTGGGCATCTTCGGCGCCGAGCCCTGGACGGAGGCGATGCGCCGCGACATCGAGCAGTCGGCCGCCATCGATGCGGTGGACATCTACGGTCTGAGTGAGGTGATGGGCCCGGGTGTGGCCAACGAGTGCATCGAGGCCAAGGACGGCCCGGTGATCTGGGAGGACCACTTCTACCCGGAGATCATCGACCCCGACACCGGCGAGGTACTGCCCGAGGGCAGCGAGGGCGAGCTGGTGTTCACCACGCTCACGAAGGAGGCGCTGCCGGTGGTGCGCTACCGCACGCGCGACCTCACGCGCCTCTTGCCGCCCACCGCGCGCAGCATGCGGCGCATGGGCAAGATCGTCGGCCGCAGCGACGACATGCTCATCATCCGCGGCGTCAACCTGTTCCCGACACAGATCGAGGAGCTGGTCTTGCAGCACGGGCAGCTCTCGGGCCAGTACCAGCTCGTCGTCACGCGCGAGGCGCTGCTCGACGAGGTGACGGTGCGCTGCGAGCTTGGCGCCGAGCACCGGCACGCCGCACCCGGGCCCATCGCGGCCGATCTGCAACAGCGCATCAAGATGCTGATCGGCGTGTCCACCACCGTCGAGGTGGGGCTGCCGGAATCGATCGAACGCACGCTGGTGGGCAAGGCCCGCCGCGTGGTCGACAAACGCCCCCGTTAGGAGAAGCCACGATGTACACGCAGGCCATGGACGTCGGCCCCAAGGAGGAGCGCCGTGCCGTGCGCAGCCTCGAGGAGGCCGAGCTCGAGCGGCGCTTCGAGGCGCGCATCGACGAAGGCGGCTTCATCGAGGCCAAGGACTGGATGCCCGAGCACTACCGCAAGACGCTGCTGCGGCAGATCAGCCAGCACGCGCACTCCGAGATCGTGGGCATGCTGCCCGAGGGCAACTGGGTCACGCGCGCGCCCACGCTCAAGCGCAAGGCCATCCTGCTGGCCAAGATCCAGGACGAGGGCGGCCACGGCCTGTACCTCTACGCCGCCGCCGAGACGCTGGGCACCAGCCGCGACCAGCTGCTCGACGCGTTGCACAGCGGCAAGGCCAAGTACAGCAGCATCTTCAACTACCCTACGCTCTCCTGGGCCGACATCGGCGTGATCGGCTGGCTGGTTGACGGCGCGGCCATCATGAACCAGGTGCCGCTGACGCGCTGCAGCTACGCGCCGTATGCGCGCGCCATGGTGCGCATTTGCCGCGAGGAGAGCTTCCACCAGCGCCAGGGCTTCGACAGCCTGCTGGTGATGATGAGCAAGGGCACCGAGGCGCAGCGCGCGATGGTGCAGGACGCGGTCGACCGCTGGTGGTGGCCGAGCCTGATGATGTTCGGCCCGCCCGATGGCCAGAGCGTGCACGGCGCGCAGAGCGCGCGCTGGGGCATCAAGCGCCTGAGCAACGACGAGCTGCGGCAGAAGTTCGTCGACGCCTGCGTCGAGCAGGCCGCCGTGCTGGGTGTGACCTTGCCCGATCCGGCCCTGACCTGGAACGCCGAGCGCGGACACCACGACTTCGGCGCCATCGACTGGAGCGAGTTCTGGCGCGTGGTGGGCGGCCACGGCCCCTGCAACACCGAGCGGCTGGCCGCCCGCGTGAAGGCCTGGGACGACGGGGCCTGGGTGCGCGAGGCGGCGCTGGCGCATGCGGACAAGGTGGCGCGCAGGCGCGCGGCGGCGCAGGAGGCGGCATGAGCGGCCCCGCGACGACCGAGTGGCCGCTGTGGGAGGTGTTCGTGCGCCCCAAGGCCGGCCTCGAGCACAAGCACTGCGGCAGCCTGCACGCCCCCGATGCCGCGATGGCCGTGCAACTGGCGCGCGAGGTCTACACGCGCCGCCAGGAGGGCAGCAGCGTGTGGGTGGTGCAAAGCGCCCACATCACCGCCAGCGACCCCGGCGACAAGGACATGTACTTCGACCCGGCCGAGGACAAGGTGTACCGCCACCCCACGTTCTACGAGCTGCCGGCCTCGGTGAACCACCTGTGAACGCACGATGAGCGCCACCGCCGACTCCCTCGCACTGCGCCTCACGCCGCCCGTGCGCTACGTGCTGCGCATCGCCGACACGGCGCTGATCCACGCCCAGCGCCTGTCGGAGTGGTGCGGCCACGGCCCGGTGCTGGAGGAAGACATCGCGCTGTCGAACCTGGCGCTGGACAGCCTGGGCCAGGCGCGCGCGCTGCTCACGCACGCCGCGGCGCTGGAGGGCCAGGGCTTCGATGAGGACCGGCTCGCCTTCCTGCGCGAGGAGCACCAGTTCCTGAACCTCACGCTGGTGGAGCAGCCGCTGCGCAAGCCCAGCACGCACAGCCCGGGCGGCGACTTCGCCGACACGGTGCTGCGCAACCTGCTCGTCGCCACCTGGCTGAAGCTGCTGTACGGGCGGCTGCAGGGCTCGTCCGACGCCACGCTGGCCGCCATCGCCGCCAAGTCGCTGAAGGAGGTGCGCTACCACCAGCAGCACGCGGCCGACTGGGTGGTGCGGCTGGGCGACGGCACGGACGAATCCGCCCGCCGCCTGCGCGCCGCGCTGGCGCGCGCCTGGCCCTACACGGCCGAGATGTTCGAGGCCGACGAGGTGGACGCTGCCGCCGCGGCCAGCGGCCTGGGCCCCTCGCGCGCCGAGCTGCGCGCGCCCTGGCAGGCCGAGGTGATGGCCGTGCTGGCCGAGGCCCGGGCCGATGCGGCGCGCCCGGCCGACACGCCCTTCGTCACCACCGGCACGCTGGGCCGCCACTCCGAGCACATGGGCTTCATCCTGGCCGAACTGCAGTACCTGCAGCGCCGCTACCCCGGGGGCGCGTGGTGATGTGCGGCGCGGAGTTGCTGAGTCTCGAGCAGGCTCAGGCGCGCGCCTGGGCAGCGCTGCGCGAGGTGATGGACCCCGAGGTGCCCGTGCTGAGCCTGGTCGACCTGGGCGTGGTGCGTGCCGTGCGCTGCGATGCCGACGGCACCGAGGTCGTGCTCACGCCCACCTACAGCGGCTGCCCGGCCACGGAGGTGATCGCCGACAGCGCCCGCGCGGCCGTCGAGGCCGCGCTCGGCGGATCGGGCCCGGGACCCGTGCGCGTGACGCACCAGCTGGCCCCCGCCTGGACCACCGACTGGATCAGCGACACCGGCCGCGAGGCGCTGCGCCGCTACGGCATCGCGCCGCCGGGCCGCTGCGCCGAGGCCGCCGCGCCGGTGCGGCTGATGGCCCACCGCGTGCCCTGCCCGCGTTGCGGCAGCGCGCGGGTCGAGCGCCTGGCCGCCTTCGGCAGCACCGCCTGCAAGTCGCTGTACCGCTGCCTGGCCTGCCGCGAACCCTTCGAGCACTTCAAGCCGATATGACGAGCCCCCAGGCTCGCTGGCGCTCGCCACCCCCCGAGGCGGCCGCCCCGCGGCGGCGCGGCAGAGCCTTGCCGCGCGGGTGGCTGGGCCAGTCGGGCGCGCCGATTTGAGGGAACGGATCCATCCATGAGCCTGCATTTCCACCCGCTGCGCGTGCGCGCCGTGGTGCCCGAGACGGCCGAGGCATGTGTCGTCAGCTTCGATCCCGCCGATGGCGAGGCCGCCCTCTGGCGCTTCGAGCCCGGCCAGCATCTCACGCTGCGCGCCAGGGTGGGCGGGCAGGCGCTGCGCCGCAGCTACTCGCTGTGCGCCGCACCAGGCGAGGGCCTGCGCGTGGGCGTGCGGCGCGTGGCGGGTGGCGCGTTCTCGAACTGGCTGCACGACAGCCTCAAGCCCGGCGACCTGATCGACGCCATGCCCCCGCAAGGCACCTTTGGCCGCGCGCTGGCGCAGTCGCCGCGCCACGTGCTGGCGGTGGCCGGCGGCAGCGGCATCACGCCGATGCTGTCGATCCTGAAGGTCCACCTGGCCGCCGCGCCGACGAACCGCGCCACGCTGGTCTACGCCAACCGCACGGCGGCCAGCACGATGTTCGCCGCCGAACTCGACGACCTGAAGAACCGCCACCTCGCGCGGCTGGCGGTGTTCCCGGTGTTCTCGCGCGAGCAGGTCGATGCACCACTGGCGGCCGGCCGGCTGGATGGTGAACGCCTCGCGAACATCCTGCGCCTGGTGGGTGGCGCGGCCGCGGTCGAGCAGGCCTTCGTCTGCGGCCCGCACGCAATGAACGACGAGGTCGAGGCCGCGCTGCGCAGCGCGGGCGTTGAGCCGGCGCGCATCCACGTCGAGCGCTTCGGCGTGCCGCCGGCCGAGCGCCGTCCGGCCGCCGAGCCGCGGCCCGGCGACGCTGCCACCGCGCGCATCACGATCGTGCGCGACGGCCTCACGCGCGAGTTAGGCTTCACGGCCGCCGACGGCAACCTGCTCGACGCCGCCGCGCGCGCCGGCCTGGACGTGCCGTACTCGTGCAAGAGCGGCGTTTGCGCCACCTGCCGCGCCAAGCTGGTGGAGGGTCGGGTGCGCATGGCGCGCAACTTCGCGCTGGAGCCCGCGGACATCGCCGCCGGCTTCGTGCTGACCTGCCAGGCGCACCCGCTCACCGAGCGCGTGGTCGTGAGCTTCGACGAGCGCTGAGAAGCGGTGAACAAGACCGCCATGCCCGCTCGTGCCCCGCTCGGCCGCGCCGGGTTTGTTCACAGATTCTGACGGCCGTGGCCCGGCCGCGATCGCAGGGCTTCGACGCGCAGCGCGAGCAACTGCTGGCTGCCGCCGCGCGGCTCTTCGCCAGCCAGGGCTACACCGCCACGACGATGCGGCAGGTGGCCGAGGCTGCCGGCGTCGGCAAGGCCACGCTCTACCACTACGTGCGCGACAAGCCGGCGCTGCTGGCGGCCATCGCCGGGGGGCACGTGGCCCGGCTGGTGGCGCTGGTCGACGAGGTCGCGGCCGAGGCCGCGCGCGAGCGCCTCGCGCCCGAGCCGCATCTGGCGCGGCTGATCGAGCGCTTCCTGCTGGCCTACGCGAACGCGCAGCATGAGCACCGCGTGTTGACGGAGGACGTGAAGTTCCTTCCCGAGGCCGAGCGCGATGCGCTGCTGACCGGCCAGCGCCGCGTTGTGCAGGCTTTCGCTGACGCGGTGGCGGCGATCCGCCCCGAGCTCGCCCCAGCGGGGCTGGCCAAGCCGGTGGCGATGCTGCTGTTCGGCATGATCAACTGGACCTTCACCTGGCTGCGCGCCGACGGCGCCCTGTGCCACGAGACGCTCGCGCCCCTGGTGAAGGAGCTGTTCGTCGGCGGGCTGCTGACGCTGCCAGAGCCTCGTGGCGGCCCCTTCAGCGCGTCAGGCTGAAGGCGCGCGCGGCCAGCAGACCCAGCGCGATGCCGGCGGCGTCGGCTGCCACATCGGCCAGGCTGGCGTGCCGCCCCGGCACCTGGGCCTGCACGAGCTCGATAAAGACACCGAAGGCCAGCAAGGCCGTACCAATGCGCCAACCGGCCGCGCGGGTATGCCCCCAGCCCTGAACGGCCACCCAGGCCAGCACGACGAAGGCGGCCAGGTGGCGCAGCTTGTCCAGCGGCAAGCCACCGTCGCGGAACTGCACCGATGCGAACGCGAACCACGACACCACCACCAGCAGGGCCAGCATGACGCCGCGCCAGACTCGTGGCGCACGCGCCCAGCCGGGCCCACGGCGGCGCGCAGCCTCAGTGTCCACGGCAGACCTCGCAAGCGGGCTGCCGTACGACCGCAAGTTCGTCCCAGCGCATTGCGCGTGCGTCCAGCATCAGCAACCGGCCTGCCAGTGGCGTGCCGGTGCCGAGCAGCAGCTTCAAGGCCTCGGCTGCCTGCACGCTGCCGATCAGGCCCACCAGCGGCGCGAAAACGCCCATCGTGGCGCAGGCCGCGTCCGGCTGCGCCACCGAGGGCGGGAACAGGCAGCCGTAGCAGGGCGCTCCGGGGCGACGCACGTCGTACACGCCCACCTGGCCGTCGTAGCCGAGCGCTGCGCCGCTGACCAGCGGCCTGCCATGGCGCACGCAGGCGGCGTTGACGGCATGGCGCGTGGCGAAGTTGTCGCTGCAGTCCAGCACCACGTCGGCCGTGGGCACGAGCTCGTCCAGCAGCGCGGCATCGGCGCGCACCGCCCGTGCGTCGACCGCGACGTCAGGGTTCGTGGCGGCGATGCGTTGCGCTGCCGACCGCACCTTGGGCGTGCCCACTGCGGCGAGCGAGTGCACGATCTGCCGCTGCAGATTGGACGCGTCTACCGTGTCGTCGTCGAGCACGGTGATGCGGCCGACACCGGCGCTGCTCAGGAAGAGCAGCACCGGCGAGCCCAGGCCACCAGCGCCGATCACCAGGGCGTGGCTCGCGAGCAGCCGCTGCTGGCCCTCGATGCCGATCTCGTCGAGCAGCACATGGCGGCTGTATCGCAGCAGCTGGTCGTCGGTCATGCGGGCAGGGCGGCGGGGAGCGGGCGGGGCAGGGCGGGCCGTATTGTCGTCGCGCCCCGGCCGCGCGCGCCGCGGCTGGCCACGCGGTGCAGGGCAGGCGGGGCCTCGGCCGCGGGCAGCTGCCAGTCCTCGACGGCCTGGGCCTGGCTCAGCTGCAGCACGTGGCGGCCGGGCTGCGGCATCGTGGCCACGCGCTCCAGCAGCGCCTCGACGCCGGCCTCGCCCAGGCTGAGCGCGAAGTGTTGCCAGCGGCGTTGAACGCGCTCGTGCAGCCAGGCGTCTTCGAGCGCGTCGCGCAGGCCAGTGCCGGCGCTTGGCGCCGCCAGCACGCGAGGTGCGATCGCGCCGACGAAGAGGTTGAATTCGTGGCGCGTCGTGTGTGCCGGCAGCAGGGCCGCCATGGCGGCGCAGCGTGCAGCCCAGCCCGGTGCCATGAACACCTGCGTCATCAACGCTTGCAGCCCCTGCGCGGCATTGAGTACGCGCACGCGGTTCGGGGGCAGCACGGCCAGCGGCAACTGCGCGGCAGTGGCCAGGGGCAGGACCGTGGCGCAGCCGCGCAGCGTGGCCACGCGCCACCAGCCGGCGGCGTCCAGGCCGGCAAGCGGCCCGCTCCCGCGCTCGCACTCCCGTGCGCGGCGCCGGGCCGTGTTGGCATCGACACCGTGCATGGCGTCGGCCGCGGCGGCGCTGAGCACCACCAAGTGACCGGCGGCCCAGGCCGCCTGCGGGTTCAGCCGCACCACGACAGCGGCATCGGGCGAGCCGGCGATGCCGTTGAGTGGTACGCGACGCACGGCGCAGCGCGTGGCGGCGATCTGCGCCAGGTGCTGCGGCGTCAGTGCCTCGGCGTCGAAGGGCTCGCCGGCCTGCCAGGCGGCCAGCCGCAGCGCCAGCCACTGCCGCACGGCCGGCCGCGCCGGCCAGGTGCGGCGGCCGAGAACCGACTGCGCGGCCTGCCAGCCCTGGCCC
>JAUMBF010000048.1:0-7032 GCA_032115875.1 Rubrivivax sp.
GATGACGCGGGCCACGGGGTCGACGATGGCCTTGATGATGGGCTGCAGCACCAGGGTGCTGAAGTAGCGCTTCAGTGCGTCGCCTGCGCTCTTGCCGCCGGACATCAGCGCGTCGGCCAGGGATTGGCCGACCTGGTCGACAGTGCGCTGCCACTGCGCGGCCGCGTCCTTGGCCGCCTGGTCGTTGGCCTGGCGCACGCGCTGGTCGCCCAGGGCGCTGAGCAGCTTTTCGCGGGCCTGGATCTCGCGCTCGATGGCGTTGTAGCCCTCGGTGCCCGCGCGGTACATGGCCTGCTGCTCGCGCAGGCGGGCGATGGTGACCAGCTCGATGGCTTCGGCCAGGCTGATGGCCTGGGCGGCAGCCAGGGCGCTGGCCTTGGCGTCGAGCTCGAGGTCTGCGGTGCGGGCCTGGATGGATTCGAGGTTGCGGCGGGCGGCTTCGGTCTGGTCGTCGAGGTACTTCTGGACGGCGGCGGCGTCCTGGATCTGGGCCTGGGTGATCTGGTCTTGCAGGGTGAGAAGGTACTCTGCGTAGGCTTCGCGTTGTTTTAGGTCAGCGCTTTGTTGCAAGGCGAGATCGCGCTGATATGCAGCTTCGGCAGCCAGTTTTGCGGCGTCGTAGCGGGCAATAGCTGCAAGCGACTGTGCGGCGAGCAATTCCAGCTCGGCCTGCTCTGCATCCGCTTGCGCTTTGAGGTTGCGCTTGTGTTGAGCGTCAGCAGCCAGCTCTGCTGCGTCGTAAACCGCCATAGCGGCGAGTTCTTGCGCGGCGCGCACTTCTAGTTCACGCTGCGTAGCTTGCGCCTGCAAATTGACGTCGCGTTGATGCGCGGCCTCAGCTTCCAGCACTGCGTCGTCGTATCGCGCCATTTGGCGCAAGCTGTCTTGCGCCAGACGCTCAAGCTCGGCTTGATGAGCGGCTTCTGCATCAGCAATTGCGCGGTCGTAACGCAATAGGCGGTTCAAGTTGTCTTGTTCGTCCGCTGCAAGCTGCAATCGCTCGGCGCGGCGCGCAGCTTCATCAGCGGCGGCCTGGGCGGCGTCTTCGCGCCCCAGGCGCGCCAGGTCTTGGCGGGCGCGGATGTCGCGCTCGGCGTTGGCTGCGGCGGCGGCACCGGCCGCGCCGGGGGCTGGCAGCGCGATGCTGGGGCGCTCGGTCGGCCGCGCGCGGGGGTCGGCTGCCCTGCCCCCTTCGCGGCCTTGCTGGCGCAGCAGGTACTGCTCGCGCGCGATGGCGTTGTCCAGGCGGGTCTGGTACTCGGTGATCTGGCGCGCGCGGGCGCCGAAGGGGTCGGGCAGGCGGCTGCTCTTCAGCTCGTTGATGAGGTTGCGGTAGAGCGTGATGTCCTTGACGGTCTCGGCCAGGTTCTCGTTGAGCGTCTGCCAGGGCTTGATGTTGAAGGCGATGTCACCCAGCGCGCGGGTGAAGCTGCCGTAGGTGGCCATGCCATCGCTAAGCTGGCCGAACCAGTTGTTCAGCGTGGGCAGCAGGGTCTGCGTGATGAGGCGGGCGACATCGCTGACTTCGTTCTTGAAGGCGGCCAGCGCGCGGTTGAACTTGTCGGCCTCTTCAGCTTGCCTGGCGGTGACTGTTGCCTGCAGCGTGCCCGCGTCGGCCAGATCCTTGAGGATGGGCGCGGCCTCGCGCACGCTCTTGCCGAAGAGCTCTTGCACGACGCGCGCCTTGTTGGCGTCGTCGGCAAAGCCGGCCAGGGCGCGGGCGGTCTGCTGCAGGGCGTCGACGGGGTCTGCGCGGCGCAGGGCGGCGACGTCGACGTTGATGGCCCGCAGCGCCTGGCTGGCGGCGTTGGTGCCGTCGGCGTCTTTCAAGACCGCGTTGAACTTCACCATGATGCCGCCCACGGCATCCAGCGTGGTGCCGGTGGTGCGGGCAAAGCGGTCGAGCTTGCTGATTTCTTCGACCGTGGAGCCGGTGGCGTCGGCCAGGTCGTTCATGGCGTCGACGGCATCGACAGCCGACTTCAGCCACGCGGCGATGGTGCCCACCGACAGCGCGGCGGCCAGCTGCGGCCCCAAGGCCTTGAAGGCGTCGCCCACCTTCAGCGTCTTGCTGTCCAGCTCGCCCAGGCTGCGCACCACGCCCGCCAGGCCGCCCTGCACCTGGGCGGCGCCCTGCAGGTTGAGCCGAATGCCGATCTGTTCTGCCATGGTGCTCAGGCCCGGTGTTCAGCGGCGCGCCGAGGCGGGGCGATCGCGGCGGGCGCGGTCGGCCCATTCGTGCAAGGTGACGCGCTCCATGCGCTGGATGTCAGCCAGCAGCTGGCGCGCGCGGCGCGGGGGGCGGTCCAGGCGGGCCAGGCGCAGGTAGGCTTCGACGCCCGCGTAATTGAGGCCCGTTGGCTGCCCCATGCCCGCGTGCACCCACTGCGTCTGCAGCGCCAGCCACGTGGTGAGCGCGCGCTGGTTTTCGGGCAGCAGAAAGAAGGGCTTGGGGCCGCCGGTGTCAGACTGGTCGAGCACCAGGCCGAAGGCGGCCAGCGCGGCGTGTTGTTCGTGGTCGGCGGCGTCGTCATCTTCCGTGCTCCCGAAGTCCAGCTCGCCGCGCGCGAGCAGGCGCGCCGCCTCCTCTAGTTTTTTCCCGTTCCCTTGGCTCCGCAGCTTTCCAGGTAGGCGCCAAAGATGACGCCGGCCATGCCCACGATCTCGAGCAGCGCGGCCAGGTTGGCCGGGGTGAAGGGCACCTGGTTGCCGTCGTCGTCGAGCACCCCGTCCCAGCCGGTGACGACATCGGCCAGCAGCTCGGGCACGGTGCGCTGGTTGCTGTCGACGATGTCGCGCAGCGCGCTCTGCGACAGGCGCTTGGCCTGCAAGCTGAAGCTGAAGGCGGCGGGCTTGCCGTCGGCGCCGGGCAGCTTGCCGGCGACCGGGACGGTGATGGTGTTGCTGACGTAGAGGCGGAAGGCCATGCGGGGCTCGGGTTGGGGCTGGGTGCGGTGGGCAGGGCGGCGCGGTCAGGCGGCGGGGCTTACAGGCAGACGATGCGGAGCTCGTCGTTGCCGCTGCTGGGCACGAAGCGCAGGTTGAGGCCCATGTGCAGCTCGCCCTCGTAGTCGACGTCGGACGGGTCGATGCGCTGCACGCGCGGGGCGTGCAGGATGATCCCCACGCCCGCGCCGGTGGCGTGCGTGAAGCCCAGGCTCGTCGTGGTGTTGGCGTTGATGTCGGTGCGGAAGGTGGCTTCTTGCGCCGCGCTCAGCTCGAGCTGGCAGGAGCCGGTGACATCACGCTGCGTGATGCTGACCGACTGGCCGCCCAGGATGGCCTTGCGCGCGATCGTGTTGCCCAGGTTGATGGCCAGGCCGCGGCTGGGGTAGGCGGTGCCGCTGGACAGCGCGCCGGCGCTGTAGGTGGCGCCGAGGTTGATGTCGCCGCTGTTGACGTCGCTGACGACGCTGGGCACCTTCCACGAGGTGAGCGTGAGCGTGGGGTCGGCGGTGGCGGTGGTGCCGCCGTCCAGGCCGGTGAAGGTGAAGCGGATCATCGGGCGCTCTCCTTCGTTCAGCATGAGCTCGGCGTTGCCCATGCAGCCCAGCGCCTTGCGCAGCGTGCCGTCGATGTGATAGTAGATGGTGGCCGACTTGAACGACGCGCTGACGGGCGTGTATTCGACTCTGGCAGGCGTGGTGAGCACCGCTTCGGCCATGCCGCAGGCCAGCAGCAGCGGGCCCCAGGCCGGGGCGGTGCCGGCGGCGCCCGAGTTGGCCAGCTCGACGTCGAAGCTGCACTCGACGAAGCGCGTGCCGGCCAGCTGCTCACTGCCGCCCAGGTTGGCGCGGATCAGGTCGCGGTTGACGTTGGTGTACGCGACGTTGAACGAGGCGTTCGACACCAGAATGGCGTTGGCGGCGCCATCGGGCGTGGGGTCGACGCCGTAGTTGACTTCGGTCTTGGCGAGGATGGCGGTCTTGCGGATGAGGCGGCCCATGGTGGCTTACTCCTGGCTGGCAGCGGTTTCGGTGGCGGGGGCGGCGGGCGCCGCGGCGGGTTCGGGCAAGGGCACCCAGGCCTGGTGGCCGGCGTCCCACGTCCAGCGGCCACCGGCCGGCGGCGTGCCCACGGGTTGCAGGTTGGGCGGCTCGGCAGGTGCAGGGGCGGGCTTGGCGGCGGGCATGGTGGCGGGTGCGGTGGTGGGTGAGCGCGTCACGGCCACGCGGCCAGGCTGGCGGCCTGGGTGCGGTGCTGGACGACAAGGCTGATGGTGGCGGCGACGAGCGGCGTGTCGCCGTCGTCGGTCTGCCAGTCGATGGTGGGCGTCATGCGCACGTCGATGACGCCCAGGTTGGCGGCCGGCTGCCAGACGGCGATGCGGGCCCAGGCAGCTTCGAGCAGCGCGTCTACCGTTGCGGCAGGCTCACTGGCCGAGCTGGCGCCGCGCGCCAGGCAGTCAACGGCAAAGCTGGTCTGCCACTCGTAGCCGGCGCCCAGGGTGCGGGGGTAGTCGGCGCGGCTCTGGACCAGGCGCACGTTGACCTGCGCGCTGTGCTGCGCGGCCATGGGGCGGGTGGCGTTGGCGCGGACGTTGCCCGATGCCAGCCCGGGCGATGCGGTGAGCAGCGCGACCAGGGCTGCTTGGATGGACAGGTGGGCGCTCATGACTCAGGCGCGCTCGAGCATGAGCCGGCTCACGCCGGTGCCGTCGGGCTGGTGCTCGACGATGGTGTAGGTGACCGCGTTGACCACGGCGGCCTTGCCCACCGGGCTGGCGGGCACGTGCGCCGTGGGCAGCGTGAGCATGGGCTGTGCTGCCGCGATGCCGGCCACCGCCAGGCCGCCGAGCTGGTGCTCGGCGTCGAAGATGGCCTCGCGCGCCGCGCCGTCCACCGTGACGGCCACGCCCAGGCCGCTGGCCTTGAAGAAGGGGGCGAGGTTTTCGGCAAACATGGGCGGCGGGCAGGCTTGGGGTGGCGGGCTCAGTCGGTCTCGCTCAGCGCGACGACGGCCAGCGTGTAGGCGGGGCTGCTGGTGCCGCCGATGTCGTAGTTCATGCGCAGATAGCGCGGGCACCGGTCGAAGTTGATCGCGCGCTTCTGCGTGCTGGTGCCGGTGGTCAGGCCGGTGAAGGCGCCGCCGTCGACATCGCTGTAGCTGCGCGCCGTGGTGACGATGGCGATGGTGTCGCCGTTGGCGAAGGCGGTGCCGCCGGCCACCAGGTCGAAGGCGACGTACTGGCTGGTGAAGCGCTGGCCCACCGTGGCGTTGCCCAGCGCGCCCGAGGTGGCGCCGACGACTGCGGCCGTGGTGGCGTTGCTGAAGGTCAGCGTGATCGTCTCGGCCACCGCATCGGGGCCGGCCACGACGTCGAAGCAGTTGCCCGTGCCAGTGTTGCTGCCCGGCGTGACGCTGGTCACCGCATCGGTGTCGGGCGAACCCTGCAGCTTGAGCGCCAGCGTGGGCGTGCTGCCCGCGGTGTTGCGGGCCATCAGCACGATGGCGCCCTGGCCCTTGAGGTTGCGCGCGTCGATGCCGGCGCTGTTGCCGTCGGCGCTGATGGCGGCCGGGGCCTGGATGTTGGTGAGGGTGGCGTCGCCGATGATGTCCATGCGTCAGTCCTTGGGTGCGGCCTTGCGCGGGCGGCGCGGCGGCGTGGGGGTGGCGGGCTCAGGGGCCGGGGTGACCATGGCGGCGTGCGCCTGCTGCACGGCGTCCAGCGCCTGCAGCAGCGCGGGCGGCTCGTCGGGCAGCGGCTCGGCCCGGCCGGCGGCCACCAGGGTGGCGGCCAGCGCGGCGGGCAGATCGCGCACATCGCCCGGGTAGGCGTCGTTGCCGACGCCCCCCAGGGCCGTGCCGCGGACGAAGCGCACGCGCATGGTCAGCCCGGGCCTCAGATGGTGGCGCCGGTGGCCTTGCAGAAGCTCTGCGGGTGGCGCAGCGCGATGTCGGCCAGCTGGAAGCTCGTGACTTCCACCATGCCCTGCTTCTTGAGCGCGTAGGGGTCGACCACGATCTCGAGCGCGCCCCAGGTGCCGATCATCACGCTGGTGAAGTCGCCGAAGATGACGCCGTGGTCGCTGCCGCTGCCCAGCGTGGCGAGCACCTGGTTAGTGGCCACTGCGCGGTAGCCGACCAGCTGGCCGTCGTTGAGCGGGCCCGTCCAGATCATGCGGCTGTCGGTGGACGCCTGGATCACCGTCTGAGCCAGCTTGCCGGCCATGCCCGGCGTGGTGGCGAAGGCCAGGTTGCCCATCAGGGCGTTGTCCTTCAGCACCTCGGTGACCATGTCGATCAGCTTGCCGTAGGTGGGCGTGCCGCCCATGGCGATGCTGTTGACGTTGGACGCTGCGTAGATGCCCGTGGGCTCGTTGTTGGAGCCGCTGCCGTGCAGCACGGCGCGGTCCCAGGCCAGCGCGTGCTGTGCGGCCAGGTCATTGCGGATGAACTGCTCGACGTCGATCGACGACTGCGCCATCAGCTGGCGGCTGAAGGCCGTGGTGGCCTGCAGCGTCTTGGGCGTGAGGCTGACGCTGCCGAGCGTGGCGTTGCTGGCCGTGACGTTCGTGCCGTCGTTCTCGGGCATCCAGTAGGCCGTGGCCGCGCCCGTCTGCTTGGGGAAGCTGACCGGGCTGGTAAGGCCGGCCATGACGCGGGCGCCCAGCTCCACCGCCACGGTCTGGTTGCGCAGCAGGTCGATGAACTCGCCGGGCTCGGTGAAGACCGTGGACGAGCCCTTGGTGGACGTGTTCCACAGCGATTCGGCGATGGCGGCGCGCTCGGCCTGCAGGCGCATCGGCACGAAGATGCCGCCGTGACGCTTGGCGTTGGCAGGCAGCTGGCGCTCGAGCTCCTGGCTCAGCTCGGCCTCGAAGCCGCTGACGGCCTGGCCTTCGGCGCGGGCGATGGCGGCGGCGATGGCGCGCACGTAGCTGTACTGCTTGCGCTCGCGATCGTTGAGCTTGACGTCGGCGGCCAGCGGCTTGTTGGCCACCTGGCGCAGCACCTCGGCCTGGAACTGCTCGACCGTGTGGCCGGCCTGGATGGACTTGAGCGCCAGCTCGCGGGCGTCGTAGCCCTGGA
>JAUMBF010000049.1:0-5256 GCA_032115875.1 Rubrivivax sp.
GGCCGGGCCGCCCAGCGCATCCCACGCGGGCAGCGGCAGCGCCGCCACCGCCGCGCCCAGGGTCTGGCGGGCGGGGTAGGGCAGCCAGGCCACCTTGTCCCACACGCGCGGGCCCCAGAAGTAGCGGTTGTAGCCGCCGAAGAGCTCGTCGCCCGCATCGCCGCTCAGCGCCACCGTCACCCGCTGGCGCGCCGCGCGGCACACCAGGTGCGTCGGGATCTGCGAGCTGTCGGCAAAGGGCTCGTCGTACATCTGCGGCAGCGCCGGGATCAGGGCGCGCGCGTCGGCCGCGGTGACGCGCATCTCGTGGTGCTGCGTGCCCAGGTGCTGCGCCACCGCGCGCGCGTGCGGGCTCTCGTCGAAGGCCGGTTCGTCGAAGCCGATGGTGAAGGTCTGCACCGGCGGGCGGCCCTCGGCCCGGGCCTGCTGCTGCATCAGCGCGACGATGGTGGAGGAGTCCACCCCGCCCGAGAGGAAGGCGCCCAGCGGCACGTCCGCCAGCGACTGCAGGCGCACGGCCTCGTCCAGCGCGTCGTGCAGGGCCTGGACGGCGGCCTGCTCGCTGTGCAGGGGCTGTGCCGCGCCCATGTCCACCATTGCGGCCGGGTCCCACCAGCGCGCCAGCGCCACGCTGCCGTGCGCCTGGCCCGGGCGCAGCGGCTGCGCCGGCGCGGCCGGCGGCGGCGCGCCCTGCAGCGTGAGCACGCAGCCGGGCTCCAGCTTGTACAGCCCCTGGTGGATGCTGCGCGGCGCGGGCACGTACTGCAGCCGCAGGTACTGCGCCAGCGCCTGCCGGCACACCGCGTTGCCGAAGCCGGGCAGGGCGCGCAGCGCCTTCAGCTCGGAGCCGAAGGCGAAGACGGCGGCGGCGTCCTTGCCCCCGGTACTGCCGCCATCGCCACCCCGCAGCGCCGCCCCGGCGCCCGCCACCCAGCCGTAGTACAGCGGCTTCTCGCCGAAGCGGTCGCGCGCCAGGTGCAGCGCGCGGGCGTGCTTGTCCCACAGCGCCAGCGCGAACATGCCCACGCAGCGCCGCAGCGTGCCGTGCACGCCCCAGTGCTCGAACGCGGCGAGCAGGGTCTCGGTGTCGGAGTGCCCGCGCCACGCGGGGGCCGCGCTTCCCAGCTCGGCCCGCAGCGAGAGGTGGTTGTAGATCTCGCCGTTGAAGGCGATCACCCAGCGCCCGCTGGCCGACGCCATGGGCTGGTGCCCCGCGGCCGAGAGGTCCACGATCGCCAGCCGGCGGTGCGCCAGCGCCAGGCCGGCCGGCGCGTCCAGCCACACGCCGCCGTCGTCCGGCCCGCGGTGCCGGATCGCATCGGCCATGGCTGTGGCGTGGGCGCGGGCGGCATCAGCCGCGAGCGCGCCACCGGTGAGGAAGCCTGCAAAGCCGCACATGAGGGGTGTTCGGGCGCCCGCCGCCCGACGGTCGGATGACGAACCTGGTGTCCATGGCCCACCCGCCGACAGACCCTGCCTCCGAGGGCCAGGTGGGCAGGGTGAGGTGGCGCCTAAAGCAAGCCCCGCAGCTTAACCCGAATCCGCCGCCTCGGGCCCGGGGCCGAGGGCCGGGGTCCGTCCATGGCGCTGCTTCAGCAAGCCGCTGGCATGCCGCCGGTTGACCTTGTCGCCGACCGCCTGGCGTGACGCCCGGTTGCCCGAGCCACCGGGCACACCATCCCGCCGGCCCGTGTGCCGCGCAGGGCCTCGCTCCGTTCGGCAGCGGACAATCACCCATGTCCCGCCCAGACCCCTCGTTCGACACCCTGCCCCTGCCGCAGCCCCTTCAAGCCACGCTGCAGCAGCTGGGCTACCTGGCCATGACGCCGATCCAGGCGGCCAGCCTGCCGCTGGCGCTGGCCGGCCGTGACCTCATCGCCCAGGCCCGCACCGGCAGCGGCAAGACCGTGGCCTTCGCACTGCCGCTGCTGGCCAAGCTGAACCCGCGCCGCTTCGCCGTGCAGGCGCTGGTGCTGTGCCCCACGCGCGAGCTGGCCGACCAGGTTGCGCAGGAGATCCGCCGCCTGGCGCGCGCCGAGGACAACGTCAAGACGCTCACGCTGTGTGGCGGCAGCCCCATCCGCAACCAGCTGGCCAGCCTGGAGCACGGCGCGCACATCGTGGTGGGCACGCCGGGGCGCGTGCTGGACCACCTGGCGCGCGGCACGCTGGTGCTCGAGGCGCTGACCACGCTGGTGCTGGACGAGGCCGACCGCATGCTGGACATGGGCTTCGCCGACGACATCGCGCAGGTGGCCGAGCACTGCCCCAAGGCGCGCCAGACGCTGCTGTTCTCCGCCACCTACCCCGAGGGCGTGGCCAAGCTCGCCGCCCGCTTCCTGCGCGATCCGCAGACGGTGACGCTGGCCGAGCGCCACGCCGCCGGCCAGATCCGCCAGCGCTTCTACGAGGTGGCCGACAGCGAGCGCTTGCACGCCGTGGGGCTGCTGCTGCAGCACTTCAGGCCCGTCAGCACGCTGGCGTTCTGCAACACCAAGCAGCAGTGCCGCGACCTGGTGGCGGTGCTGCAGGCGCAGGGCCTCGTGGCGCTGGAACTGCACGGCGACCTGGAGCAACGCGAGCGCGACCAGGTGCTGGTGCAGTTCGCCAACCGCAGCTGCAGCGTGCTGGTGGCCACCGACGTGGCCGCGCGCGGGCTCGACATCGCGCAGCTGGAAGCCGTGATCAACGTCGACATCAGCCCCGACCCCGCCGTGCACACGCACCGCGTGGGCCGCACCGGCCGCGCCGACGAAGCCGGCTGGGCCTTCAGCCTGGCCAGCATGGACGAGATGGGCGCCGTGGGCCGCATCGACGAGATGCAGGGCACGCCCGGCGCCTGGCATCCGCTGTCCGAGCTGACGCCGCCGGCCGGCGCCGAGCCGCTGCGCCCGCCGATGGTGACGCTGCAGATCCTGGGCGGCCGCAAGGAGAAGATCCGCCCCGGCGACGTGCTGGGCGCGCTGACCAAGGACCTGGGCCTGCCCGCGGCGCAGGTCGGCAAGATCGTCGTCAACGACTTCTCCACCTACGTGGCCGTCGAGCGCAGCGTCGCCGACAAGGCCTTGCGCGGCCTGAACGCCGGCAAGGTGAAGGGCCGCTCGGTGAAGGCGAGGCGGCTGTGAGTTGTTTCGAGGCCCTGGGTCTCTCCCCCCGGCTGCTGCGCGCGACCGCCGAGCTGGGCTGGGCCGAGCCCACGCCCATCCAGGCCGCGGCCATCCCGCCCGCGCTGGCCGGGCGCGACGTGCTGGCCACCGCGGCCACCGGGTCCGGCAAGACGGGGGCGTATGCCTTTGCGGCGCTGCAGCGCATCGACGGCATCGCGCGCCCCAACCCGCGGCGCCCGCGCGTGCTCTTGCTGGTGCCCACGCGCGAGCTGGCGGCGCAAGTGTTCGAAGCCCTGCGCCAGGTCGAGGGCTTCCTCAGCGTGCCGGCGAAGGTGGTGGCGCTGTATGGCGGCGTCTCCATCAACCCGCAGCTGATGGCTCTGCGCGGCGGTGCCGACGTGGTCGTCGCCACGCCGGGGCGCCTGCTGGACGTGGTGGACAAGAACGCGCTCGACCTGTCGGGCCTGCACACGCTGGTGCTGGACGAGGCCGACCGCCTGCTCGACGGCGGCTTCGCCGATGAACTGGCGCGCGTGCTGGCGCTGCTGCCGGCGCGGCGCCAGAACCTGCTGTTCTCGGCCACCTTCCCGCCCGCGGTGGAAGCCCTGGCGCAGCGGCTGCTGCACGACCCCGTGCGCGTGGACGTGGGCCAGCAGGCCGCGGCCGTGGCGGCCATCGCCGAACGCGCCATCGCCGTGGACGCGGCACGGCGCACGCCGCTGCTGGCCTGGCTCATCGCGCAGGAGGGCTGGCCGCGCGTGCTGGTCTTCGTCGCCACGCGCTACGCCTGCGACCACGTGGCCGACAAGCTGCGCCGCGCCGGGCTGGCGGCGGCAGCCTTCCACGGCGACGCCAGCCAGGGCGCGCGCACGCAGGCGCTGGCCGACTTCAAGGCCGGGCGGCTGCGCGTGCTGGTGGCCACCGACCTGGGCGCCCGCGGCATCGACATCGCCCGGCTGCCCGTGGTCGTCAACCACGACCTGCCGCGTTCCACGGTGGACTACGTGCACCGCATCGGCCGCACGGCGCGCGCCGGCGCAGCGGGGCTGGCGGTGAGCTTCGTCAGCGCGGCGACGCAGGCGCATTTCCGCCTGATCGAAAAGCGCCTGGGCCGGCGCGTGCCGCGCGAGCAGGTGCCGGGCTTCGAACCGACCGAGACCGCAGCCCCCGCACCCGCCGCCGGCGGCGTGAAGGGCCGGCGGCCGAGCAAGAAGGACAAGCTGCGCAGCGCCACCTGAACGCCGGGGCGGCGGCCCTGCAGCGTGAGCTCAGGCACCGCCGACAATGCACCGATGAAGACACCGGCCCGCCTGCAAGTGCTGATCGACGAAGGCCTGATCGACAGCGTGCTGCGGCAGCTCAAGAGCGGCAAGGAGGCCGAGGTGTTCGTGGTGCGCTGCGGCGACGAAACCCGTGCCGCCAAGGTCTACAAGGCTGCCACCCACCGCAGCTTTCGCCAGGCGGTGGACTACACCGAGAACCGCAAGGTGAAGAACAGCCGCCAGGCGCGTGCCATGGCCAAGGGCACCCGCTACGGGCGCGAGCAGCAGGAAGCCGCCTGGCAGAGTGCCGAGGTGGACGCTCTGTTCCGCCTGGCTGCGGCTGGCGTGCGCGTGCCCAAGCCCTTCCACTTCTTCGAAGGTGTGTTGCTGATGGAGCTGGTGGCAGACGCCGACGGCCACGCGGCGCCGCGCCTGAACGACGTGCCGTACACGCCCGAGGCCGCGCGCGAGCATCACGCGATGCTGCTGCGCGAGGTGGTGCGCATGCTGTGCGCCGGCGTGGTGCACGGCGACCTGTCGGAGTTCAACATCCTGCTGGCCCAGGACGGCCCCGTCATCATCGATCTGCCGCAGGCGGTGGACGCCGCCGGCAACAACCATGCCCCTCGCATGCTGATGCGCGACGTGGACAACCTGCGCGCCTTCTTCAGCCAGCACGCGCCCGAGCTGCGCGACACGCGCCATGGCCCCGAGATCTGGGACCTCTACGCCGCGGGCCGCCTGAGCCCGGAGACCCCGCTGACGGGCCGGTACGAACCCCGACCGGGCGCCGTGGACCTGAGCGCTGTGCTGCGCGAGATCGAGGACGCCCGGCTGGAAGCCGCCGAGCGCAACCTGCGCAGGGGGGCGGCGCCTTGAAGACCCGG
>JAUMBF010000050.1:0-22577 GCA_032115875.1 Rubrivivax sp.
GGCGCCTGCCCGCGCTGCTGACGGCCGACGAGGCGCACGCCGCCGGCCAGTACGTGGTGCCGCCCATGCACCTGGTGCGGGGCGACGCTGCCGCGGCCATCGCCGCTGCGCCACGGCGATTTCGCACCCGCTTCACGGTGGGTGGCCAGGAGCAGTTCTACCTGGAGGGTCAGATCAGCCTGGCCGTGCCGGCCGACGACCACGGCATGGCCGTGTTTTGCTCCACCCAGCACCCCAGCGAGATGCAGCTGGTGGTGTCGCACGCGCTCGGCGTGCAGGCGCACGCGGTGCGCGTGGAGTGCCGGCGCATGGGCGGCGGCTTCGGCGGCAAGGAGAGCCAGAGCGCCGCGTTCGCCTGCATCGCCGCGGTGGCCGCGCGCCAGCTCGGCGCGCCCGTGAAGCTGCGGCTGGACCGCGACGACGACTTCCTCGTCACCGGCCGCCGCCACGGCTTCGTCTACGAGGCCGAGATCGGCCACGACGACGAGGGCCGCATCCTCGGCGCCGAGATCACCATGCTGAGCAACGCCGGCCACTCGGCGGATCTCTCGGGCCCGGTGATGACGCGGGCGCTGTGCCACTTCGACAACGCCTACTGGCTGCCGCACGTGGCCGTGCACGGCTACAGCTGCCGGACGAACACGCAGAGCAACACCGCCTTCCGCGGCTTTGGCGGCCCGCAGGGCGCCATCGCCATCGAGCTGCTGCTCGACAGCGTGGCGCGCCGCTGTGGCCGCGACCCCGTGGCCGTGCGCCGCGCCAACTTCTACGGCATCGAAGAGCGCAACGTCACGCCCTACGGCCAGGTGGTGGCGGACAACATCATCGATCCGCTCGTGGCCCAGCTCGAGGCGCAGTCGCGCTGGGCGGCACGCCGCGCGGCCATCGCGGCCTTCAACGCCACGAGCCCGGTGCTCAAGAAGGGCCTGGCGCTGGTGCCGCTGAAGTTCGGCATCAGCTTCAACGTCACCCACCTCAACCAGGCCGGCGCGCTGGTGCACGTGTACACCGACGGCAGCGTGCTCGTGAACCACGGCGGCACCGAAATGGGCCAGGGCCTCAACACCAAGGTGGCCCAGGTGGTGGCGCACGAGCTGGGCCTGCCGCTGGAGCGGGTGCGCTGCAGCGCCACCGACACGAGCAAGATCGCCAACACCTCGGCCACGGCCGCGAGCACGGGCTCCGATCTCAACGGCAAGGCGGCGCAGGCCGCGGCGCGCACCATCCGCGAGCGGCTGGAGCGCTTCAAGGCGGACCATCCGCAGCACGCCGCCCTGCCCTGGGACGCCCTGGTGCAGCAGGCCTACCTGGCCCGCGTGCAGCTGTGGAGCGACGGCTTCTACGCCACGCCCGGCCTGCACTGGAACAAGGCCACGCTGCAGGGCCGGCCGTTCCACTACTACGCCTACGGCGCGGCGGTCAGCGAGGTGGTGGTGGACACACTCACCGGCGAGCACCGCCTGCTGGCCGCCGACATCGTGCACGACGCGGGCCAGAGCCTGAACCCGGCGCTGGACATCGGCCAGGTCGAAGGCGCCTTCATCCAGGGCATGGGCTGGCTCACCATGGAAGAGCTGGTGTGGCACCCCGACGACGGCAGCGCGCGCGCGGGCCTCTTGATGACACACGCGCCCAGCACCTACAAGATCCCCACCGCCAACGACACGCCGTCGGTGTTCCGCACGACGCTGTTCGACGCGCCGAACCGGGTGGACTCGATCCACCGCAGCAAGGCCGTGGGCGAGCCGCCGCTGCTGCTGCCCATCAGCGTGCTGCTGGCCATCCGCGACGCGGTGTCGGCCGTGGGCGGCCACGCCGTGTGCCCGCCGCTGGATGCCCCGGCCACGCCCGAGGCCGTGCTGCGCGCCGTGGCCGCGGTGCGCGCGGGGCAGGGCGCCTGCGCCTGACGCCGTGAACCTTTGCCCCTGGGACCCCGTGCGCGAGACCGCCGAGGCCTGGGCCGCCGCCGGCCGCCCGGCCGTGGTGGTGGCCGTGGCCGAGCACCAGGGCTCGGTACCGCGCGACAGCGGCACGCGCATGCTGGTGGCGGCCGATGCGGTGGTGGGCACCATCGGCGGCGGCCACCTCGAGCTGCAGGCGCTGGAGCGCGCCCGCGCGCGGCTGGCCGAGGGCGCGTCGTCGCCCGAGACCCAGCGCATCGCCCTCGGCCCCAGCCTCGGCCAGTGCTGCGGCGGCGCGCTGGTGCTGCGCTACACGCCCCTGGCGGCCGATCCGCCGGCGCACTGGCAGGGCCCGCCGCCGCGCTTCGTGCTGCACCTCTTCGGCGCCGGCCACGTGGGCCGCGCCATCGTCAACCTGCTCGCCGCCGTGCCCTGCCGCGTGCGTTGGGTGGACGAGCGCGAGTGCGAGTTCCCGGCCGTGGCGCTGCCGCCGCACATCGAGCGCGTGTGCGCCGAGCCCGTGCAGGCCGAGGTGGCCGCGGCGGCGCCGGGCGACGCCTTCCTCGTGCTCACGCACAGCCACGATCTCGACCTGGCCATCACGCGCGAGATCCTGGCGCGTGGCGACTTCGGCTTCTTCGGCCTCATTGGCAGCGCCACCAAGCGCGCCAAGTTCGAGCGCCGGCTGGCCGAGCGCGGCGTGTCGCCCGAGCTGCTCGCACGCATGACCTGCCCCATCGGCCTGCCCGGGCTGCGCGGCAAGGAGCCGGGGGTGATCGCGGTGGCGGTGGTGGCGCAGCTGCTGATGGTCGATCAGCGCTGAGGGCGGCGAGGCCGACAGGTTGCCAGGGCTGTTGTCGGCCCCTGGCTGCGCGTCGCATTCGTTGCACCGCGCGGCAAAGGGCTGTGCGGGTGGGGGCTGGGGCGTGAGTTGAAGCGGTCGGCCCCTTGGGGGGCTGACTGCCCTGCGATGCTCGGGTCCATGGCCCCACGGCAAAACTCGCTACGCGGCCTTCGGCCGCTGCGCTCGAACAGTTGTTGTGAGCCCGATGACGGAGCGAGTGTTGCCGTGCGCCCCCAAGGCGAGCAGCGCAGAGCAGTCGGAGCGCAGCGGAGACCGCCACACTCTGCGCCGGATGCACACACCGCCTGACGCGGTCGCGCGGTGCAACGAGCGATCAACGCAGCGACCCGCAGCAACGGGCCGACAGCCACCGCACCCCCTCAGCCTCAACCAGGTCTTGTAAATAAGAACGATTCGTATTAAAGTCCGTCTCGATGTCGAACCCTTCCACCACCGCTCGGCACTCCAGCCCGTGCTCGACGGCCCGCTCGGCCCCGGCCGCCAGCGCGGCACAGCCGGTGTCGGCGGCCGCCCCGCGCCGCATCCGCAGCGAGCAGCTGTTCGAAGGCTCCGCGGTGGAGATCGAGATCGAACACCAGCAGCAGGTCTACCGCCTGCGGCGCACCTCGCTCGGGAAGCTCATCCTCACAAAGTAAGCACCCGCTCACTCTAAACCGCACGGCCAGCATCGCCAGACGCGCGCGATCGAGCCAGCCAGCACGTGCCGAACCCGACCCCGCCGAGGGTCGCTCACCACGTGCCTGCCCCAACCACCACCCCGTTCCGACTCACCGCCCTGGCTGCCCTGGTGGCTCTTGCCACCGCGCCGGCCGCCCGCGCCCAGACGGCCGCAGCCCCTGCGCCGGCCCCGGCAGCCACCCCGCTGGCCGAAGTCACCAACACCGCCACGCGCACCGAGCGCCGCACCGATGCCGTGCCCGCCACGGTGACCGTGACCAACGCCGCCGAGGCCGAGGCCCGCGGCGCGCGCGACCTCAAGGACCTGTTCCGCCACGAGGTGGACCTGGTTGTGCGCCAGCAGGGTGTGCGCTTCACGGCCGCCGGCTCCAACGCCGGGCGCGCCGGCAACGAGGGCATCAACATCCGCGGCCTCGAAGGCAACCAGGTGCTGGTGCTGGTGGACGGCGTGCGCGCGCCACAGGCCTTTGCCTTTGGCGGCTTTGCCAGCGGGCGGCTCGACACGCTGTTTATCGACGCCCTGGCCCAGGCCGAGGTGCTGCGCGGCCCGGCCAGCACCAGCTGGGGCAGCGACGGCCTGGCCGGCGCGCTGGCCCTGCGCACCCTGGACCCGGCCGACTTGCTGACTGGCGGCCGCACGCGCGCCGGCTTTGTGCGCCTGGGCGGCCACAGTGTGGACAACTCGGGCGCGGCCACCGCCGCCGTCGCCGGCCGCAGCGGCGGCCTGCAGTGGCTGGCGCTGGCCAGCCGCCGCGAAGGCCAGGAACTCGACAGCCAGGGCCGCGATGACAGCCCAGACGCCCGCCGCACCACCCCCAACCCGCTGCACTGGGCGCACACCGGCATGCTCGCCAAGGCGCGCGTGGCGCTGAACCCGGCGCAGTCCCTGGGCCTGACGCTCGAGGCCGTGCGCCGCAGCAGCCGCACCGAGGTGCTCACGGGCCGCGCCGCGCCATCGGCCACGCCGGCGGCCACCGCGGTGATCGACCTCGACGCCCGCGACCGTCAGGAGCGCCAGCGTGTGGCGCTCGGCTGGAAGCTCGACGACCTCAACGCCACGTTCGTGCAGCAGGCCGAGCTGCGCCTGTATGGCCAGGACACCCGCATCGAGCAGTGGGCGGCCGAAGACCGGCTCACGGCCGCCGACCGCCTGCGCGAGGGCAGCTACCGCGAGCGCGTCGTCGGCCTGAGCGCGCAGGCCAGCACCACGCTCGCGGGCGCCCTGCCGCAGCGCCTGAGCCTGGGCCTGGACGCCAGCGAGAACCGGATCCGCGCCACGCGCGACGGCACCGTGCCGCCGTTCGGCGAGAGCTTCCCGTCCAAGCCCTTCCCCGACACCACCTACCGACTGCTCGGTGCCTTCGTGCAGAGCGAGATCGAGCTCGGCGAGGGCGGGGCCGTGCAGCTCATCCCCGCCCTGCGTTTCGACCGGCATGAGCTCAGGCCCGACGCCGCCGGCTACACCGCCAGCAGCGTGGTGGCGTTGTCCGACCAGGCCGTGACGCCGCGGTTGGGCGTGGTGTGGCGCGTGTCGGAGGCGCTCCGACCCTACGCCCAATGGTCGCGCGGCTTCCGCGCGCCGGCGCCCGACCAGGTGAACAACGGCTTCTCCAACCCGGCCTCGGGCTACCGCAGCATCGGCAACGCCGCGCTCAAGCCCGAGCGCGCCGAGAGCATCGAACTCGGCCTGCGCGGCGCCCGCGGTGCCTTCACCTGGCAGCTCGCGGCCTACGACAACCGCTACCGCGACTTCATCAGCCAGGAGACCGTGGGCGGCTCCTTCACGACGGCCGACCCCGCGGTGTTCCAGTTCGTCAACCTGGCCGAGGCCCACATCCGCGGCGCTGAGGCGCGCCTGGGCTGGCGCCCCACGCCGGCCTGGCGGCTGCAGGCCGCTTACGCCGCAGCGCGCGGCGACAGCGAGAGCACGGGCAGCTCGCGCCCGCTGGCCAGCGTCGAGCCCGCCAAGCTGAGCCTGGGCGCGGCGCACGAACGCGGCGCCTTCACCTGGCGCGCCGCCGTGCTGCATGTGCAGGCCAAAGACGCCGGCGAGATCCCGCCGGCCACGCCGCCCGGCTTTGCGCCGCCGGCCTACACCACGCTGCACCTCGGCGCCAGCTGGAAGGCCACGCGCGCGCTGACGCTGCATCTGGCGCTGGACAACGCCACCGACCAGACCTACTGGCGCTGGTCCGACGTGCGCGGGCTGGCCGCCAACAGCCCCATCCAGGACGCCTTCACGGCGCCCGGCCGCAGCGTGTCGCTCACGGCACGGCTGGACTTCTGAACCCCCACTGCAAGAGGCCCCCATGATCGACGCCCCCATCCGCCAGAGCCGCCCCGACGCCGCCACCCTGCGCCAGGGCTACCGCCAGGCCCGCGAAGCCGGCGCCCAGCGCCACCGCGACATCGCCACCACCCTGGGCGCCAGCGAGGGCGAGCTCATCGCCGCGCACGTGGGCCAGCCCGTGCCCACGCCGGGCCGGTCGGCGCTGGCGGCCACGCGGCTGCAGGCGCCCTGGCCGGCGCTGATGGCGGCACTGCCCACGCTGGGCCGCGTGATGGCGCTCACGCGCAACGCCAGCTGCGTGCACGAGAAGACCGGCCGCTACGAGCAGGTGGGCGGCGAGGGCCCCGTGGGCCTGGTGCTTGGGCCCGACATCGACCTGCGCGTCTTCTACAAGGCTTGGGCACACGGCTTTGCGGTGCACGAGGTGGCCAGCGCCGATGCGCAGGTGGCGCCGGCGCGCAGCCTGCAGTTCTTCGACGCCGGCGGCACCGCCGTGCACAAGGTGTTCGCCAAGCCCGGCACCGACCTCGTGGCCTGGGACGCGCTGCTGCTGCGGTTTGCCGCGCCCGGGCAGCAGCCGGGCCTCGCGGTGCAGCCCGCCGTCGCGGCCGAGGCCGATCGGCCCGATGCCGAGGTCGACGTGGCGGCCTTCCGCGCCGACTGGGCCTCGCTGCGCGACACGCACGAGTTCTTCGCGCTGCTCAAGCGCCACCACCTCGGCCGCGTGCAGGCCCTGCGCCTGGCCGACCCGCGCTTCGTGCAGCCCGTCGAGCCCGGCCCCGGCGCCGCCGCGCGCGACCTGCTCCAGGCCGCGGCCCACAGCGGCACCCCGATCATGGTGTTCGTGGGCAACCCCGGGATGATCCAGATCCACACCGGGCCCGTGCAGTGCGTGCAGGTGCTGGGTCCCTGGCTCAACGTGCTCAACCCCGGCTTCAACCTGCACCTGCGCGAGGAGCACATCGCCAGCGCCTGGGTGGTGCGCAAGCCCACGGCCGACGGCGTGGTCACGAGCCTGGAGCTGTTCGACGCCGCGGGCGAGACCATCGCCATGTTCTTCGGCGAGCGCAAGCCCGGCCGGCCCGAGCTGGCGGCCTGGCGCGCCATCACCGGCCGCCTGGTGGCCGAGCCCGGCTGGGCCGAGGAGGGCGCATGCGCCGCCTGCTGAACCGCCGCGCCGCGCTGGCCGCGGCCGCCCTGGCGTGGCCGGCGCTCCAGCTGCGCGCGCAGGGCGCGGCCGGGCCGCGGCGCATCGTCAGCGCCGGGGGGGCGATCACCGAGATCGTCTACGCGCTGGGCGCCGAGGCCGATCTGGTGGGCGTGGACACCACCTCGCTGTTCCCGGCGGCGGCGCAGAAGCTGCCGAGCGTGGGCTACGCGCGCACGCTGTCGGCCGAGGGCGTGCTCTCGCTGCGGCCCACGCTGCTGCTGCACGGTGCCGACGCCGGCCCGCCGGCCGTGCTGGCGCAGCTGGCGGCCACGCGCCTGGCGCTGGAGCGGCTGAACCTCGACCACCGCATCGAGGGCCTGCTGGCGGCCACGCAGCGCGTGGCCACGCTCACCGCGCGCGAGGCCGTGGGCCGGCGCCTGGTGCAGCGCCTGCAGGGCGACTGGGCCACGGCCACGGCCGAGGTGGCCGCGCGCCGTGCCGGCGCGGCGGCACCGCACGTGCTGTTCGTGCTCTCGCACAGCATGGCGCAGGTGCGCATCGCGGGGCGCGACACCGGAGCCGACGCGATGATCCGCCTCGCCGGTGGCGCCAACGCTTTCGCCGACACCACGGGCTACAAGCCGCTCGCGCCCGAGGCCGCCATCGCCGCGGCGCCCGAGATCATCCTGTGCACCGACCAGGGCCTGCAGGCCGCCGGCGGCGTCGACGGGCTGCTGCGCGCCCCGGGCCTGGCGGCCACGCCCGCCGGCCGCGCGCGCCGCGTGGTGGCCATGGACGCGCTGCTGCTGCTGGGCTTCGGCCCGCGCCTGCCGCAGGCGGTGACACAACTTGCCGGCCTGCTGCATGGCCGCGCCTGAGCACACGCTGCGGCCGCCAGTGCGGCTGGCCGCGGCCGACGCCGATCCGGCCGTGCGCCTGGCGGCACTGCTCGTGGCTGCGCTGCTGCTGGCGCTGGTGGCCGCCACCTCGCTGGGCGCGGTGCCGGTGTCGGTGGCCGACTGGGGGCAGGCCCTCGCGGCCGAGCGCAGCGGCAGCGCCCAGGTGCTGTGGGAGCTGCGCCTGCCGCGCGCGCTGCTGGCCGCCGCCGTGGGTGCGGCGCTGGGCGTGGCCGGGGCGCTGTCGCAGGGCCTGTTCCGCAACCCGCTGGCCGACCCCGGCCTGCTGGGCGTGACCAGCGGCGCGGTGTGCGCCGTGGCCCTGGTGCTTACGGTGTTCGCGGCCGCGGCCGACGGCGTGCCGGCCAGCTGGCGGCCCTGGGTGCTGCCGGTGGCGGCCTTCGGCGGCGCGCTGGCCGTGGTGGCGCTGCTGCACCAGGTGGCGCGCTGGCTCACGCCGGGCTCGGTGGCCGGGCTGCTGCTCACGGGCCTGGCGCTCAACGCGCTGACCATGGCCGTGGTCGGCCTGTGCACCTTCCTCGCCACCGACGAGCAGCTGCGCAGCCTGAGCTTCTGGACCCTGGGCTCGCTGGCCGGCGCCACCTGGGCCGTGGCCGGCGTGTTGCTGGTGGCCGTGGCGCTGACGCTGTGGCAGGGGCGGCGCCTGGCCGCGGCGCTCAACGCGCTGGCGCTGGGTGAGGCCGCCGCGGCCCACGTGGGCGTGGACGTGGCGCGCCTGCGCGGGGTGCTCGTCGTGAGCATCGCCCTGCTCTCGGCCCTGGCCGTGGCCTGGTGCGGGCTCATCGGCTTCATCGGCCTGATGGCGCCGCATCTGGTGCGCGGCGCGGCGGGGGCCGACCAGCGGCTCGTGCTGCCGCTGGCCGCACTGGCCGGTGCGCTGCTGCTCGTGGTGGCCGACACGCTGGCGCGCCTGGTGGCCATCCCGGCCGAGGTGCCGGTGGGCATCCTCACCGCGCTCATCGGCGCGCCGGCCTTCCTGCTGCTGCTGCGCGGCGTGGCGCGGCGGCAGGGGGGTCAGCCGTGACGCCGCTGCTGCAGCTGCAGGGCGCGGCGCTGCGCCTGGGCGCGCAGGCCTTCGGCCCCTTCACGCTGAAGCTCGCCGCTGGCGAGTGCGTGGCCATCCTGGGCCCCAGCGGTGCCGGCAAGAGCACGCTGCTCAAGTTGATGGCCGGCCAGAGCAGGCCCGCTGCCGGCACGGTTGCACTGGACGGCCGCCCGCTCACGGACTGGCGTCACGCCGCGCTGGCACGCCGCCGCGCCGTGCTGCCGCAGCAGCACGCCGTGGCCTTTGCCATGGCCGCGTCGCTCGTGGTGCAGCTGGGCCGCTTTGCCGTGGAGCCCGACGCGGCGCGCGAGCGCATCACCACCGACGCGCTCGCTGCGGCGCACGCCGGCCACCTGGCCGGGCGGCGCCTGGACACGCTCTCGGGCGGCGAACAGGCGCGGGTGCAGCTGGCGCGCACGCTGGCCCAGCTCTGGGACGTGCACGGCGGCCTGCTGCTCGTGGACGAACCCCTGGCCGCGCTCGACCCTGGCCTGCAGCTGGAGCTGTTGGCCGTGCTGCGCGACTTCGCGCGCCAGCGCGGCCACGCCCTCGTGGCCATCGTGCACGACCTCAACCAGGCGCTCGCCGGCTTCGAGCGCCTGTGGCTGGTGCAGCAGCGCCGCCTGCTGCACGACCTGCCGGCCAACCGCCACGCCCTGCCGGCGCTGGCGCAGCTGTTCGGCGTGCAGCTGCAGGCGGTGGACAGCGACGACGGCCGCGTGGGCGTGCTCGTGCACCGTGCCGTGGCGGCGGCCCCGGCGCAGGAGCCGGTGGCGACATGAAGCCGAGGCGCCCTGCAAACGCCTGGGGCCTGGGGCTCGTGGCCGCGGCCCACGCCGCGCTGCTGGCCGTGGCCTGGGCGCAGTCGCTGGCGCTCGATCCGCCGGGCCCACGCTCACCGGCGGTGCTGGTGGCGCAGCTGCTGGCGCTGGCCGAACCGGCGCCAGCGCCGCTGCCCGAACCTCACCTGCCACAGCCGGTGCCGCAGGCCGGGCCACGCGCGCCCGCAGCCCCGGCACTGGCCGTGCCCGAGTGGCCCACGGCTGCTGCCTCGCGTGCCCAGCCGCCCCCGCCGGCCGATGGGGCGGTGGCGCAAGCGGCGATCCCGGCGCCCGCAGCCGGGGGCCCCGATGCGGCCGCCACACCCGACACGGCGCACGCACCGGGCCCCGCCATGGCCGGCGCCCGCCCCGCCGCGCCCGCCCCCGTGCCGCCGCGCCAGATCCCGGCCGGCCACGCCGGCTGCGCCGAGGTACCGCACCCGCTGGCGCTGCGCGAGCGCGGCATCGAGGGCCTGGTGCAGCTGCGCGTACAGGTGGGCAGCGACGGCCGCGCGCGCCATGTGCAGCTGCTGGGCAGCAGCGGCTGGCGTCTGTTCGACGAAGCGGCGCTGGCCAAGGCCCGCAGCTGCCGTTTCCGCCCCGCCTTCGAGGGCGACACCGCGGTCGAGTCCTGGGTCGAGTTTCCGGTGCGCTTTGCGCTCACGCAGTCATGAACGATGCAACCCCACCCCCCGTGCGCCCCGGGCGCCGCCGCCTGTGGCAGCTGCCGGCGGAGCTGCGCGCCTTTGTGGTCGGACTCGGCCTGCCACCGGCCACGCTGCGCCGCACGGCCGAGCAGGCCCTGGCACGCCTGCACCGCGTGCGCGTGGCCCTGGGCGGCGCCGATGCCGACGTGCTGGCCAGCGTGCTGTGCGACCTCGGCAGCCGCAACGCCGTGGCCGAGGCCGTGCAGGCGCAGCTGGTGCAGCGACACGCCGCCGCGCGGGCGCGTGTGGCGGCGCTGCGCGGGCCCGAGGCCCTGCGCGAGGCCTGGCGCCAGGCGCTGGAGGGGGGCGACGTGCCCGGCACCGCCTGGGCGCTGCTCACCCACCCGCTGGGCGCGACGCTCGACGACGGCCTGCTCATCGACCTGCGCGGCTGGGCCTTCGCCCAGGCCCGCGCGCAGCACGCGCGCAGCGCCACGGAGGCCACGGCGCAGCAGGCCCTGCGGCAGGCCTGCGCCGAGGCCGACACCCTGCGCCTGCGTCTGCAGCACGAGCAGGCGGCCTGGGCGCGCGAGCGCGAGGCCCAGGCGCTGGAACTGGCGCGCCTGCGCGGCGAGTGCGCGGCGCTGCAGCAGGCGGTGGCCGCGGCGACGGCCTCATCCGCCTTGGCCCCGGCCGTGCCCGCGCTCGCCGGGCCCGGCCCGGCGCCCGCACGGCGCGTGGTGCCCATCGTCGCCGCCGGGCCCGCGCGGCCCGGCCCCGCCGCGCCGCGGGGCGCGGAGCCGGCTGCCGCGCCGCCACCGCCTTGCACCCGCGCGCCCTTGCTGCAGGGCCGCCGCGTGCTCTGCGTGGGCGGCATGCCCGGCGCCCAGGACCGCTACCGCCGCCTCGTCGAGACCGCCGGCGCCGAGTTCGACTTCCACGACGGCGGCCTCGAGCAGGGCCTGCACCGGCTGGACCGCCAGCTCGGCGCCGCCGACCTGGTTGTCTGCCAGGCCGGCTGCCTCAACCACGAGGCCTACCGTCGCGTGAAGGGCCATTGCCGGCGCGCCGACAAGACCTGCCTGTTCGTGGAGCGGCCCAGCCTGGCGCACTTCGCGCGCACGCTGGGCGTGACCCTGCCGTCCAGCGTGACGCCGGTGCCGGCAGCGGTGACACGGTCGCCGAAGCCCGCGCCCGAGCCCAGTCCCAGCGGGCCGACACCTTCGAAGGTGAGGGTGGTGGCCTGAGCGGCCCCGGCCAGCAAGGCCAGGGCGGCGGCGGGCAGCAGGTGCAGGCGAAGGGCGTTCATGGTGGGCTTCGGCCAGGGTTGGGATGGCGCCATGCTGCGCGGCCCAGCGTGGGGCGGGCGTCACGCCGGCGCCCGGCTTGCCCTGGGTCGGGGAGGTCGCGGCCGGCCGCGGGCCTGTCAGCCAGCCGCCAGCCGCGCGGCGCCCAATGGCCGCAGCACCCCGTGAACCCCCGCAAACCCGGTGTGGCAGCATGCCGCCCACCCCATCCAGCCCGCAGGAGACCCCCCATGAGCCAGCGCGACGTCGTTGTCCTCTCCGCCCTCCGTTCCGCCATCGGCACCTTTGCCGGCAGCCTGGCCGACATCGAGCCGGCCGAGCTGGCGGGCACCGTGATGAAGGCCAGCGTCGAGGCCAGCGGCATCGACCCCAAGGCCATCAACTACGTCACCGTGGGCAACACCATCCCCACCGAGAGCCGCTTCGCCTACGTGGCGCGCGTGGCCAGCATCCAGGCCGGCCTGCCGATGGACAGCGTGGCCATGGCCGTGAACCGCCTGTGCAGCAGCGGTCTGCAGGCCATCGTCACCACCGCGCAGAACATCCTGCTGGGCGATTGCGACTACGGCGTCGGCGGCGGCGTGGAGGTCATGAGCCGCGGCGGCTACCTCAGCCCGCAGATGCGCAGCGGCGCGCGCATGGGCCATGTGCAGATGATCGACACCATGGTGGCCACGCTGACCGACCCCTTCGGCGTCGGCCACATGGGCATCACGGCCGAGAACCTGGCCGTCAAGTGGGGCCTCACGCGCGAGGAGCAGGACGCCTTCGCGGTGGAGTCGCACCGCAAGGCCGCCGGGGCCATCGCCGAGGGCCGCTTCAAGGGCCAGATCGTGCCCATCGTGAAGCAGACCAAGAAGGGCGAGGTCGTCTTCGACACCGACGAGCACGTCAAGCCCTCGACGACGATGGAGACGCTGGGCAAGATGAAGCCGGCCTTCAAGAAGGACGGCACGGTCACGGCCGGCAACGCCAGCGGCATCAACGACGGCGCGGCCTTCCTGGTGCTGGGCGACGCCAAGGCCGCGGCCGGCGCGGGCGCGAAGCCGCTGGCGCGGCTGGTGAGCTACGCCGTGGCCGGCGTGCCCAACGAGATCATGGGCGAGGGCCCGATCCCGGCCACCCGCCTGGCGCTGAAGAAGGGCGGCCTGACGCTGGACCAGATCGACGTCATCGAGAGCAACGAGGCCTTCGCCGCGCAGGCGCTGGCCGTGGCGCGCGGCCTCGAGTTCGACATGGCCAAGGTCAACCCCAACGGCGGCGCCATCGCGCTGGGCCACCCCATCGGCTGCAGCGGCGCCTTCCTGGCCGTGAAGGCCATTCACGAGCTCCATCGCTCGGGCAAGCGTTTTGCGCTGGTGACGATGTGCATCGGCGGCGGCCAGGGCATCGCCGCGGTGTTCGAGCGGCTCTGATCGGCCGCCAGCCGCCGCTCAGGCGCCCATGAAGCGCGGCGGCCGCTTGGCCGCCAGCGCGGCCAGGCCCTCGCGCAGGTCGCTGCTCTCGGCGCAGCGCTGCACGCGCGCGGCCAGCACCGCAGCGTCGGCCGTGCCGGCGGCGATCTCGTCGAGCGAGCGCTTCATGCCCGACAGCGCCAGCGGCGCGCCGCCCAGCAGCGCCGCGGCGATGCGCTCGACCTCGGCATCCAGCGCCTCGGCGGCCACGACGGCGTCGAGGTAGCCGAGCGCGCGCAGCTGCGCCGCGTCCAGCATCTCGGCCAGCAGGAACAGCCGCTTGGCCGCGGCCAGGCCCAGGCGCGACACCGCGCGGCGCAGGCCCCCGGGGTAGTAGTGCAGCCCGATGCGTGCCGCCGGCATGCGCAGATGCAGGCCGGCGTCGCCGACGCGGAAGTCGCAGGCCAGCGCCAGGTCCGTTGCGCCGCCGTGGACGCCGCCGTGCAGCCGCGCGATCGTCGGTACCGGCAGCGCGGCGAGCGCGTCGACCGTGCGCTCGAAGAGCTGTGGGTCCTCGGCCGCCGCGGTGCCGCCGCTGCCCAGCTCAGCCAGGTTGAAGCCGGCGCAGAACAGGCGCCCCTCGGCGCGCAGCACCACCACGCGCAGGCCCGGCTCGGCCGCGAGCCGCTCGCAGTGGGCCTGCAGCGCCAGCAGGTCGGCCCGGTGCAGGCGGTTGAGCTGCGCCGGCCGCGCCAGCGTGATCGTGGCGCGGCCCGGTGCCGGAAAGTCCAGCCGCGGCGGGCCGCCCTCGGCCGGCTCAGCCATGCGCGCGCTCGAACTCGCGCAGGTAGTCCACCAGGGCCTGCACGCCCTCGATGGGCATGGCGTTGTAGATCGAGGCGCGCATGCCGCCCACCGAGCGGTGGCCCTGGAGCTGCGCCAGCCCGCGTTGCTGTGCGCCCTTGAGGAAGGCGCCGTCCAGCCGTTCGTCGCGCAGGCGGAACACCACGTTCATGCGGCTGCGGTGCCCGGGCGCCACCGGCGCGACGAACAGCCCGCTGGCGTCGAGCGCGCCGTACAGCAGCGCCGCCTTGGCGGCGTTGCGCGCGGCCATCGCGGCCACGCCGCCTTCGGCCTTGATCCAGCGGAACACCAGCCCGGCGATGTAGATGGCCCAGGTCGGCGGCGTGTTGAACATGCTGTCGTTGTCGGCCACCACCCGGTAGTCGAAGGCCGTGGGCGTGGCCGGCTGGGCGTGGCCGATGAGATCGTCGCGCACGATCACGAGCGTCAGGCCCGCGGGGCCGATGTTCTTCTGTGCGCCGCCGTAGATGCAGGCGTAGCGCGATACGTCGACCGGCCGGCTCAGGATGGAACTGGACATGTCGGCCACCAGCGGCACGTCGCCCACGTCGGGCTCTTCGGGGTACTCCAGGCCGCCGATGGTCTCGTTGCTGCAGATGTGCAGGTAGTCGGCGTCGGCGTCCAGCCGCCAGGTGCTGCGCTCGGGGATGCGGGTGTAGCCGCTGGCCTCGCCGCTGGCCACCACGTTGACGGCGCCGTAGCGCCGCGCCTCGGCGATGGACTTCTGGCTCCAGACGCCCGTGTCCACGTAGTCGGCGCTGGCCGGGCCCCCGCGTCGGCCGCTGCGGCGGCCGTTGAGCAGGTTCAGCGGCAGGAGGGCGTTCTGGGCCAGCGCGCCGCCCTGCATGAACAGCGTGCGGTAGTGCGCCGGCACGCCCATCAGCTCGCGCAGCAGCGCCTGCGCCTCGGCGTGGATGGCCATGAACTCGGGCCCGCGGTGGCTCATCTCCATCACGCCCATGCCGCTGCCGCGCCAGTCGAGCATTTCGTCGGCCGCCTGGCGCAGCACGGCTTCGGGCAGTGCCGCGGGGCCGGCGCTGAAGTTGTGGACACGGGTCATGGTGTGCGGAGCATACCCGTGGGGCCTTGCATGGCGGGGAGCTTGCATTGCCCCAACAATCACGCTCCGATGAAGCATTCGACGCTGGCCCGCAAGGGCGCCGCCGCGCTGTGTTGGCTGGCCTTCGGGCCTTTGGGGCCCGCCCTGGCGGGCGAGGCCATCCTGGCCGAGCGCCTGCGCCCCGGCGAGGCGCTGAGCCTGGACGGCACGCTGTCCCACCCGGCCTGGCAGCGCGCGCAGCCGCACGCGGCCTTCGTCGAAAAGGTACCCGACACCGGTGCTGCGGTGCGCGAGGCCACGCGTGCGCGCGTGCTTTTCGACGATGCCGCCATCTGGGTGGGCGTGGAGGCGCTGGACCGTGACCCCGCGGCCATCCGTGACGAACGGGTGCGCCATGACGGCGTGAACCGCACGCAGGACTTCATCGCCGTCTACCTTGATGCCGTGGGCACGCGCAGCGCGGCGCAGTGGTTCCGCCTCAACGCCGCCGGCAGCACGGCCGACGGCTTGCACACCGCTGCCGATGATGGTGAGGACTTTGCGCCCGACTTCGACTGGGACGGCGCCGTGACGCGGCAGGTGGCGGGCGACCCCGGGGCGGGCTGGACGGCCGTGCTGCGCATCCCCTTTGCCAGCCTGCGCTTCCGCGAGGGCCGGCAGGACTGGCGCATCATGGTCGTCCGTCGGCTGCCGCGCGCGCAGTTCCACCTGTTCAGCTCGGTCCTCATCCCGCGCGACGCGCCGAGCTTCATCGCGACGATGCAGCCGCTGGAGGGCGTGACGCTGCCCGACCAGCATGCCTTCCTGACCCTGCGCCCCGGCCTTACGGCGCGCCGCGACGACGACGGCCGCAGCCCGGCGCGCAAGGACACCCAGGCCAGTCTCGACCTGAAGTGGCGCCCGCGCGCCGAGCTGGTGGTCGACGCCACGCTGAACCCCGACTTCTCGCAGGTCGAGCTCGACCTTCCGGAGCTGGCCGGCAACTCGCGCTTTGCGCTCTCACTCAGCGAGAAGCGGCCTTTCTTCTTCGAGAGCTACGACCTGCTGCGCATGCCCACCGAGGCGCTGTACACCCGCAGCGTCACCGCGCCGCAGGGTGGACTGCGCGCCACCTGGCGCGGCGCGGCTTGGGCCGGCAGCGCCTTCGCACTCAAGGATCGCGGCGGCGGCCTCGTGCTGCTGCCGGGCGTGTACGGCACCGACGCCGCCGAGCAGCCCGGCAGCCGCCTGCTGGCCCTGCGGGCGCGCCACGACGAGGGCGAGCGCGCCCTTGGCCTGCTGGTGGCCAGCCGCCGCTACGACGGCGGCCGCGGCGGTAACGAGGTCATCGGCCCCGACATCGGCCTGCCGCTGCCCGCGCTGCCTGGCGGAACCTGGCGGCTGCGGGGCCAGTGGCTGCATGCCCGCACCGATGCCCAGCCCGACGCCGACGGCCGGCTGCAGCGTGCCGCGGCGGTGCAGGGCGGCCTGCGGCGCCTGATGTTGCAGCGCCAGGGCGAGCACGGCGAGACCGCGCTCACGCTCGACGACGTGGGCGAAGGCTTCCGCCACGACAGCGGCTTCGTCGTCCAGGCCGGCGTGCGCCGGGCCGAGCTGCTCCACAGCCAGGGCTGGCACGGCGGCTTCGGTCCGCTCAACGAGGTCTATGCCACGGCGGAGTGGGTCCGCACCGAGCGCCGAGCCGACGGCAGCCTGGTCGAGGACAGCCTGCGCCCTGGCGTCTACGCCACCGGCCGCCGCAATTTTGAGGGCTGGGTCGAGTGGCATGGCCGTGCACGCGTGCGCCTGGGCCCCGGCCTGCCGCTGCTGGCGCAGCGCTACTGGAGCGCCGGCTTCGAGCTGACGCCCGCGTCCTGGATGCCGCTGCTGGCGGTGTCGGCCGACGTCGGCCGCCTGGCGGACACGGCCGTGCCGGGCGGCGGTGCGCTGCGGCGCGGTGCCCGGCTGGACGGCAGCGCGCGGCTGCGCCTGCTGGCTGCGCTGGAGCTGGAGCCGCGGCTGAACCTGGCCTGGCTCGACGGCCCCGACGGCACCCGCCGCTACCTCGAGAGCGCCGGCCAGGTGCTGGCCGTGTGGCACCTCGATGCCCGCCACAGCCTGCGCCTGATCGCCCAGCGGCGCACCTTGTGGCGTGCCGCCGAGCCGGGCGTGGCGGCCGCCGACGAGGGCACCCGCACCGCCTCGATCACCTACGCCTGGCGGCGCAGCGCCGGCACGCGCCTGTACCTGGGTGTCGGGCAGGCGCGGCCGCGTGGCGAGCCGCGCGCCACCGAGGGCTTCGTCAAAATCGAGCTCGACCCCCGCGAGCGGGCGCATTGACGGCCGCCCAGCGCCCCGGCGTCGGTCAGCCCGTCCACCAGGGGCGTCGCTGCGCGCAGCGCACTGCCGCCGGGGGTGTTGCACAGAGTGCGCCGCGGTGCCAGCATCGCAGCAACGCTTCCATCCTCAGGAGAACCCCTTGGCCGCACCGATGTTCGACGCCGACGCGCTGATCGAGATGTTCCAGAACGCCAGCACGCGCCAGGGCACCCAGCTGAAGAAGGCCGTGTCCGACACCACACTGGCGGCACTGCAGGGCCGCGAGCTGACGCTCAAGAACATCCGCGGCGTGCTCAAGCAGGTGGCAGGGGCCGCCAGCGCAGGGGTCGCAAACAACGCGGTGCCCGGGGTCGATCCGCAGGCGCTGCTCGACAAGGCGGTGGCCGGCATGGACGAGGCCGTGCTCAAGGCGGTCGATGCGCAGCGCGCGGCACTGACCACGCTGGCGGCCCAGGGTGCCGACCTGCGCGACAAGCACCTCGGCAAGGCCCTGGCCGACCTGGAGAAGATGGAAGAAGGCATGTTCTCGGCGCTCAAGAAGGCGGCCGCGGCCGGCCCGATGGCCGAGGCCTGGGCGCCGGTGCTGCAGAAGATGCAGGCCGGCGGCACCGTCGCGGGTGCGCAGGCCGCCGCCGTGGCCGAGCAGTTCGAGACCATGGCCACACAGATGCAGGCGCAGATGCGCGGGGCGCGCGCCGCCTCGATGAAGGCCGCACAGGCCCTGGTGGAGGGCTATGCGGCGATGGCCAGCGGCGTGCTGCTGGGCATGAGCGAGGCCATGCAGGCCGGTGCGGCAGCCAAGAAGGCGCCCCGCAAGTAGGGGCGGCCCGCAGGGGCTGCCGCGGCAGCCGAACCTACACTGCCGCGCCATGAAGAACGTCGTCATCAGCGGCACCGGTCTGTTCACGCCGCCGCACGTGATCACGAACGAGGAGCTCGTCGCCTCGTTCAACGCCTACGCCGACCTGCACAACGCCCGGCACGCCGCCGCCATCGCGGCCGGCGAGCGCGCGGCCATCCCGCACTCCAGCGTCGAGTTCATCGAGAAGGCCTCCGGCATCCGCCAGCGCTACGTGCTCGAGAAGGCGGGCGTGCTCGACCCCACGCGCATGAAGCCGCGCTTTGCGCCGCGGCCGGATGAGGCGCTGAGCCTGATGGCCGAGATCGCCGTCGATGCCGGCGCGCAGGCCATCGCGTCCGCGGGCCTTCGGCCGGCCGAGATCGACGCCGTGCTGTGCGCTGCGGCCAACATGCAGCGCGCCTATCCGGCGATGGCCTGCGAGATCCAGGCGGCGCTGGGCTGTGGCGCCGAGTCGGGCGGATATGGCTTCGACATGAACGTGGCCTGCTCGTCGGCCACCTTCGCCATCCAGCAGGCGGTGGACTCGGTGCGCAACGGCAGTGCCACGCGCGTGCTCGTGGTCAACCCCGAGATCACCTCGGCGCACCTGGAGTGGCGCGACCGCGACTGCCACTTCATCTTCGGCGACGTCTGCACCGCCTTGGTGGTGGAGGCCGAAGACACGGCACGCAGCGCCGAGCGCTGGCGCGTGCGCGGCACCAGGCTCGTCACGCAGTACAGCAACCACATCCGCAACAACGCCGGCTTCATCAACCGCTGCGAGGACACCGACCCCGACGCCCGCGACAAGACCTTCATGCAGGAAGGCCGCAAGGTCTTCAAGGAGGTGGTGCCGATGGCGGCCGAGCACATCGAGCGCCACCTGCACGCGCTGGGGCTGGAGCCCACCCAGGTGCGGCGCTTCTGGCTGCACCAGGCCAACCTGGGCATGAACCAGCTCGTCATCAAGAAGCTCGTGGGCGCCGATCTCTCGGGCACACAGGGGCATGACCTCGCGCCCATCATCCTGGGCGAGTACGCCAACACGGCCAGCGCCGGTTCGATCATCGCGTTCCACAAGCACCGTGCCGACCTGGTGCGCGGCGAGCGCGGCGTCATCTGCTCGTTCGGCGCCGGCTACTCCATCGGCAGCGTGGTGGTCGAGCGGCTGTAGGGGTCTGCGCGGCAGAAACCGGGTAGTTCTTGGTGTCGGGGGCTTTCCGGTACTCGGACGCTGAACTCGGCTGACACTGCGGGCGCTCCGTTGGGCTCGACAAGAGCCTTAAGCGGCGAGCCGATTCCGTCCCGATTGCAAGCTAGCATACCGCTAGCGTTCCGCAGACAGGATGGATCATGGCAACCGGAAAGTCGGAAGTGGTCAGTGTTCGGGTGGAGCCGCAAATCAAGGCTGCTCTGCAGGCGGCGGCAGAAAGGGAACTCCGCAGTCTGGCCAACATGATCGAGGTCATGGTCGTGAGCTACTGCCGAGCCAACGGTGTTCCTATGGAAGGGATACCCGAAGCGACGCTCGCAACGGTCAAGTCTCGCAAGAACGGCTGACTGTGCTGCACGGGGAGCAATTGTCGAAGCTGGGCTTTCGTGACGGCGCGAATGGTCCTCACGCTGCGCGGACGATGATGCTGGACGAGCTGCGCCTGCTGCTGGGCCACACCGAGCCCCAGGCCAGCCGTGGTGACTACTCGGCAGCCATCGTGGACGAGAACGTCCTCGGCAAGCCGACCCGCAAGGCCCGTGAGCTGACGCTGCGGTACCTGAGCGCGCTCTACAGCCTGGACACGGCCAACCCCATCTTCCGGGCGCTACGGCGCCTCTGGCCGTTGAGCGAAGCCGCCCAGCCCCTGCTGGCACTGGCAGCGGCATTGGCGCGCGACCCGCTCCTGCGCGCTACGCAGGACTTCATCCTCGGGCAACCCATCGGCGCTGCGGTTTCCCGCGAGGCGGTCGAGCGCTTCCTGGCGCAGGCCTACCCAGACCGCTTCAGCCCCGCGTCGCTCAAGTCTTTTGCCCAGAACGTGGCGGGTACCTGGACGGCCGCCGGTCTGCTCTCTGGCCACCGCAACAAGACACGCGCGCAACCCCTGGCGCACCCCGAATCGGTGACCTTGCTGCTCCTCCTCGGGTATCTCGGTGGACGTACTGGACAGCGTCTCTTCTCATCGGAATGGACGAGTTTGCTGGGTGGCTCACCTGACGAGCTAGAAGCACTTGCAAACTCCGCTTCGCACCGGGGCCTTCTCGTGTTCATGAACGCGGGCGGCGTAAAGGAGGTTCGCTTCCCAGGGTTTCTCTCGCCCGAGGAAGAGCGCATTCGCCAGGAGGTCTCACATGTCGTCTAGGGTCGCCAAGCTGGCTGCTGCCTATCGGCAGCACCTGTCGGTGCCATGGCAGGCCGGGCTTGCCGCTATCCAGCGCGTCATCTTTGCGGTGTACGACAAAGCCGATGAGCTTCGCCTGCGTGCCAACGTCGGCGAGTTCGAGCTCGCCACCCAGCAGGCCGGCAAGCAGTGGTTGCTGCTGGACGTGACCAACGCCTTCCCGCTGTGGATGGCTGCCCAGGAGTACCGCGACGCCTATTTCGAGTCACCCGAAGACCTGGCCGGCTACCAGACTGGAGAGCTCACGGAGTTCGTCGCAGACCTGACGGCGAAGCTGAAGGCCAGGATTACCGCAGAGGCCGGCCCCGACACGGTCGTCGCCCTGCTGGGGGTTGGCGCGCTGTTCGGCCTCGCTCGGGTGTCCTCGGTCGTCGAGGGCATCAAAGAGAGCGTCCAGGGCCGGCTGCTTGTCTTCTTCCCGGGCGAACACCACCCGGAGAACCACAGCTACCGCCTGCTGGATGCGCGCGACGGCTGGAACTACCTCGCCGTGCCCTTGGTTGCCAAGGACCTCGCCCAGGAATGACGCAACGCACCACCTGAAGAACCAAAGCAAGGACCACCATGCTGAACAGGGATATCTACAACAAGCCCCCGAAGGAAAACCGCCTCGTCAACAACGGCGTGGCCGAGGTCTCTGAAGACCACTCCGAGGCTGCGCAGGCCATCCTGCGCTACGAGCTCGAGACCTTCGTCTGCGATGGCCAGTACGAGAAGGGTCTGGAGACCATGCTCGATAGGTTCCTGCTCAACTTGGACTCCAAGTCCGAGCAGCCAGGCGTGTGGATTTCCGGCTTCTATGGCAGCGGCAAGTCGCACCTGGCCAAGATGCTGCGCACGCTGTGGACGGACTACCAGTTCGGTGACGGTGCCACCGCCCGCAGCATCGCCAAGCTGCCCACGGGCGTGTTCGAGCACCTGAAGGAGCTCTCCACCCAGGGCAAGCGCCACGGTAGCCTGCACGCCGCAGCGGGCAAGTTGGGTGCTGGTGCCGGTGACAAGGTGCGGCTCGCGCTGCTGGGCATCGTTTTCAAGTCCAAGGGGCTGCCGGAGCAATACAACCAGGCGCAGCTCGTCCTGTGGATGAAGCGCGAGGGCATCCTGGACGCCGTCGAGGCGGAGCTCAAGGCCGCTGGCCGTTCGCTGGCCCAGGAGCTGCCCCACATGTACGTTTCTGGCCACCTGACCAAGGCGCTACTGAAGGTTCGTCCTGACCTCGCACATACCGAAGCAGACGCCCGTAAGCTGCTCAAGGAGCAGTTCCCGCAGGTGACCGACGTCACCAGTGACCAAATGACCTCGACCATCGAGGCCGCTCTGGCACATGACGGCAAGTTCCCGCTGACCCTGGTCGTGCTGGACGAGGTACAGCAGTACATCGGCGCCGATGCCGAGAAGGCGTTCCAAGTCCAAGAGGTCACCGAGACGCTGAGCAAGCACTTCAACGGCAAGCTGCTCTTTGTGGGTACGGGCCAGTCGGCGCTCTCCGGCATGCCCAACCTGCAGCGACTGATGGGCCGGTTCCCAGTGCAGGTGATGTTGGGCGATTGGGACGTCGAGAACGTCACCCGCCAAATCATCCTGGCCAAGAAGCCCTCGGTGCAGCCCGACGTCGAGAAGGTCTGGCGCAACAACCTGGGTGAAATCTCCCGCCACCTGCGCGGCACCAAGCTCGAGCACGTCACCGACGACGAGAGCGTCATGACGTCCGACTACCCGCTGCTGCCGGTTCGCCGCCGCTTCTGGGAACGCGTTCTCCGCACCATCGACACCACCGGTACCGTCTCGCAGCTGCGCAGCCAGTTGCGCGTAGTGCATGAGGCCGTGCTGGCCACCGCTGAAGCGCCACTGGGGCACGTCGTCTCCGGCGACTTTCTCTACGACCAAATTGCCGCCAACCTCCTCTCCACGGCGCAGCTGCCCAAGGAGGTATTCGAGAACGTGCAGCGCTTTGCGGCCGGAGACTCGAACGCCCAGCTCAAGGCCAAGCTCCTCAAGCTCATCTACCTCATCAACAAGCTGCCCGCCGATGCAGCGATGGACCTGGGCCTGAAGGCCACCGAAGAGGCCCTGGCCGACCTG
>JAUMBF010000051.1:0-24448 GCA_032115875.1 Rubrivivax sp.
GCCTGCTGCCGCGGCGTGAGGTTCTTGTGCACGATGCCGATGCCGCCTTCTTGCGCGATGGCGATCGCCAGGCGGGCCTCGGTCACGGTGTCCATCGCTGCCGAGACCAAGGGCAGATTCAGCGCGATATTGCGGGAAAGCTGGGTCGCGAGGCGGGTGTCACGCGGCAGCACCTGGGAGTAGGCCGGCACCAACAACACATCGTCGAAGGTGAGCGCTTTGCCGAGTAGGCGCATGGGCAGATAGGCTCCGAACGCAAAACAGGATTATAGGAACCCTGCCCGGCGCGCCGCTCAGCGGCGGCGCGCCCCGGTGCGGTCGGCCTGGTTTCGACAGCGCAGGCGGCGGGCCTCTTTCGGGTCCACCTGCAAGGGGCGCAGCAGCTCGACTCGATCGAGGTCGCGCAGCACCGTCGCCGGCTCGACGACCCGGCCCCACACCGCCGTCACGAGGCCATCCAGGCCCTGCCGCCCAGGCCGCGCCAGCAGCGAGCTGGCCTGCACCGCCTCGGCCACGGTGCTGCCGACGGGCAGCCACAGCGTCACCGGGTGAGTCGTTCGCGGTGCGGGCGCGTAGACCACCTCGACGCGCAGCATCCCCGGCTCAGCGGCTGCCAAAGACGTCTTCTGCACGACGGACGAACGAGTCGACGAAGGTGTTGGCGATACGGTCGAAGACAGGGCTCACGACCGCTTCAAGTGCCCGGCTCGCGAAGGCGTAGCGCAGGTCAAACTCCACCTTGCAGGCCTGCTGCCCGCTGCCCGCCCGGCCCAGCGGCCGGAACAGCCACTCGCCCTCGAGCCGGGAGAACGGCCCGTCGACGAGCTGCACCGCCACGCGCTCGGGGGCACGCTGCACGTTGCGGGTCGTGAACGCGTGGCGCACGCCCATGTAGTGCAAACCCAGCCGGGCCGTGACGCCATCGTCGTGGCAGTGCAGGAGATCGGCCCGATCGCACCAGGGCAGGAACTCGGGATAGCGCTGCACGTCAGTCACGAGCGCGTACATCTCGGCCGGTGAGTACCACAGCAGCACGGACTTGCTGACATGCTTCATGGAGAATCGCCCGATTGTAGAGACGGGGGAGCGCCCCCACCTGTCTGCCCATGAGCGCCATCGCCGAGAACCGCCGCGCCCGCCACGAGTACGCCATCGACGAGCAGTTCGAGGCGGGCATGGTGCTGTCCGGCTGGGAGATCAAGGCCATCCGCGCCGGCCAGGTGCAACTCACCGACGGCTACGTGCACATCCGTGACGGCGAGCTGTTCCTCATCGGCTGCCGCATCAACGCGCTGCGCAGCGCCAGCACACACGTGCTGCCCGAGCCCGATCGCACGAAGAAGCTGCTGATGCACAAGCAGGAGATCCGGCGGCTGATCGGCAAGGTCGATCAGAAGGGCTACACGCTGGTGCCGCTGAACCTGCACTACAAGGGCGGCCGCGTGAAGGTGCAGATCGCCCTGGCCAAGGGCAAGGCCCAGCACGACAAGCGCGATGACGAGAAGAAGCGCGACTGGGAGCGCGAGAAGGGCCGGCTGATGCGCCACAAGGTGTCGTCGCCCGGCCGCGCCGGCTGACGCGCGAGCCGGGGCGGCGGCTCAGCCCTGCAGCAGCGCGAGCGCCTGCGCGAGGTCGGCCTGCAGGTCGTCGGCCGACTCCAGCCCCACCGAGAAGCGCACGAGTTCCAGGCCGGCGTCTTCGCCGGCAGCAGGGCCGCGCAGCTGCGTCAGGTCGTAGGGCACGACAAGGCTCACGGGCCCGGCCCAGCTGTAGCCCAGCTTGAACAAGCGCAGGGCATCGCAGAAGGCGTGCACGCGCGCGGTGTCGATGTCGCGGCGCAAACGCACGGAAAACAGCCCGGCCGCGGCGCTGCAGTGGCGGGCCCAGTGCTCGTGGCCGGGCGAGCCCGGCAGCGCCGGGTGCAGCACCTGGGCCACGGCTGGCTGCGTGGCCAGCCAGGCGGCCAGACGCCGGGCCACCGCATCCTGCGCGGCATAGCGCAGCGCCAGCGACGGCAGCCCGCGCAGCACCGCCTCGGCGTCGTTGGCGCCGACGCCCAGGCCCAGGTGCATGTGGGTGCGCTTGATGCGCTCGTGCAAGGTCGCGTCTTGCGTCGTCACCGAACCCATCAGCACGTCGCCGCCGCCGCTGGGGTACTTGGTCAGGGCCTGCATCACGATGTCGATGCCGAGCTCGAAGCCGCGCAGGGCCACGCCGGCGCCCCAGGTGTTGTCGAGCGCAGTGACGACGCCCCGGGCGCGCGCGGCGGCCACCAGGGCGGCGAGATCGGGGAACTCCATCGTCACCGAGCCGGGCGCCTCCAGCCACACCAGCCTGGTGGCCGGGCCGAGCAGCGCTGCGAAACCGGCGACGTTGAGCGGGTCGTACAGCCGATGCGTCACGCCCCAGCGCGCCAGCTCGTGGCGCGCAAACTCGCGGCTCGGGCCGTAGACGTTGTCGGGCAGCAGCACCTCGTCGCCCGGCGCCAGCAGCGCCTGCCCCACCAGCGCGATGGCGGCCAGGCCGCTGGGCACCAGCACTGTGTGGTGCCCGCCCTCCAGCCGCGCGATGCGCTCCTCAAGCACAAAGGTCGTGGGCGTGCCATGCAGGCCGTAGGTGTAGCCGTCGCGGCGCCGCCAGTCGCGCGAGCGCAGCGCCGCGACGCTTGGGAAGATGACAGTGCTGGCCTTGAAGATGCCCGGCTGCGGCGCGCGAAAGCCCGCAGGCGGCTCGTAGCCGTCGTGCACCAGCGCGGTGGCAAGGTCCGTCACGCCGGCACCGCCACCAGGTCATGGCCCTCGGTGGCGACGATGCGCGCGCGCGTGAACTCGCCCACCTTCAGCGTGCGGCTGGCCTTGTCAGGCGGCAGCAAGCGCACCGTGCCGTCGATCTCGGGTGCATCGGCGTAACTGCGGCCCACGCCACCGCGCCGGCCCAGCGCCGGAGCATGGTCGACGAGCACCTGCATCGTGGCGCCCACGCGCTGCTGCAGCCGCCGGGCCGAGACCTCCTCGGCCACGGCCATGAAGCGGGCCCGTCGTTCCTCGCGCAGCCCGGCCGGCGGCAGGCCGGGCAGCACATTGGCCGCCGCGCCCTTGACGGGCGAGTAGGCAAAGCAGCCGGCGCGATCGATCTGGGCCTCGCGCAGAAACTCGAGCAGGTGCCCGAACTCGGCCTCGGTCTCGCCCGGGAAGCCGGCGATGAAGGTCGAGCGCACCACGATCTGCGGGCATTGCGCGCGCCACGCCGCCAGCCGCTCGAGGTTGCGCTCGCCGCTGGCGGGCCGCTTCATGCGGCGCAGCACGTCGGGGTGGGCGTGCTGGAAAGGCACGTCGAGGTAGGGCAGGATGCGGCCGTCGGCCATGAGCGGCAGCAACTCGTCGACATGCGGGTAGGGATACACGTAGTGCAGCCGCACCCAGGCACCGAAGGGCTCCGCCAGCCGAGCCAGCTGTTCGCACAATTCGGTCAGCCGCGTCTTGACCGGGCGGCCGTCGAAGAAGCCGGTACGGTACTGCAGGTCCACGCCGTAGGCGCTGGTGTCCTGGCTGACGATGAGCAGCTCCTTGACGCCGCTGTCGAACAGCGCGCGGGCTTCGCCCAGCACATCGCCCACCGGGCGCGAGACGAGGTCGCCGCGCATGCTGGGGATGATGCAGAAGGTGCAGCGGTGGTTGCAGCCCTCGCTGATCTTGAGGTAGGCGTAGTGGCGCGGCGTGAGCTTGATGCCGGCGCCCAGCTCGGGGTGCGCGGGGTCGCCGCGGAACTGCGCCCGCACCTCGGGCACCAGGTCCACGAAGGGGTCGTGCGGCTTGGGCACGTGGCGGTGCACGGCGTCCATCACCTCCTGCGTGGCGTGCGGGCCCGTCACGGCCAGCACCTTGGGGTGGACCTGCTGCACCAGGTTGCCGCCGTCGTCGGCCTGCTTGGCGCCGAGGCAGCCGGTGACGATCACGCGGCCGTTGGCGGCCAGCGCCTCGCCGATGGTGTCCAGGCTTTCCCGGACGGCGTCGTCGATGAAGCCGCAGGTGTTGACGATCACCAGATCGGCGCCTTCGAAGCGCTTGCTGGTGGTGTAGCCCTCGGCGCTGAGCTGCGTGAGGATGAGCTCGGAGTCGGTCAGGGCCTTCGGGCAGCCCAGCGAGACGAAGCCGATGGTGGGGGCGCGCGCGGCGCCTGCCGGCGCGGCGGCCGCGGAGGGGTCGGTCATGCCGGGATTGTGTCGCAGGCTGCAAGAGGGCCCGCCGCTGGCGGCGATCAGCGCGAGGGCGGGAACATCCCCGGAAACAGGCCGCCGCCGCGCTGCATCTGCTCCAGCATCTTGCGACCCTGCTCAGCGTAGCCTTCCATCAGCGCCTGCACCACGCCGGGCTGCCCGGCCAGCCACTGCTTCTGGATCTCGGCGAACTGGCCGAGGTTGTGCTCCAGCATCTGGCCCATGACACCCTGCATCGAGTGGCCATAGAAGCGGATGATCTGCTCCAGCGTCGCGGCCGAGAACATCGGCACGCCGCCGCTCTCCTCCTCGAGGATGATCTGCAGCAGGATGCTGCGCGTGAGGTCCTCGCCACTTCTGGCGTCGCGCACCTCGAAGGCCTCGTGCGCGAGCACCATCTTCTTCACGTCGACCAGCGTGATGTAGCTGCTGGTGCGCGTGTCGTAGAGGCGGCGGTTGGGGTACTTCTTGAGCACCCGCATGCCGGCGGCCCCAGGCATGCCGTCGGCAACGGGAGGCGGCGGCTCGCGGTGGGTGGGCATGAGGGCCATCCTAGCAGCCCGCCGCGCAGCCCTCGGGCGGGTTTGCCCCGTACAGCCGGCCCTCAGCCGCGCCCACGTGCCACGAAGTGCGGGTTCTCGAAGCCCGGCTTGCCGTAGCGCAGCGGCGCACCGTCGAGCGTGCACACCTCGCCGCCGGCGGCGCGCAGCACCGCGTGGCCGGCCGCGGTGTCCCACTCCATCGTGCGGCCCAGGCGGGGGTAGAGGTCGGCCTCGCCGCAGGCCAGCAGCCCGAACTTCAGCGACGAGCCAACCCGCCGGTGGCGCAGCGGCCGCCCCGCGAGACCCTGCGCCACCAGCCACCCCTGCAACGCCGCCCCGTCGCCGTGCGAACGGCTGCTGGCCAGCACCAGCTCGCCCGCGGCGGGCACGGCGCGGCAGCCGATGGCGCGCCGCCCGTCGGCGTCGTCACACCAGGCGCCCTGCCCCACAAGCCCGGCATAGCGCCGCCGCAGCACCGGCACCTGCACCACGCCCAGGACCGGCTCGCCGTCTTCCACGAGGGCGACGTTCACGGTGAACTCGCCGTTGCGCGACACGAACTCGCGCGTGCCGTCCAGCGGGTCGACGAGCCAGAAGCGGCCGGCGACGGCCGGCACCACGCCGTGAGCGACGGCCTCCTCGGCCACCACCGGCACGCCGGGCGTCAGGCGGCGCAAGCCGGCGACGAGGTGCGCCTCGGCGCGCTCGTCGGCCGCCGTTACCGGCGAAGCGTCGACCTTGCCCAGCACGGCAAAGTCGGTGGCGTAGATCTGGAGGATCAGCGCTGCAGCCTCGTCGGCCAGCGCCTCGACAGCGGCCAGCAGCTGCAGCGTCGCCGTCATCAGTCCGCTGCTCCCCCGTACTCGGGCGTGGGCGCCACCGGCGGCTTGCCGCGGCCTCGCAGCTTGCGCACGAGCCCGGTCAGCATGCGCCAGACGAAGCGCACGAACACCAGCGTCAGCAGCGCCTCGATGAAGGTCTGCACGAAGGCCACAAAGGGATTGAAGCGCTCGGCGCGGCGGTGGAACTTGGCCACCATGCGCTCGCTGGCGATCTCGATGGAGTCGTAGAAGCTCGGGATCACGAGCAGCGTCAGGAAGGTGCTGGTGATGACGCCGCCGATGATGGCCACCGCCATCGGCCGGTAGAACTCGCCGCCCTCGCCAATGCCCACCGCCACCGGCACCATGCCGGCCACCAGCGCAAAGGTCGTCATCAGGATGGGACGCAGCCGCTTGCGGCCGGCGGCCATCAGTGCCGACTCACGATCCATGCCCTCTTTCTCGAGCACGCGCGCGGCGTCAAGCAGAAGGATCGCGTTCTTGGCGACCAGACCCATCAACATGATGACACCGATGAAACTCATCAGGTTCAGGCCGCTGCCCACCAACAGCAAGGCCACCACCACACCGATCAACGACAGCGGCAGCGACAGCATCACCGCCAACGGTGCGGTGAAGCTGCCAAACTGCACCACCAGGATCAGGTACATCAGACCCACGCCCATCACCAGCGCCGTACCCATGGCCGAGAAAACCACCTGCTGGTCGCGCGAGGCGCCGGCCAGCTGCAGACCGTAGCCGGGCGGGAAGTTCATCTCCGAAGCGATGCGTCGCGCATCGGCCGTGACCTCGCCGGGGCTGCGGCCCTGCACGTTGGCCGCCACGGTGATGGTGCGTTGGCCGTCTTCGCGCTGGATCTGGCTCGGCGCCCTGCCCATGGTGACCGTGGCGATCTGCTCCAGCGGCACCATCATGTTGCTGCCCGTCACGGTGATGGGCAGCCGCTCAATGTTGGCGGCGTCGACGCGGTCTGCTGGCGCCAGCCGCACGGCCACGTCGCGCGACTCTCCGGTGGGATCGACCCAGTCGCCCACCTCCACCCCCGCGAAAGCCACGCGAAGCGCTTGCGCGGCATCGTTGACGCTGATGCCCAGGGTGTTGGCCAGGCTGCGGTCGAGCTCGATCTGCAGCTCGTTCTGCGGATCCTGCTCCGACAGGCCCACGTCCACCGCGCCCGGCACCTGGCGAAGCCGCGCCATGAACTCGTTGGTCAGCTCCAGAAGCCGGCGCGAGTCCTCGCCGGTGAACCGGATCTGCACCGGCTTCTGCGCGCCCATGTTGAGGTCATCGAGCACCACGTACTCGGCGCCTACCAGCCGCGCCATCAGCGTGCGCAACTCGGCGGCAATCTGGGACGCGCTGCGCCTGCGCTCGGTGCTCTTGCCGATGTCGACGTAGATGCGGCCGCCGCCCACGCGCACCTGGCTGTTGGTGGCCTCGGTCTCCGGAATCGTGCGCGCCAGCGTGGCCGCGGCCTCGACCTTGAGCCGCGCGTACTCCAGGCTGGTGCTTGCCGGCGTGCGCACGTCGATGGCCAGGGTGCCGGCGTCGGCGGCGGGCAGGAAGCTGCTGCCGCCCCACTTGGCCTGCAGCCCGACCGCCGCCACGAGGCTGAAGACGGCGAAGGCCGCCATCCAGCGCCGGTGCTGCAGCGCCCAGGCGATGACGTGGCCGTAGCGGTCGGTCTGGCGATCGAACCAGTCATTGAAGCGCTTCAGCCACAGACTGATCCCCTTCCTGGGCGCGTCGTGATGTCCCGGGGGGTCGCCCCAGTACGCCGAGAGCATGGGGTCCAGCGTGAAGCTGATGAACAGGCTCACCAACACCGAGGCCACGACCGTGAGCGCGAACGGCGCAAACCACTGCCCCGAGATTCCCGGCATGAACGCCACCGGGATGAACACGGCGACGATGGAGAACGTGGTGGCAGCCACCGCCAGCCCGATCTCCTTGGTGCCAACCAGCGCGGCGGTGATGCGGTCGGCGCCCAGCTCCATGTGGCGCACGATGTTCTCGCGCACCACAATGGCGTCGTCAATGAGCACGCCGATGGCCAGGCTCAGGCCCAGCAGGCTCATGAAGTTCAGCGAGAAGCCGCACAGCCAGACGGCGATGAAGCTGGCCAGCACGCTGGTGGGCAGGCTCAGCGCCGTGATCAGCGTGCTGCGCCAGGAGTTCAGGAACAGGTAGACCACGAACACGGTGAGCCCGGCGCCGAAGACCAGCGCGTGGGTCACGTTGTAGAGGCTGCTCTTGGCCTCCTTGCCCCCGTCCTGCACGATCTCCAGCGTCGTGCCGGCGGGCAACTCACGAACGATCTTCGCGGTCTCGGCGCGAACAGCGTCGGCCATGTTCACGGTGCTGGCCTCGCGCGTGCGCGACACGGAGATGTTGACGTTGGGGTTGCCGTTGCGCAGCGAGCGGGAGGTGATCTCGGCGTAGCCGTCCTGCACCGTGGCCACGTCGGCCAGACGCACGAGCTGCTCGCCGCTGCGCTTGACGACAATCCGGCCGAACTCACTGGGGTTCTCGATGCGCCCGACGAGCCGGATGCTCTGATCCTCCAGCACACCCCGGACCTTGCCCACAGGCGCGGTGGCGTTTTGGGCGCGCAGCGCCGCCACGACCTCGGTGACCGACACGGCGTACTGGCGCAGCCTGTCAGCGTGGAGCAGCACGCTGAGTTCTCGGCGCAGCGCGCCGTTGACGTTGACGACGGCCACCCCCGGCAGCGCCCGGAAGCGGTCGGCCAGCTGATCCTCGGCCAGACGCGATATCTCAGCGTGGTCGACAACGCTGGAGCTCAGAGCCAGCTGCATCACCGGCTGCGCCGTGGGATCGACGCGCTGCAGGATCGGCTCGCGCATTTCGGTGGGCAGCTTGAAGCGTACCGCCGCGATGGCGTTGCGCACCTCGTCAGCGGCCTCGATGAGGTTCTTCTCGAAGTCGAACACCAGAACGAACTGCGCGCTGCCCTCGCGGGCCGTGCTCGACAGCCGGTCGACGCCCGAGATGCTCTGCATCGACTTCTCGATGCGGGCGACGACTTCGCGCTCCACCGTTTCGGGGCTGGCGCCGGGGTAGGTGATGCTGACTACCAGCACCGGCGGCTCGACATCGGGAAGGTTGTTCACCCGCAACTTGGACAGGGCCAGCAGCCCCAGGCCCATGAGTGCGATGATCAGCACGATCATCGCAATGGGCCGCTTGACGCTGAAATCGGACAAGAACATCGGGTGTCTCCGGTGGACGGCGGACGGCTCAGCGCGAGGCGGCCGAGGCAGCGGCGGCTGCTGACGCCGCAGGCTTGGCGAACTCGAAACTCTGGCCGTCCACCAGCGAGCCGGCAGGGCTGCGCAGCACACGCTCCCCGCTGGCCAGGCCCGAGAGCACCGGGAACTCGCCGCTGCGCGGGTCGCGCTCGCCCAGCTTGACCGCCACCTTCTGCACCCGCCCGTCGCCGAGCTTCCAGACATGGGCGCTGTCGCCGCTGCGGATGACGGTGCCCTCGGGCAACATCAGCTGCTGCACGCCGCCGGTCTCGATGCGGCCTTCGGCGAAGAGCCCGGCCACGCGTGGCGCCGCAGAAGCCTCATCGAAGCTCACCTGCACAGCCACCTGGCGTGTCGTGGCGTTCGCCGCGCTGTCGATACGCCGCACCTTGCCGGCGAACAGCCGGTCGCCGGATCCGTTGACGCGGAAGCTGACCGGCTGGCCGACCTTGAGCTCCTGCAGCCGGTCGGCCGTGACCAGGCCCTCGAATCGCAGGCTGTCGGGATCGATCACCTTCACGAGCTCGCGGCCCACCTGGGCCGTATCGCCGGCCGAGACCTGACGGGCACTCACCACGCCTGCGAACGGCGCCCGCACCTCGGTGCGCCGCAGCTGCTGGCGCGCCGTGGCCACGCGGGCGCGCGCCGCGACAAGCTCGCTGTTGGCGTTGTTGCTACGCACCTCGGCGTCTTCGAGCGCCTGCATCGAGCTCATGCCCTGGCCCTGCAGCGTCCGCAGGCGCGCCACCTGCCGCCCAGCCTGCTCGAAGGCCTGGGTGGCGGCGCGCACGGATTCCTCGGCAGACAGCAGGCTCTCGCGGATGGCGGTGTCGTCCAGGCGAACGAGCAGGTCACCCGCGCGAACCGGCTGGCCGTTGTCCTTGAGCACCTGCTGCACCGTGGCGCCGACCTCTGCACGCAGGTCGGCGCGCCGTTCGGGCTGCAAAGAGCCGCTGATCGCCGGGCCCGTGGCGCGCAGGGTGGCGTCGACGATGCGAACGTCTTCGGGAGCCACCAGCAGCACCGGCGGCGCCTTGGCCGGCGCACCCCTGGCAGAGGACGGGTCCGGGTTGGTGGCAGCGCCGGCTGCCGGCGCGTCGGGTTTTCCGCAGCCAGCGAGCGCCAGCAGCAGCAGCGTCGCCGCCAGGGCAGCGGGCAGGCGTCGGGCGGCCTCTTCGGCCGGGGTCGGGGTCGTCGAGCGAGGCATGTCGGGGCGGTGGCAGGCCGGCGTGTTTGCGGCCGCGTCCGGGGAGTTCTGACGAAGCCCGAAGCCTAACCGCCCGACCAGTTCTGCGGCAGCGGGCTGCGACGAAACCGACAGACGCGGGCGCCAAGTGTCAGGAGGGCGGGACGAACGCAGCCGCCGGGCCACGGCGTGGCCGGTTTCAGACCAGAATCAGCCCACCATGCCGACCCTCAATCTCATCGTCAACGGTCGCCGACACACGCTCGACGTCCCGGCCGAGCAGACGCTGCTGCAGCTGCTGCGCCAGCAGCTGGCCCTGACCGGCACGCATGCGGGCTGCGACACCGCGCAGTGCGGGGCCTGCACCGTGCTGGTCGACGGCCTGGCCGTCAAGTCCTGCAACGTGCTGTCGCTGCAGTGCCAGGAGGCGCAGGTGCGCACAGTCGAAGACCTGGCCGGGCCTGACGGCACGCTGAACCCGCTGCAGCAGGCGTTCAGCCGCTGTCACGGCCTGCAATGCGGCTACTGCACACCCGGCATGCTGATGAGTGCCACCGCGCTGCTGGCCGAGAGCCCGCACCCCGGCGAGGCCGAGATCGTGCGCGCACTGGAAGGCAATCTCTGCCGCTGCACCGGCTACGTCAACATCGTGGCCGCGGTGCGCGAGGCTGCCGCCGGGCCGGCCCCGGGCGCGCCCTGATCAGCCGCTCGCGGTGGCCTATCGGCGCGCACCGGTCGCGCCCGGGCACAAACGACAACCGGGTGCCGCCTTGCAGCAGCACCCGGCTGGGGGTGGACTTGGTAGGCGCTAGTGGACTCGAACCACCGACCCCCACCATGTCAAGGTGGTGCTCTAACCAGCTGAGCTAAGCGCCTGAAACAACCGGTGACTATACACCGCACGGAGCGTCGCCTGGTCGATGCTCACTTGCGCCGGGCGTGCCGAATGCCCGGGACCTGCCGCACCTCGCCCAGCACCGCCGTCAGGCGCGTGGCATCGGAAGCCTCCACCGTGAAGGTCATCCAGGCGCTGGAGCGGTCGCGCGCGCTCTGCGTGTGCACCTGCGTGACGTTGATCTTGTTCTTTGCGAAGACCTCGCCGACATCGCGCAGCAGTCCCGGCCTGTCGGCCGCTTCCACCACCACGTCGATCGGGTAGACGGTTGCCTGGTCGCCGGCCGGCCGTCCCCAAGCGACGTCGATCACGCGCTCGGGCGCGGTGGCCGCCATCTGGCGCAGGTTGCTGCAGTCGCCGCGGTGCACCGCCACACCCCGGCCCCGCGTCACGAAGCCGGCGATGGCATCGGGCGGTGCCGGTCGGCAGCAACGGGCCAGCGTCGTCAGCAGCGAGTCCATCCCCACCACCAGCACGCCGCCCCTGGCACCGGGGCCACCGCTGCGCGACCGCTTCAGCGCGATGGGCTCGTCAGAGGAGGATGGCTCGGGAGGACGCAGAAGGTTTTCGATCGTGCGCAGCGAGAACTCGTCCTTGCCCACCACCTCGAACAGCGCTTCGGCGTTGCGGAAGCCCAGCTGCGCGGCCAGCTGGTCGCGCTCCAGCGCCGTGCGGCCCTCGCGCTGAAGGAGCTTCTCGACCGCGTCACGGCCGCGCGCCACGGTCTGCGACAACGCCTGGGCGTTGAACCAGGCGCGCACCTTGGCCTTGGCGCGCGGGCTCGTCAGGTAGCCCAGCTCGGGGTTGAGCCAGTCCAGCGACGGGCCGCCCTCCTTGACGCTGACGACCTCCACCGTCTGCCCCGAGCGCAGCGGCGTGTTCAGCGGCAACATCGTGCCGTCCACACGCGCGCCGCGGCAGCGATGACCCAGCTCGGTGTGCAGTGCGTAAGCGAAGTCCACCGGCGTGCCTCCGGCGGGAAGCTCGATGATCGTGGCCTGCGGCGTGAAGACGTAGACGCGATCGGCGAACACCTCACCGGCGGCCACCGCCGCGCTGTCACCCGGGCTTGGCCCCGACGCTGCAAAGTCGCGCTCCCAGGCCAGCAGCTCGCGCAGCACGGCCTTGCGCGCCTCGGCCACCTTGTCCTCGAACTCGCCACTCGCGGCCACGCCGGCATAGCCGCGCGTGCCGGCCTCCTTGTACATCCAGTGCGCAGCAACGCCGTGCTCGGCGTGCTCATGCATGGTGCGGGTACGGATCTGCACCTCCAGGGGCCGGCCGTCGAGGTCGGACACCACCGTGTGCAGGCTCTGATAGCCGTTGGGCTTGGGCCGCGCGATGTAGTCGTCGAACTCGCCGTCCAGGGGCTTCCAGGTCTCATGCACGCGAGCCAGCACGGCGTAGCAGGACGCAACGTCCTCGACGACGACCCGCAGCGCCCGTGCGTCGAACACGCGCTCGAACGTGAGGCCCTTGCCCTGCATCTTCTTCCAGATGCTGTAGAGGTGCTTGGGTCGGCCTTGCACGTCGGCCTCAATGCCCTGTGCGGCCAGCAGCGCCCGCAGTCGCTCGCGCGCAGCGAGCACGCTGGCCTCGCGTTCGCGGCGCGTCTGATCCACCAGACGCGCAACGTCCAGGTAAGGCCCGGGCTGCAGGAAGCGGAACGACAGGTCCTCGAGCTCCCACTTCACCTGCCAGATGCCCAGGCGGTTGGCCAGGGGCGCGAACACCTGTTGCGTCTCGGCGGCCAGCTCGGGCGGGCACGCCGTGCGGGTAGCTGCGAACCAGCGCAAGGTCTGCAGCCGCGCGGCCAGGAGCAGCAGCACCACGCGCAGGTCGCGCGAGAACGCCAGCAACATCTTGCGCACGCGCTCGGTCTGCCCGGCGCGGGCGGCGCGCGCGCTGTCGGGCAGCGCCGACTGTGCCGCGCGCGCGGCCCGCTGAACCTGCACCAGTTGCCGCGTCAGCATCACCAGGCTGGCGTGACTGGCACCAAAGGCCTTGCGCACCATTTCTTCGGGACGCTGAAGGTAGTCGCCGGCATAGACGAGATAGGCCGCCGCCACCAGCGACGGAGCGGCGCCGATCTGGCGCAGCACCGTGGCCACGCCGTCGGCATGCGCGAGGGCATCCTCGCCAGTATCCAGCGCCTGGCTGGCCAGAAGCGGCTCGGCAAAGGCGCGGGCACGCGACACGGGGTCGATGCCGGCAGGCTCGGCCGGCGCCACACTGGCCAGATGCACGATCGCGGCCGAGGCGGCCTCGGGGCCCGCGTCGGCGACCTGGGCGGGCTTCACGGGCCGAGCAGGAAACGGCGCACCACCTCGCGCTGGTCGACCGCCACCAGCGTGGGAGCGTGGCCGACGCCCGGCAACTCGTGCACGGTACAGCGCGGCCCGCGCGCGGCCATCGCGGTGGCCGTGGCGGGGCTCAAGAGGTCGCTCTCGGCGCCCCGCAGCAGGAGCGTCGGGCAGCGAATCTGGTCGTAGAGCTGCCAGAGCACAGCCTCTGCCGCGGCCGCGCCTTCGGGCGTGGCCGCCCGCACCGGCACCGCGATGCCAGGGTCGTAGTGGGGCTTGAAACCGGCGACCACGCCGCCATGGCCGTCGTCCTGCTCGGCGCTCACCAGCTGCTGCCGGGTCAGCGCCAGCCACTGTTCACGCGTGTGCGGCCCGAAGCCGCGCGACTGGGCCCAGGTCGCGTCGGCGGCCTCCTCGAGCGTGCGCCAGAAGGCCGGCACGCCGAGATAGCCGAGGATCCGGGGGATGAAGCCGGGCTCGATGACAGGCCCAACGTCGTTGAGCACGAGCCGGGTGATCGGCGTTCCCTGCTGCGCCGCCAACGCCAGCCCGATGAGCCCGCCCATCGATGTGCCGACCCAGTGCACCTCGGGGACATCGAGCCGCGCGACCAGGGTCACCATGTCCGCCACATAGGTGGGCACGGCGTACAGGCGCGGGTCAACCAGCCAGCCTGAGCGGCCGCGGCCCACGACATCGGGGCAAACCACGCGGTAGTCCGAGGACAGGTCGCGCGCCAGGGTGTCGAAGTCGCGCCCCTGCCGCGAAAGACCGTGCACGCAGACCAAGGCCCGTGGGTTGGACGGGCTGCCCCACTCCCAGTACGCCATGCGGTGCAGGCCGGCCGCACTGGCGCAGGTCACGTGGTGAAGTCGGGGCTCGGTCATCTGCATCGAAGGAACTCTAGGAGCGTGGAGACAGGGTGATGCTGCCCGAGACCGTGACGGCCACGGTGGCCTTGCCGACCTCGACGGGCAGCGCTTCGTCGCCCGCCACCGACAGGGCCGTGGCAACCCGCACCCTGGGCATCGGCACCGAGGACGGCGAGTCGGTCTGCAGGTTCACCTCGCGCAGCGCCCAGCTGCCGAAGCCGAAGGCCTTGCCGACCTCGTCGGCGCGGGCACGGAAGCGCGCGATGGCCTCGGCGGCCACCTGCGACTCGACCTTCTCACGCGCCTCGCGCGACAGCGAGAGGGCGGTGCTGGCGACAGACAGCGTCTGGATGCGACCGGCGAGCTGCGCGATCGCCGCGGTGTCGCGGCCTTGCAGCAGCAACTCGACCCGACCTGTCCAGCCGCTCATGCGGCCATCGCGACCGTAGCGCGGACTCAGCGAGAAGCCGCCGGTCTGCACCTCCAGCGCCTGCGGCTCACGGCCGGCAGCCGCGCGCCGAGCCTCACCCAGCGCGGCATCGAGCGCCTGCTTGAGTTGCGTCTGCAGGGCAGCCGGCTCGGCGCCTTCCCGCGTGGTGGCCAGCACCACAGTGAGCCAGTCCTGCGACACCTGGGTACTGGCAGTGGCCGACAGAGCCACCACGTTCTGCAGTGGTGGGCCCTGGGCCTGCGTCTGGGCACGGGCGCATGAACTGCCGGTCGCGAACGCCAGCACGGCCAGGCCGACGAGGAGGGGGTGGTGCATCACGCAAAGGCTCCCGCGGTTTGGAAAACGCCAAGTGTGGCGCATCCTGGCCCCTAAGCTCGGCAGCGCCGAGGGCTTGCAAGACTTGTAACGGCTGGTCAGAACCTCGATTTCGTCCGGTTTATCGATTGGAGTCGACTGTAACAATGCCACTGCCACGAATCGGGAGCCCCTCATGAGCCCAACGGCCAGCGCACGCCCGGATCGCATCGTCGTGGTCGACGACGATGCCCGCATCCGCGACCTGTTGCGCCGCTACCTGAGCCAGGAAGGCTTCGACGTGTTGCTGGCAGAAGACAGCAAGGCGCTGAACCGGGTGCTCACGCGCGAGACCGTCGAGCTGATCGTGCTGGACCTGATGCTGCCCGGCGAGGACGGCCTGAGCATCTGCCGCCGCCTGCGCGCCGGCAATGATCAGACGCCGATCATCATGCTGACGGCCAAGGTCGAGGACGTCGACCGCATCGTCGGCCTGGAGGTCGGCGCCGACGACTACTTGCCCAAGCCTTTCAACCCGCGCGAGTTGCTGGCGCGCATCCACGCCGTACTGCGCCGCCGACCCACCCCCGAGGCGCCGGGCGCGCCCAGCCGGGACCAGCAGATCGTCAGTTTCGGGCCCTTTGAATTCGACTTGTCGCTGCGCAGGCTCAGCAAGAACGGCGAGCAGATCGCACTGACCACCGGCGAGTTCAGCATGCTGAAGGCGCTGGTGCGCCACCCGCGGCAGCCGCTGTCGCGTGACAAGTTGGCGCACCTGGCGCGCGGCCGCGAATTCGAGCCCTTCGACCGCAGCCTGGACGTGCAGATCAGCCGCCTGCGCAAGATGGTCGAGCCCGATCCCGCGCAGCCCCGCTACATCCAGACGGTCTGGGGCGTGGGCTACGTGTTCGTGCCCGACGGCGGCAACTAGGGGCGTGGGCGGCAAACCCGGATCCGGACCGGACCACGCTGCGCGGACCTGAGTGCTCGGCTCTCCCGGCATCAGCCTCTTCTGGCGCACCTTTGTGCTGCTGGCGTTGCTGCTGGCCGGCGGCGTGTTCGCCTGGGTGCAGACGCTGCGGGCGTTGGAGTTCGAGGCGCGCGCCGTGCAGGCTGCGCAGCAGATCGCGGGGCTGGTGAACCTGTCCCGGGCAGCGTTGTCGCACAGTGACGGCATCAACCGCGCGGCCCTGCTCAAGACCTTGGGCGAGCAGGCCGTGAGCGTGCTGCCCCGCGAGCACAGCGACCGCGCCGAGCCCTATGCGGTGGACCGATTCTCGCGCCGCGTCGAAGCCGAGCTGCGCGCCGCCCTGGGTGCTGACGCCGAAGTGGCACGCAGCGTCAACGGCCAGCCGGGGCTGTGGGTCGGGTTCACGATCGCCGGCGGTCGCTACTGGCTGCAAGCCGAGGCCGGCCCGGGCGCACAGCTCGCCTTCGGCACGTGGGCGGTGTGGATCGGCATCGCGCTGCTGACAACGTTGCTGGGCTCGGTGGCCATCGCCAGCCTGATCAACCGGCCGCTGAAGCAGCTCAGCTTCGCAGCCAGCCGTGTCCGCGAGGGTGATCTCGACTCGCGCCTGGACGAGGACACCCCCACGATCGAGATCCGCGAGGTCAACCGCGGCTTCAATCGCATGGCGCGAGAGCTTGCACGCGTGGAGGAAGACCGCGCCGTGATGCTGGCCGGCATCAGCCACGACCTGCGCACACCGCTGGCCCGGCTGCGCCTGGAGACCGAAATGAGCGTGGCCGACGAAGAGGCCCGTCGCAACATGGCCATGGACATCGACCAGCTCGACGCCATCATCGAGAAGTTCATGGACTACGCCCGCCCCGGCGAGACGGCGCTGCAAGCGGTGCCGTTAGCCACCCTGCTGGAGCGCGAGGTGGCAGGCTTTCGGGACGCGTCGCAGATCCGCATCCAGGTGAACGTGCCGCACGACTTGCTGGTGCTGGCCGACGACACCGAGCTCGGTCGCGTATTCCTGAACCTGTTCGAAAACGCCCGCCGCTATGGCCGCAGCATCGATACCGGGGGAGCCGATGTCAGCGTGACGGCCCGGCGAGCAGGGCCCTGGGCCATCGTCAGCGTGCGCGACCGGGGCCCGGGGGTGGCGGCCGAGAAGCTGTCGCAGCTGACGCTGCCGTTCTTCCGCGGCGATGCGGCGCGCACCGCAGCCACCGGCGCCGGACTGGGGCTGGCCATCGTGGAAAAGGCCATGCACCGCATGGGCGGCTCGCTGGAGCTGGCCGTCGCGCCGGAAGGCGGACTGGTGGCCCACCTTCGGCTGCAAAGGGTCGAGCCGGCGGCCACCCCGTCCGCGGGCGGCACGCAAACTGCTCGCTCGAGCCGCGCTTGAGCACGCTCTTTGGCGCTGCAGCCCCTGCGCGGCCGCTCAGCGTCGGGCCAGCAGGCAAACGGCACGGGTCTCGATGGCCAGGCCCTCGCCCACCGGGCCCATCTTCTCGGCCGTCTTGGCCTTGACGTTCACGCGCTCGGGCGACAGGCCCAGGAGCTTCGCGATGCGCGCACGCATGGACTCGATGTGCGGCGCCATCTTCGGGGCCTGCGCAACGATGGTGCAGTCCAGGTTCACGGGCTCCCAGCCGGCCGCGCGCACGCGCTGCACCGCGAGCTGCAACAGGCGGCCGGAGTCGGCGCCCTGCAACGCCGGGTCCGTATCGGGGAAGTGTCGGCCGATGTCGCCCAGCGCGGCGGCGCCCAGCAGCGCATCGGTGAGGGCGTGCAGCAGCGCGTCGGCATCCGAGTGGCCAAGCAGGCCCTTGTCGAACGGGATCGTGATGCCGCCCAGCACCAGCGGTCGGCCCTCGACGAGACGGTGGGTGTCCCAGCCCTCGCCGATGCGCATATCGAAGGGGTTCATCGTGTCTCCAGCAGCCGGGTCGCCAGCGCGAAGTCGCCGGGCCAGGTGACCTTGAGGTTCTCGATTTCGCCGGGCACGAGCAGCGGCTTGAGGCCCAGCACCTCGATGGCGCTGGCCTCGTCGGTGACACCGGGGCCGGCCTCGCGCAGCGCGCGCTGCAGCAGGCCCAGGCGGAACATCTGCGGTGTCTGCGCCAGCCACTTGCCATCGCGCGGCAGCGTCAATTGCGCGCGCCCTTCGGCATCGGCGTTCTTCAAGGTGTCGGCCAGCGGCAGTGCCAGCAGGCCGCCCACAGCATCGTCGCGGCAGGCGTCCCACAAGCGCTGTACCCAGGCCGGCCGCAGCAGGCAGCGCGCGGCGTCGTGCACCAGCACCCAGTCGTCGTTGCGGGCCCCACGCTCGCGCAGTGCGGCCAGGCCGGAGGCCACGCTGGCTGAGCGCGTGGGGCCGCCGCAGCGCGCCACCCAGGCGCGATCGCCGTGGTGGGCTGGAGCTTGGCGCTCAAACTCGGTGTCGTCGGGCGCCAGCACCACCAGCGTGGCGTGCAGCGCCGGGCAATCGGCCAGCGCCGCCAGCGTGTGTGCCACGACGCTGCGGCCGCTCAGCGGGGCGTACTGTTTGGGCCCGCCCTGCCCTGCCCTCGTTCCGACGCCGGCGCAAGGCACCAGGGCAAAGCAGCGGGGCGCGTCGGGCATGGGGCGGATTCTAGAATCGGCACCCGTTCACGCCCCTCGGCCCGCGCCGCGGGGCGATCTGCTTTTTCGACGCCCCCATGCAACTGCCATCCATTGCGTCGGGCAGACGCTTCACGCTGCCCCGCCCCACCGGCTCGGGCGATGCCCTGCTGCTGGCCCGTCTGGCGCGCCAGCATGCGCAAGCCGGCCGCTGCCTGGCGGTGTTCACGGCCGAACCTGCCGACGCGCAGCGGCTGGCCGACGAGCTGCCCTTCTTTGACACCACGCTGCGCGTGGCGCAGTTCCCTGACTGGGAGACCCTGCCCTACGACAGTTTCAGCCCGCACCAGGACCTGGTCAGCGAGCGGTTGGCCACGCTCTGGCGCATCCACGAGGGCAGCGTGGACCTGCTGCTGCTGCCGGCGACCACGGCCCTGACGCGGCTGGCGCCGCCCTCGTTCCTGGCCGGCACCACCTTCCACTTCAAGCAGAAGAGCCGGCTCGACGAAGCCCGGCTGAAGAGCCAGCTCACGCTCGCCGGCTACCAGCACGTGAGCCAGGTCGTGAGCCCGGGCGAGTACGCGGTGCGCGGCGGGCTCATCGATCTTTACCCGATGGGCTCTCTGGTGCCCTATCGCGTGGACCTCTTCGGCGACGAGGTCGACTCCATCCGCACCTTCGACCCCGACACGCAGCGCAGCCTCTACCCCGTGCCCGAGGTGCGGCTGCTGCCCGGCCGAGAGTTCCCGATGGACGAGGCCTCGCGCACCGCCTTCCGCGCGCGCTGGCGCGAGAAGATCGAGGGCGACCCAACGCGCGCCCGGCTGTACAAGGACATGGGCGCGGGCCTGGCCGGCGGCGGCATCGAGTACTTCCTGCCCCTGTTCTTCGACGCGGTCGGCACGATCTTCGACTACCTGGGCGCCAAGGCTGTGCTGGTGCTGCACGGCAAGGTCGACGAAGCGCTGGAGCGATTCTGGGCCGACACGCGCGAGCGCCACCGCTTCCTGCAGCACGACCCCGAGCGCCCACTGCTCGCGCCGGCCGAGGTGTTCATGCCGGCCGAGGAGTTTTTCGGTCGCACGCAGACCCATGCCACGTTGTCGCTGCGCGGCACCGATGCGCTGGACTGGGCCCGCCCGCTGCCTGACCTGGCCATTGACCGCGGCGGCACCGACCCGCTGGGCAAGCTGGAGCGCCACGCGCGCACCACGCCGCACCGCGTGCTGCTGCTGGGCGAGAGCGAAGGCCGGCGCGAGAGCCTGATCGAGCTGCTGCGCGATCACCACCTCAATGTGCCGGCGGTCGGCTCGCTGGCCGAGTTCCTGCAGGGCGACGAGAAGCTGGCCATCGCCGCGGCGCCGCTGGCCGAGGGCTTCCACTGGCACGAGCCGGACAGGGGCGTATCGGTGCAGTTCGTCACCGAGACCGAGCTGTTTGCCACCCCGCGCGAGACACGGCGCCGGCGCAAGCAGGAGCAGGTGTCGAGCGTCGACACGCTGATCAAGGACCTGTCGGAGCTGAAGGTCGGCGATCCGGTCGTGCACCTCAACCACGGCATCGGCCGCTACCAGGGGCTGGTGAACATCGACCTGGGCGAAGGGTCCAGCGAGTTCCTGCACCTGGAATACGCCGACAAGGCCCTGCTCTATGTGCCGGTGAGCCAGCTGCACCTGATCAGCCGCTACACGGGCGTGAGCGCGGACGAGGCGCCGCTGCACCGACTGGGCAGCGGGCAGTGGGAGAAGGCGCGCCGCAAGGCCGCCGAGCAGGTTCGTGACACCGCTGCGGAGCTGCTGGACCTGTACGCCCGCCGCGCCGCACGCGAGGGCTACGCCCACCGCTTCAGCCCGCACGACTACGAAGCCTTCGCCACCAGCTTCGGCTTCGAGGAAACCGCCGACCAGCGCGCCGCCATCCACGCCGTCATCCAGGACATGGTGGCGCCGAAGCCGATGGACCGCCTGGTCTGCGGCGACGTCGGCTTCGGCAAGACGGAGGTCGCCCTGCGCGCCGCGTTCGTGGCCGTGCACGGCGGCAGGCAGGTGGCCTTTCTCGCGCCCACCACGCTGCTGGCCGAGCAGCACTACCAGACGCTGGTGGATCGCTTCGGCAAGTGGCCGGTGAAGATCGCCGAGCTGAGCCGCTTCCGCAGTGCCAAGGAGGTGAAGGCCGCCGTCGACGGCATCGCCGACGGCAGTGTCGACATCGTCGTGGGTACGCACAAGCTGCTGTCCAGCGACGTGAAGTTCCAGCGCCTGGGCCTGCTCATCATCGACGAGGAACACCGCTTCGGCGTGCGCCACAAAGAGGCGATGAAGGCCCTGCGTGCCGAGGTCGACGTGCTCACGCTCACCGCCACGCCGATCCCGCGCACGCTGGGCATGGCGCTGGAAGGCCTGCGCGACCTGAGCGTGATCGCCACCGCGCCGCAGCGCCGGCTGGCCATCAAGACCTTCGTGCGCAACGAGGGCAACAGCATCGTGCGCGAGGCCGTGCTGCGGGAGCTCAAGCGCGGCGGCCAGGTCTACTTCCTGCACAACGAGGTCGAGACCATCGAGAACCGGCGCCAGAAGCTGACCGAGTTGCTGCCCGAGGCGCGCATCGCGGTCGCGCATGGCCAGATGCCCGAGCGCGAGCTCGAGCGGGTGATGCGCGACTTCGTGGCGCAGCGGCACAACCTGCTGCTGTGCAGCACCATCATCGAGACCGGCATCGACGTGCCCAGCGCCAACACCATCGTCATCAGCCGTGCCGACAAGTTCGGCCTGGCGCAGCTGCACCAGCTGCGCGGGCGCGTAGGCCGCAGTCACCACCAGGCCTACGCCTACTTGCTGGTGCCCGACGTGGAAGGCCTCACCAAGCAGGCCGCGCAGCGGCTGCAGGCCATCCAGGACATGGAGGAGCTCGGCAGCGGCTTCTACCTGGCCATGCACGACCTGGAGATCCGCGGTGCCGGCGAGGTTCTGGGCGAGAGCCAGAGTGGCAACATGATGGAGGTGGGCTTCCAGCTCTACAACGACATGCTGTCGGCCGCCGTGCGGGCCCTGAGGGCGGGCTGCGAACCCGATTTGCTGAACCCGCTGAACGTCATCACCGAGATCAACCTGCACGCCCCCGCATTGCTGCCCGACGCCTACTGCGGCGACGTGCACACGCGGCTGAACCTCTACAAGCGCCTGGCCACGGCCGACAAGCCCGAGCAGATCGACGCGCTGCTGGAGGAGATCACCGACCGATTCGGCAAGCTGCCCACCCAGGGCCAGACGCTGTTCGACACGCACCGCCTTCGCGTGCTGGCCCGGCCGTATGGCGTGCTGAAGATCGACGCCGGCCCCAAGCTGATGAACATCACCTTCCGTCCGCAGGCGCCGGTGGACTCACGCCGCCTCATCGAGCTGGTGCAGAAGAACCGCGCCATCCGCCTGGCCGGGAACGACAAGCTGCGCATCGAACGCGAGATCAGCCTGCCTGCTGATCGCGCGCACTACTTGCGCGACCTGCTGCGCCACCTGGGGCAGCCGTTGCCCGAGGCGGCCTGACGCAGTCTGAACCGACTGGCATGATCACCCGATGACTCCCCACATCCCTGCTCCAGCAGCTGCGGTGGCCGAGCGCACCGTGCGCGAAGTGGCCCCCGGCGTGTTCGTGCGCGGCCTGGCACCGCCACCGCTGAGCCATTTCGGCCTCGTTGCGTTCGACATGGACTCCACGCTGATCAACATCGAGTGCATCGACGAGATCGCCGCCGCCGTTGACCGCAGAGCCGAGGTGGCGGCCATCACCGAGGCAGCGATGCGCGGCGAGATCGCCGACTACGCCGAAAGCCTCCGTCGCCGGCTGGCGCTGCTGCGCGGCGTGCCGGCCGAGGCGCTGGAGACCGTCTACACCGAACGGCTGGCCCTGAACCCGGGCGTGGAGGCTTTCGTCGCGGCCTGCCGCGAGGCCGGTCTGAAGACCCTGCTCGTCAGCGGCGGCTTCACCTTTTTCGCCGACCGTGTGAAGACGCGCCTGCGGCTGGACTACGCACGGTCCAACGTGCTGGAGATCGTGGACGGCCGGCTCAGCGGCCGGCTCGTGGCCCGCCCATGGGGCACGGTGGTCGATGGCGCCGAAAAGCGGCGGGTGCTGCTGGAGCTGGCCGAGTTGTTGGGGCTGCCAGCCGAGCGCACGCTGGCGGTGGGCGACGGCGCCAACGACCTGCCCATGATGGGCGCCGCCGGCTGCTCGATCGCCTTCCACGCCAAGCCCGCGGTGCGCGAGCAGGCCCGGGTGTCGGTGCAGCAGGGCGGGCTGGACGCGGCTTTGCGGGCCTTCGGGGGACAACACTCCAGCGTCACTTGAACCCGGCGCGGTCGAGCATCTGCTGCACCAGCGCGGTGTTGGCACCGACCTGGGCAATGGGCACCGTCTCGGACTTGAAGCGGCCCAAGGCCAGCAGCGCCGGGTTGTCGGTGCGCGCGCTGGCCACCACCGGGTACTCGTTGTTGCCGTCGGCAAGCATGCGCTGCGCCTCGTCGGACACCAGGTACTCCAGGAAGGCCACGGCCGCGTCGCGGTTTCGGGCATGGCGTGCCACGGCGGCGCCGCTGATGTTGACATGCGTGCCGCGGTCGGCCTGGTTCGGGAACACCACCTGCGTACGTTCGACCACCGCGCGGTCTTCAGGGCGCTTGGATTGCATCAGCCGCGCGTAGTAGTAGGTGTTGGTGATGGCCACGGCGCACTCCCCGGCAGCGACGGCGCGGATCTGGTCGGTGTCGCCCCCCTTGGGATCGCGCGCCAGGTTGGCGGCCACGCCCCGGATCCAGGCCTCGGTGGCCGCCGGGCCGGCAGCCTCGAGCACCGAGCCAAACAGGCTGAGGTTGTAGGCGTGCGAGCCGCTGCGGCTGCAGATCAGCCCCTTGAGCGCGGGCGACGACAATTTCTCGTAACGGTCGACGTCGGCGGGTTTCAGGCGCGCCTTGTCGATGACCAGCATGCGGGCGCGCGTGGTGACACCAAACCATGAGGTCCCCTGCGCAGTTTCTCCCCCGCGCAGTTGCGGCGGGATGCGCTGCTGGAGCACCACCGACTTGACCGGCTGGAACAGCCCGTCCTGCTCGGCGCGCCACAGGCGCGCGGCGTCGACGAGCAGCACCACGTCGGCGGGGCTCGCAGCGCCTTCGGCCCTCAGGCGCGCCAAGATGCCGGCGTCGTCGGCATCAACGCGGTTGATGCGGATGCCCGTGGCCTTGGTGAAGTTGGCATACAGCGCCTCGTCCGTCTGGTAGTGGCGGGCCGAGTACAGGTTGAGTACCCGCTCCTGCGCCCAGGCGAAGGGGGAGCTGGCCAGGGCCAGCACGACGGCGGCGGCCCGCAACGTTGGAAGCTTCTTGAGCATGGTGTCGGCCCTCGTGGGCAGTGGTATGGTGACAGAAATGGATACTAATGCGAATGATTCGCAAACACAACTCCTTGATGCCCCACACCGTGGGGCTTCAGGCGTCGATCTGCGCCCAGGCCTTGTCCAGCCGCTTGCCGCTCACCGGCTGGGGCGTGCGCAATTCCTGGGCGAACAGGCTCACGCGCAGCTCTTCCAGCAGCCAGCGGTAATCGTCCAGACGCGCGTGCGGGGCGCCGCGCAACTCCGCCGCGCGCTTGAGCCAGCGCGCCTCCAGCGGGCGCAGTTCCGCCAGGCGGGCGGCGTCACGGGCAGGGTCGCCGCGCAGCTTGTCCAGGCGCAGCACGACGGCCTTGAGGTAGCGCGGCAGGTGCTGGAGGGCGGCCCAGGGTGTGGCCAACAAGAAACGCCTGGGCACCAGGCGCAGAAGCTGGGCCGTGATGTCGTCGGCCACCTCCTTGGGGGGGCGGGCGTCCTTGAGCTTGCGCACCGCCGCCGCGTACTCCACGAGCACGGCCGCAGCCAGCCTCGCCACTTCGGCGGCGATCAGGTTCAGCCGCGTGCGGCCTTCGTCGACACGCGCTTGGAACCCAGCGGCATCGGTGGGCAGTGGCTCGGCGCCGAAGGCGCGGT
>JAUMBF010000052.1:0-32981 GCA_032115875.1 Rubrivivax sp.
GCACCAATGACGTGTCGGTCATCTCGGCGCTGCCGTTCACCTTGTAGCGCAGCAGCACGCCTGTTTCTTCGCGAACGCCGGGCGCGGTCATGGGCCTGGGATGCTCAGAGCGCGAAGCGCAGCGTGCGCCCCGCCTGCGCGCTGGCCAGAGCCGACAGCGTGGCGACGAACTCGCTGCCGTCGCGGGTGTCGCGCCAGGCGCTGCCGTCCCAGCGGTAGTGGAAGCCGCCGTCGCGCGCCGCCAGCCACAGCTCGTGCAGCGGCGGCTGGGTGTTGACGACGATCCTGCTGCCGCCGGGGAAGTGCAGTTCCAGCAGCCCGCCGGTGCGCTGGGTGTCGATGTCGATCACGTCGTCCTGCAGCCAGCGGTCGCAGGTGGCCTCGATGTGGGCCAACAGTGCGTGCGTGCGCTCGTGGTAGTCGGCATCGCTGAGCAGGCAAGGCGCGCTGCTCTTGGGGGCGCCCGGGGGCAGGCTCATAAAATCCTCGGCATGGGGAATCGGTTGCGCACGAGTTTATCGACGCGGTTTGCCGGCGTTGCCGTCATGGTGGCGGGCCTTGCGCTGGTGGGTTGTGGGCAGAAGGGGCCGCTGACGCTGCCCCAGCCCGCCGCTGCGGCGCCCGCGGCTGCCGCGTCTGCACCCGCGACGGCGGCGTCGCGATGAGTGCGCCCCGCCTGCTGCCGGGCGCTCCCTTCGTGGCGCGCCGCGCCGATGGCGTGCTCACGATCGAGGGCCACGCGCTCGACGAGCTGGCCGCCCGCCACGGCACGCCGCTGTATGTGTACTCACGCCGTGCCATGCGCGCGGCCCTGTCCTCCTACCAGCAGGCCCTGCACGGTCGCCGCCACCTGGTGTGCTACGCGATGAAGGCCAATTCGTCGCTGGCGGTGCTGCAGACCTTCGCCGAGGCCGGCGCCGGCTTTGACATCGTCTCCGGCGGTGAACTGTCGCGCGTGCTCGCCGCCGGTGGCGACCCCGGGCGCGTCGTGTTCTCCGGTGTCGGAAAGACGCCCGACGAGATGCGGGCCGCGCTGCGGGCCGGCGTGCGCTGCTTCAACGTCGAGAGCCCGGCCGAGCTCGACACGCTCGACGCCGTGGCGCGCAGCGAGGGTCGCATCGCCCCGGTGAGCCTGCGCGTGAACCCCGACGTCGATGCCGGCACGCACCCCTACATCTCCACCGGCCTGAAGGGCAACAAGTTCGGCATTGCACACGGCGATGCCCTGGCCGCCTACCGCCACGCCGCAGCGCTGCCGGGCCTGCGCGTGGAGGGCATCGACTGCCACATCGGCTCGCAGATCACGCAGCTGGCGCCCTACCTGGACGCGCTGGACCGGCTGCTCGATCTCGTCGAGGCCGTCGAGGCCGAGGGCATCGCCATCCACCACGTCGACGTCGGCGGCGGCCTGGGGATCACCTACACCGACGAGCAGCCGCCCGAGCCGGCCGAGCTGGTGTCGGCGATGCTGGCGCGCATCGACGCCCGCGGCCACGGCCACCGCGAACTGCTGCTGGAGCCCGGGCGCTCGCTGGTGGGCAACGCCGGTGTGCTGCTGGCCACTGCGCTGGTGCTCAAGGCGGGCGCCAGCGACGACGGCGGCAAGAATTTCTGCATCGTCGACGCGGCGATGAACGACCTCGTGCGCCCGGCCATGTACGGAGCGTGGATGGCCATCGAGCCCTGCCGCTTGCGCCACGACGAGCCCGCGCGGCCCTGGGACGTGGTGGGCCCGGTGTGCGAAAGCGGCGACTGGCTGGGCCGCGACCGCCTGCTGGCCCTGCGTGCCGGCGACCGCCTGGCTGTGCTGTCGGCCGGGGCCTACGGCATGGTCATGGCCAGCAACTACAACACGCGGCCGCGCGCCGCCGAGGTGATGGTGGACGGCGACGCCGTGCACCTGATCCGCGAGCGCGAGGCCGTGGTCGAACTCTTCGCGCGCGAGCGGCTGCTGCCCCGCTGAGAGGCCCTCACACGCCCAGCCGGCCTTCCTGCACCGCGTGGCAGGCCACCTGCAAGCCGCCGATGGTGGCCAGCGCCGGCCGCTCGGTGCGGCAGCGCGTGTCGGCGTGCGGGCAGCGCGGGTGGAAGCTGCAGCCGGGCGGCGGCAGCAGCGGGTTGGGCACCTCGCCCTGCACCGGCGTGCGCGCGCGGCCGCTCATGTGCACGTCGGGGATGGCGTCGAGCAGCATGCGCGTGTAGGGGTGGCGCGGCGCGGCGAACAGCTCGCGCTTGGGCGCCACCTCCACCAGGCGGCCCAGGTACATCACGCCCACGCGGTCGGCGACGTGCCGCACGACCGCCAGGTTGTGGCTGATGAACAGGTAGGTGAGGCCGCGCTCCCGCTGCAGCCGCTTCATGATGTTCAGCACCTGCGCCTGCACCGAGACGTCGAGCGCCGAGGTCGGCTCGTCGCAGACCAGGAACTCCGGCTGCGTGGCCAGCGCCCGCGCGATGCTGATGCGCTGGCGCTGGCCGCCGCTGAACTGGTGCGGGTACTTGGCGGCGTCGGCCGCGGCCAGGCCCACCTGCTGCAGCAGTTCGGCCACGCGGGCGCGCCGCGCGTCGGCGCCCGCCACCAGCGCGTGCTCGCGCAGCGGCTCGGCCACGATGGCCTCCACCGTCCAGCGCGGGTTGAGGCTGGCGTAGGGGTCCTGGAAGATCATCTGCAGGCGGCGCTGCAGCGCGCGGCGCGCAGCACCCTTCAGCCCGGTCGGGCCGCTGATGGGCTGGCCGTCGAAGTGGATGGCGCCGGCCGTGGGCTCCAGCAGCCCCACCAGCAGCCGCGCCACGGTGCTCTTGCCGCAGCCGCTCTCGCCCACCAGGGCCAGCGTTGTGCCGCGCTCGATGTCGAAGCTCACGCCGTCGACGGCGTGCACCACCTGGCGGGGCAGGCGCTCGAGCACGCGGTTGAGCCAGGGCGCCGAGACATCGAAGCGCTTGGCCAAGTCGCGCACCTGCACCAGGGGCGGCGTGCTCACTGGAATGCCCTCCGTGCCGCGCACTGCGGGATGAGCGCTTGGGAGCGGCCCGGCGCGCTCATCGCAGGGCTCCGGTCTGGACGTCGGCCTGCACCAACCAGCAGGCCGCGCGCGTGGCGCCGGCCGCCATCAGCTCGGGCCGCTCGCGCGTGCACCGCGCGGTGGCGGCGGGGCAGCGGGGGTGGAAGGCGCAGCCGCCGGGCATGGCGTTCAGGCGCGGCATCGCGCCGTCGATCTGCAGCAGCTCGTCGCGGTCCTCGTCCATGGCCGGGATGGCGCCCATCAGGCCGCGCGTGTACGGGTGCGCGGGGCGGTGGATGACCTCGGCCACCGGCCCGATCTCGGCCACCCGGCCGGCATAGAGCACGGCCACGCGGTCGCAGGTCTCGGCGATCACGCCCATGTCGTGCGTGACGAGCATCACCGCCGTGCCGCTCTCGCGCGCCAGGCCCTTGAGCAGCGCGATGATCTGCGCCTGGATCGACACGTCCAGCGCCGTGGTCGGCTCGTCGGCGACGATCAGCTCAGGCTCGGCGGCCAGCGCCAGCGCGATCACCACGCGCTGCCGCATGCCGCCGCTGAACTGGTGCGGGTACTGGCCGAAGCGCGCCTCGGGCGCCGGGATGCCGGTCTGCGCCAGCAGGCCGAGGGCGCGTTCGCGCGCCTGCGCCTCGGTCAGCGGCAGGTGCGCGCGGATGGTCTCCACCAGCTGCTGCCCCACGGTGAACAGCGGGTTCAGCGAGGTCAGCGGATCCTGGAAGACGGCGCCGATGCGCTTGCCGCGGATGCGGCGCATCGCCTCGGCCGGCAGGCCGTCGATGCGCTGGCCGTGCAGGCGGATCTCGCCGCCGGCGATGCGGCCCGGCGGCTCCAGCAGGCCGATGATCGCCGCGCCCGTGAGGCTCTTGCCGGCGCCGGACTCGCCGACGACGCCGAGGATCTCGCCGGGCGCGATGTCGAAGGACACGCGGTCCAGCGCGCGCAGCGTGCCGCGGCGCGTGGGGAACTCCACGACCAGGTTTTTCACCTCAAGCAGCGGTGCGGTGCTCATTGCAGCTTGGGGTTGAGTGCGTCGCGCAGCCAGTCGCCCAGCAGGTTCACGGAGAGCGCGATCAGCACCAGCATCAGGCCGGGGAAGATGGTGATCCACCAGTCGCCCGAGAACAGCGTGTCGTTGCCGATGCGGATCAGCGTGCCCAGGCTGGGCGAGGTCGGCGGCACGCCCACGCCCAGGAAGGACAGCGTGGCCTCGGTGAGTATGGCCGCCGCCACCTGGATGGTGGCCAGCACCAGCACCGGCCCCATCACGTTGGGCAGCACGTGGCGCGCCATGATGGCCAGCGGGGCCACGCCGATCACGCGCGCCGCCTGCACGTACTCCTTCTGCCGCTCCACCAGCGTGGAGCCGCGCACCGTGCGCGCGTACTGCACCCAGCCGGTGAGCGCGATGGCGAAGATCAGCACGCCGAAGGCCAGCGTGTCGTGCGCGTTCGGGAAGATCGCGCGGCCCACGCCGTCGATCAGCAGCGCCACCAGGATGCTGGGAAACGACAGCATCACGTCGCACACGCGCATGATGAAGGCGTCGACCGCACCGCCCACAAAGCCGGCCAGCAGGCCCAGCGCCACGCCCACCACCAGCGACAGCAGCACCGAGGCCAGCCCGACCAGCAGCGAGATGCGCGCGCCGTAGAACAGCGCGCTCAGGATGTCGCGGCCCTGGTCGTCGGTGCCCAGCAGGTAGCGGGGGTTGCCGCCGTCCATCCAGGCGGGCGGCAGGCGCGAGTCGAGCAGGTTCAGCGAGGCCAGGTCGAAGGGGTTGTGCGGCGCCACCCAGGGCGCGAACAGGCTGCAGAACAGGCAGGCGGCGGCGATCACCGCCGCCACGATGGCCGTGGGCGAGCGCTTGAAGCTGTGCCAGACGTCGCTGTCGCGCCAGCGCGCCAGGCTGGAAGGAGCGGTGCTCATCTCAGTGGCCCCCGCCCGGCTTCTCGACCCGCAGCCGCGGGTCGACGACGAAGTACAGCAGGTCGACCACGAGGTTGACGACCACGAACACCAGCGCGATCAGGCACAGGTAGGCCGCCATCACGGGGATGTCGGCGAACTGCACCGCCTGGATGAACAGGAAGCCCATGCCCGGCCACTGGAACACCGTCTCGGTGATGATGGCAAAGGCGATCAAGCTGCCCAGCTGCAGCCCCGTGATGGTGATGACGGGCACCAGGGTGTTCTTCAGCGCGTGGCGGAAGTGGATCGCGCGGTCACTCAGCCCGCGGGCGCGCGCGAACTTGATGTAGTCGGTGCGCAGCACCTCCAGCATCTCGGCGCGCACCAGGCGCAGGATCAGCGCCAGCTGGAACACGCTGAGCGTGACGGCCGGCAGCAGCAGGTGCGCCCAGCCGTCGAGCGTGAGCAGCCCCGTCGTCCAGGTGGTGCTGCCGAACAGCGGCACCGTCTCGCCACGGCCGAAGCTGGGCAGCCACTGCAGCTGCACCGAGAACACCAGGATGAGCAGGATGCCGATCAAGAAGGTGGGCAGGCTCACGCCCAGCAGCGACAGCGTCATCACCGCCTGCGCGCCGACGCGGCCGCGCTTGAGCGCCGCATACACCCCGAGCGGCACGCCCCCCACGAGCGCGATCACCGCCGCGGCCAGCGAGAGCTCCAGCGTGGCCGGAAAGCGCTCGGCGATCAGCGTCGACACCTGCCGGCCCTGGCGCAGGCTGAGGCCGAACTCGCCCTGCACGGCGTTGCCCACGAAGCGCGCGAACTGCACCGGAAAGGGCTGGTCCAGGCCGAGGTCGCGCTTGAGCGCCTCGCGCTGCTCCTGCGTGGCGTCCTGGCCCAGCATCTGCGCCACCGGGTCGCCCACGTACTGGAACAGCATGAAGGCCAGGAAGGCCACCGTGAGCATCACGACGACGGCCTGGGCCAGGCGGCGGAGGATGAAGGCCAGCATCGGGTTGGGGCGGGAAGGGATCGGGTGGCGCCGTGCGAGCGACGCAAAACGCGTGATTGTGCCGCTTGCGCTAGTGCAGCGTGACCGGCCCGTACCAGGTGCGGGCCTGGGAGCGGGTGTTGTCGCTGTCGGTCATCACGGCGATCGAAACCAGCGGTCCCGGGTCCTCGCCGAACGCCAGCCGGAAGTCGGCAGCGAGGTCGCGGCGGTGGTCGCGCCAGCGGCGCAGTTGCGCGGGACCCGATTCGACGACGATCTTGCGGATGCGGTCGCTGCGCGGGTTGACGATGACCGTGCCGACCGGCGCCACCGGGTCCCACACGTACATCAGCGTCGCGTAGGGAGGCGCCTCGCCGGTCAGCGCCTGCGCGAGGTCGAACATCATCCGGGTGCGCGGTGGCAGCTTGGCGATGTCGCCGCCGAAGCCGAACAGGACGCGGGCCGGCGCATCCTCGCGATCGGCGTCAGCCACGCTGGCCTCGGCGATCAGGTCCTCGACCCACCAGGAGAAGCTGACCGAACCCAGCAGCGGCGGATCGAGCTCCACGCGACGCCGCCACATGCTGGCGGATCGTTCGGAGACCGCAGCCACTGCCGCGCGGCCGTCCTTTTGCGTCCAGCTATACCGCGTGGGGGTCTTGCCGGGCAGCGGCACCGCGTGCCAGCCTTGCTGGCCGGCGGGCGGCGGCGCAGCACAGCCGCCGAGCAACAGTGCCGCGACGACGGCGGCCGACAGGGTGCGGAACATGAGGGCAGGAGGGCGTGGCGCGGACCGGGACTCCACAAACGACGAGGCCGCCTCGCGGCGGCCTCGTCCGAAGGAGCCTAGGCTCCGACGATCAGAACGTGTGGCGGATGCCGAACTCGTAGCCGGTCGACTTGGGCTTGTCGGCCGTACCGCCGAAAGCGGGAGCCGGCAGGGGCGAAGCCGTGCCGCCGCCAGCGACAGCGTACAGATCACCCTTCGCCCGCGAGTCGTTCGCGACACGGGCGTAGTTGGCGTACAGGGAGGTTCGCTTGGACATGTCGTACTGATAGCCAAGAGCGAACTGGTTGATGTTCTTGTCAGCCGCTCCCGCAACGCCGCTCTTGATCGTGGCGCGACCATAGGACGTCTTGAACGTGCTGGTGCCCATCGGGACAGTCGCACCGAGCATCAGGTTGGTTTGCTTGGGATCGGCACCCGTGCTGTTGTCCACCTTGTACGAGTGGTACTGGCCCATGAGGGTCATGAAACCAAAGTTCCAAGAACCCGCCACGTTCATGGCGTCCATGTCGCGCGAAGCGCTAACTTCAGTGCTGCCCCATGCGAAGGCGGCGTTCACCGGACCGGCCGAGTAACCAACGCGGAAGCCCCTGTACTTGTTGCCAGCGGTGCCTTCGCCGGCGGCAATCATCAGTTGGCCGTACAGACCGCCCATCGACGGCAGCAGGTAACCCACCGAGTTGTTCGCGCGGACGGTCGTCGTTGCACCACCGCCCAGCACCGACGCGACCCCATAGGCTTGCATCAGGTTGGTCTGGGCACCGACACCGTTGGTGCCAAACGGATCGAAGACCGTGTGGTTCCAGAAGGTCGGGGTGTAGTCGCGGCCGAGGCGCACTTCGCCGAAGCTGCCGAGCAGGCTCAACGTGGAGCGACGCTGCCAAGTCTGGCCGCCGGACGTGCCAGTGTCGGGAGAGATTGCGCCTTCGAGCCAGAAGCCCGCGCGAAGGCCACCGCCGAGGTCTTCGACGCCACGAAAGCCGAGGCGGCTCGAAGCGAGGCCATCCTGGCTCATCGACTTCACCGAAGAGGCGCCGTTTTTGACGTTACGCAGGTTCGCATCGACGATGCCGAACAGCGTGACCGACGACTGGGCCGAAGCGACACCCGCGAACGCCGTCAGAGCGGCCAGGGTGAGCAGGGATTTCTTCATTGACACTATCTCCTTGGTTTAACAAGAGGTCCCGATCGGGCAGGTATCACCCGGCGCAGGGTTGTTCGAGGCAACCTCCGCAGCGGAAGTTGACGCTATTGCACCAGACGGGTTCGACGTTTTCCAATCTTTGGGCCTGAAAAGCCCTCTTTCTGTGGTGCGGCAACAACGAGAAACACGTGGCCCACCGCAGGCGATCCGGGAAGCACTAGATTGGTGCCTCATGGATTTCCCGAAGCAAGAAACAGCCACCCTCACCGACCGCCTGCTGGCCAGCGCCGACCACGCCCTGCGCACCCTGGCCGGCGCGGTGCACGCCGCGCGCCCCAATCCCGCGGCGGCCGTGCGCGCCGACGCCACGGCGCTGTCGGAGCCCGAGCGCCGCGAGGCCGGCTCGCTGATGCGCGTCAACCACGTCGGCGAGGTCTGCGCGCAGGCGCTGTACCAGGCGCAGGCGCTGACGGCGCGTACGCCCGGGCTGCGCCAGCAGATGCAGCAGGCGGCGCGCGAGGAGATCGACCACCTGGCCTGGACGCAGCAACGCCTGGACGAGCTTGGCGACCGTCCCAGCCTGCTGAACCCGCTTTGGTATGCCGGCGCCTTCGGCATCGGGCTGCTGGCGGGCCGCCTGGGCGATGCCGTCAGCCTGGGCTTCGTCATCGAGACCGAGCGCCAGGTCGAGCAGCACCTGGCCGGTCATCTTGGCCGGCTGCCGGCCGGCGACGGCCGCTCGCGGGCCATCGTCGAGGCCATCAAGGCCGACGAGGCGCGCCACGCCGAAGACGCGCGCGCGGCCGGTGGCGCCGAGCTGCCGCTGCCTGTGAGCTGGCTGATGCGCGGCGCGGCAAAGGTGATGACCACGGTGGCGCACCGGGTGTGAAGCCGTTGCGGGTTGGGCTTCGACAAGCTCAGCCCGAACGGAATCAGCCCGAACGGGCGGGGCTCAGCCCGGCCGGCTCTCGTCGATCAGATCGAAGCTGGTGGTGATCTCGGCCGTCTTGCCCAGCATGATGCTGGCCGAGCAGTAGCGCTCATGCGACAGCGCGACGGCGCGCTCCACCGCCGCGGCCGGCACGCCGCGCCCGCTGACGACGAAGTGCATGTGGATCTTGGTGAACACCTTGGGCTCGGAGGCGGCGCGCTCGCTGGTCAGCCTGACCTGGCAGCCGGTCACGTCGTGGCGGCCGCGCTTGAGGATGAGCACCACGTCGTAGGCGGTGCAGCCGCCGGTGCCGGCCAGCACGGTCTCCATGGGCCGCGGCGCCAAGTTGCGGCCGCCGCCGTCGGGCGCGCCGTCCATCGTCAGCAGGTGGCCGCTGCCGGTCTCGGCGACGAACCCCATGCCGGTGCCCGGGGTCCAGTGAACGGTGCATTCCATGGTGTCGGATCTCCTCGTCACGCCGGATTGGAGAACATCCTCCAGGATACCGTCGGCGCGAGGATATTGCACCGCAGCATCGCGGTGATAGACTGACCGTCATCGAGTCCATGCCCTTGGCGCCCGGCGTGCCGAGAGCGGGGCTGCACCGGTTGTCTCCTCCACCTCCTCAACGGTGGATTCGGCCCGGAGCCGCGAGGCTCCGGGCCTTTTTTCGCTGCCCCTTCCGTCGACGCAGGAAGCCCGTTCCGATGCCCGCTGGCCGCAACCGCCCCGCCGATGCCGCGCAAGCCCTGCCGGCCGCCCCGCTCACGCCGCGCCAACGCCGCGTGGCCGCCGAGTACCTCCAGCGCATCCTCACCGCCCGCGTCTACGACGTCGCCCGCGAGACGGCGCTGGAGCCGGCGCGCAACCTCTCGCGCCGCATCGGCAACACCGTGCTGCTCAAGCGCGAGGACCAGCAGCCCGTGTTCAGCTTCAAGCTGCGCGGTGCCTACAACAAGATGGCGCAGCTGACGCCCGAACTGCGCGCCGCCGGTGTCGTCTGCGCCTCGGCCGGCAACCACGCGCAGGGCGTGGCACTGGCGGCCCGGCGCATGGGCTGTCGCGCCGTGATCGTGATGCCGGTGACGACGCCGCGGCTGAAGGTCGATGCCGTGCAGGCGCTGGGCGGCGAGGTCGTGCTGCACGGCGACAGCTACTCCGACGCCCACCAGCACGCGCTGGCCGTGCAGCAGGCCCAGGGCCTGACCTTCGTGCACCCCTTCGACGACCCCGACGTCATCGCCGGCCAGGGCACGGTGGCGATGGAGATCCTGCGCCAGCACCAGGGCCCGATCGACGCCGTGTTCGTGGCCATCGGCGGCGGCGGGCTCATCTCCGGCGTGGCCGCCTACGTCAAGGCCGTGCGGCCCGAGGTGCGCGTGATCGGCGTGCAGACCACCGACTCCGACGCCATGCGCCAGTCCATCGCGAAGGGCCGGCGCGTGGCGCTGCCCGACGTTGGCCTGTTCTCCGACGGCACGGCGGTCAAGCAGGTCGGCGTGGAGACCTTCCGCGTGGCGCGCGCGCTGGTCGACGAGATCGTCACGGTGGACACCGACGCCGTCTGCGCCGCCATCAAGGACGTGTTCCAGGACACCCGCAGCATCCTCGAGCCCGCCGGGGCCCTGGGCGTGGCGGCGATCAAGGCCTACGTGGTGCGCGAGCGCTGCAAGGGCCGCACGTTCGTGAGCATCACCTGCGGCGCGAACATGAACTTCGACCGGCTGCGCTTCGTGGCCGAGCGCGCCGAGTTCGGCGAGCAGCGTGAGGCCCTGTTCGCGGTGACCATCCCCGAGGAGCGCGGCTCGTTCCGCCGCTTCTGCGAGCTGATCGGGCCGCGCGCGGTGACCGAGTTCAACTACCGCATCTCCGACGAGCGTGTGGCGCACGTGTTCGTCGGTCTGGCGATCCTCAGGCGCGACGAGGCCGAGCGCATCGCCCGGCAGTTCCGCCGGCACGGCTTTGCCACGGTGGACCTGACCGACGACGAGCTCGCCAAGGAGCACGTGCGCCACATGGTGGGCGGCCGCAGCGAGCTGGCGCGCGACGAGCGGCTGTTCCGCTTCCAGTTCCCCGAGCGGCCCGGCGCGCTGATGCGCTTCCTGCAGGCCCTGCACCCGGGCTGGAACATCAGCCTGTTCCACTACCGCAACCAGGGCGCCGACTACGGCCGCATCCTCGTGGGCATCCAGGTGCCGGCCGGCGACGAGGCCGCGTTCGACGGCTTCCTGCGCTCGGTGGCCTATCCGTTCTCGGAGGAAACCGGCAATCCGGTCTACGGATTGTTTCTGCGCTGAACGGCGGCTTACTACACTGCCGCCATGGCCGGCAGCCGCTCCCTTGTCAGCCCCACCGCGAGCCCGCTGCTCGAGGGGGCTCTGCGTGAGAAGCTCTCGCGGCGCTGCGAGACCGGTGGCAGCCTGGGCGAGCTGGAGCCGCTGGCCATCCGCCTCGGGCTCATCCAGGACACGCTCGATCCGGTGCTGGACCGTCCGCAGTTGCTGGTGTGTGCGGCCGACCACGGCCTCGCCGTCGACGGCGTCTGCGACCCCGCCCTGCGCGCCACCCACGAGACGGTGCAGCTGGCGCTGAGCCACCGGCTGCCGCTGTCGGTGTTCGCGCGCGCCCAGGGCCTGCCCATCACGGTGGTGGACTGCGGCATGGCGCAGGACGTGGCACCGCATGAGAGGCTGCTCGTGCGCAAGATCGCGCACGGCACGCGCAACACGCGCGCCGCGCTGGCCATGACCCTGGAGCAGGCCCACGCCGGCATGCGCGCCGGCATGGAGATCGGCGACCAGCTCCAGGGCAACGCCACCGTCCTGGCCGGCCTCGGCGTCGGATCGCACGAGAGCGCGGCCCTGGTGCTGTCGCGCCTGACCGACAGCCCGCTGCGCGAGCTCGTCGCCAGCGGCCCGGACATGGCGATCAGCCACCTGGCGCACGTGACGAAGGTGCTCGCCCAGGCCCAGGACCGCCACCGGGCAGCCCGCGAGCCGATCGACGTGCTGGCGGCCTTCGGCGGCTTCGAGGTCGCGGTGATGGTGGGCGTGATCCTGATGGCGGCAAGCAAGCGCCACCTGCTCATCGTCGACGGTGCGCCGGCCTGCGCGGCGCTGATGGTGGCCTCGCGCATCGCGCCGCCGGTCACCGACTACTGCGTTTTCTGCCGCAGCCATGGTCACCGCGGGCTGGACCAGGCGCTGAACCTGTTCCGCGCCTCGGCCCTGCTCGAACTGGGCATGGACAGCACCGACGGCACCGGTGCCACGCTGGCCTGGCCACTGCTGAAGAGCGCCGCGGCGCTGCTCAGCGAGGGGCCCGACGGCCAGGACGTCGTTGGCGCCTCGGGGCCGGGCGGCTCGTCCGGGCGCGGCCCAATGCCGGATCTGGGCTGATCGCGGCTGCGGCTCTACATCAAGGTCGGGTTGGGGTTGCGCGGCGGGGAATCGACAGGCGGCGGGCTGCCGTTATCGGGCTGCGGTGACGCCGGCGGCTGGGCCGGCAGGGGCAACGGGGTGGGCCGGTTCAGCGGTGACCGCTGTGCACTGGTGGGCGGGAGCGTCGGCACCGGTGCCGGGGCCGTTGGCAGCATGCCGCTGGCCGGTGGTGGCAGCGCCGGCAAGTGCAGCGTCGCCTGCACCGGGCCGCCGCGCAGGCCCAGCTCGGCGCCGCGCGCGCTGACGGCCTGCAGCACCGTGTCGCCATCGACCGGTGAGCCGACGCGGAAGGCCCGCGGTGGCCGGTCGCCGACCGCGATCAGCGCCACGCCTTCGCGCATGCTGCGGCCGGTGCCGGCTGCGCTCCGCGGCGCCACGACGCCCACCAGCCTGAAGCTGGTCTCGGGCACGGGTGCTGCAGCCTCGGGCGCGGCGGCGGGCAACGCGGGGTCGGCGCCCAGCAGCCGGGTGAGATCGGCCTGCAGCACCGGCGCGGCGTCGGCCACTGGCGTGCCCGCGGGCACGGGCTGCGACTGCACGAACACGCGCAGGCCCCAGCCCGTGGCCGCAGCGGCCACCAGTGCCCACACCCCCAGCGTCAACCAGCGTGCCACCATGCGCCGATTATCATGCCCTGCCGCCCTGAGCCGCCGTGCCGGGGCCCCGCTTTCCACGCGCCACGGAGGCGCCCTGTGTCCATGCCCACTGCCCTGCCTGCCGCGCCTGCGGCCTGCCTGCCGAACGCACCCCGGCGCGCGCGGCGTGCGCGCGGCTTCACGCTGATCGAACTGCTGGTGGTGCTGGTGATCATCGGCGTGCTCGGTGCGCTGATCGTGCCCAACTTGTTCTCCAGCCTCGACGACGCCCGCGGTACCGCGGCCCGCACCGACATCAACACGCTGGTGCAGGCGCTCAAGCGCTACCGGCTCGACAACCAGCGCTACCCCAGCACCGAGCAGGGCCTGGCCTCGCTGGTGACGCGCCCGACGACCGGCGCGATACCGCCGAACTGGAAGCCCTATCTCGACAAGCTGCCGTCCGACCCCTGGGGCCGGCCCTACCAGTACCTCAATCCGGGCGTGCGCGGCGAGATCGATGTCTTCAGCTTCGGCGCCGACGGCCAGGCCGGCGGCGAGGGCAGGGATGCCGACATCGGCACGTGGCAGTAGCCGCGGCGCCCACTGTCACGCGCCGTGCCGTGCCCGGCGCAGCACCGGCTTGACGCTGCTGGAGCTGTTGATCGTGATGGCCGTCGTGGCCGTCGGCCTGGGGCTGGTGGTGCTGGCGCTGCCCGACGGCGAGCGGGCCCGGCTCGAGGAGGAAGCCGAACGGCTGGCGGCACTGATCGAGACCGCCCGCGCCGAGTCGCGGGTGTCGGGCGCGCCGGTGTTCTGGCTGCCGCGCCGCAGCGATGAGCAGGCCACCGACGCGGCCGGGCAGCCGCTGCAGTTCCGCTTCGTGGGGCTGCCCCAGCCGCTGGCGCTGCCCACGCGCTGGCTCGACCCGCGCACCGAGGCCCGGGTGGTGGGCGCGCCGCAGCTGGTGCTCGGCCCGGAGGCCATCCTGCCGCCGCAGCGCGTGCAGTTGTCCTTGGGCCCGCACCGGCTGGAGCTGGCCAGCGACGGGCTGGCGCCGTTCGGCATCGTCGTGCCCGAGGTCGCGCCATGACGAGACGCCGCCGCGGCGGCTTCACCTTGCTCGAGGTGCTCGTGGCGCTGGCTGTCGTGGCGCTGGCGCTGGCTGCCGGGCTGCGCGCGGCGGACGCGCTGACCGACAACGCGCGCCGTCTCGAAGCCGTGGTCGCGGCGCAGTGGTGTGCCGACAACCAGCTCACCGAGCTGCGGCTGCGCCGCGCCTTCCCGGGCGTGGGCGACAGCGACTTTTCGTGCGAGCAGCTGGGCCGCCGCTTCCGGGGCACGCTGCGCACGCGGCCCACGCCCAACCCCAACTTCCGCCGCGTCGACGCCGAGATGGCCGACGATCAGGGCCGGCCGCTGGTGACGCTGTCCACCGTGCTGCCGCGGCCATGATCCGCTCTGCGATCCCAGGCTGCGCGGGGCGCGCGCGGGGCTTCACGCTGGTCGAGCTGCTGGTGGCGCTGTTCGCGATGGCGCTGCTGTCGGCGATGGCCTGGCAGGGGCTGGAGTCGGTGCTCAAGGCGCGCGAAGCCAGCCGCGGCGCGGTCGAGCAGGCCGGCCGCCTGGCCACCGTGCTGACGCAGTGGGAGCAGGACCTGCTGGCCGTGGTCGACACCGGGCTGGCCCCGCCGCTGCAGTTCGACGGCCAGACCGTGCGCCTGACGCGGCGCAGCGAGGCCGGCATCGTGATCGCCGCCTGGGCCGTGCGAGACGGCCGCTGGCAGCGCTGGACCTCGCCCGCGTACACGCGCGCCGAGGCGCTGCAGCAGGGCTGGCTGGCGGCGCTGCAGCTGCTCGGCACCGAGCCCGGGCAGGTGAGGCTGGCCGACGGGGCCGAGGGGTGGCAGGTCTACTTTTTCTACGACGGCAACTGGGCCAACGCGCAGAGCACGGGCAGCGTGGCGGCGCCCGGCGGGCTGCCCGCGGCGCCGCGCCAGCAGCTGCCGGACGCGGTGCGCATCGTCGTCGCGTTCGCAGGCGGCGCCCTCACGCGTGACGTCGCGCTGGGGCCAACGGCACCGTGAACCACCCGCCGTGCCCCCGGGCGCCGCAGCGTCAGCGCGGCGTGGCGCTGCTGCTGGCGATGATCGTCGTCGCGCTGGTCACTGCCGCCGCCGCGGCCATGGTGTGGCAGCAGGAGCGGGCCGTGGCCGTCGAGGGCGCCGAGCGCGCGCGCGCGCAAAGCGCGTGGATCCTCAACGGCGCGCTCGACTGGGCGCGCCTGATCCTGCGCGAGGACGAGCGCGCCTCCCGCGGCAGCAGCCCGGTCGACTCGCTCGACGAGCCCTGGGCGCAGCCCCTGGCCGAAGCGCGGCTGTCGTCCTTCCTGGCCGCCGACCGCGACAACAACGCCGACAGCGGCCCCGAGGCCTTCATCTCCGGCACCATCGAGGACGCGCAATCGCGCTTCAACCTGCGCGGCGTGGTCGATGCCGCGGGGCAGATCGACGCCGCGCAGCTGGCGGCCCTGACGCGGCTGGTCGAGCTGGCCGGCGCGCCCGCTGACGCGGCGGCTCGGCTGGTGCAGGCGCTGCGGGGCTCGGAGCTGGGGCCTGGGCCGGCGGCCTCGGGCCAGCCGGCGACGGCGCTGCGGCCTAAGCGCTGGCGCGAGCTGGCCTGGTTCGGCATCGACGAGGCCACGCTGGCGCGGCTGGCGCCCTACGTCGACCTGCTGCCCCAGCCCACGCCGGTGAACGTGAACACCGCGCCGCGCGAGGTGCTGGCCGCCGTCATCGAGCAGCTCGATCTGGGTGGCGCCGAGCGCATCGTGCAGCAGCGCCAGCGCCAGCCCTTCCGCTCGCTGGAGGCGCTGCAGCCGCTGTTGCCCCCGGGCCTGGTTCTCGACCCAAAGCGCCAGCGCCTGGCCGTGGCGTCGCAGCACTTCCACGTCGCCGGCCGCCTGCGGCTGGAGCAGCGCGTGCTCGAGGAACGCTCGCTCCTCGAGCGGCGCGACGGCCGCGTCGAGGTGCTGCTGCGCGACAGGCACAGCTTTGCACTGCCGGCGCGCTGAACACCCCGAAAGCCGCACCCACGCCCTCCACAATAGGCGACCGTTGCCGGCGCATCCCGCAAGCCGACCGGTCACTCCGCCGCCGCCCTTCGAAAGCATGTCGCTGCTCGTTGTCCAGTTGCCCCCGCGCCAGCGCCTGGCAGGCCAAGGCGCGGCCGACGAGCCCGTTGCCGGCACCGCGTTGCCCGCCGAGTGGCCGTTCTGGCTGGCCGACGACACCGGCCTTGTGCTGCACGCCGGCCAAGCCGCGGCAGCGTTGCTGCCGCGCGCCGACCGGCGCGTGCTCGTGCTGGCTGCGGCAGACGTCGCCTGGCATCGCATCGACCTGCCCAAGGCGCCGCCCGCGCGGCTGCGTGCCGCGCTGGCCGGCGTGCTCGAGGACGCGCTGCTGGACGATGCCCAGGCGCTGCACCTGGCGCTGGCCGAAGCGGCCTCGCCCGGCCGCGCTGGCTGGGTGGCGGCCACCGACCGCGCCCGGCTGGCCGCCGCGCTGTCGGCCCTGGAGGCCGGCGATGCGGGTGCGCAGACCATCGACCGCGTCGTGTCCGTGGCCGAGCCCTTGGCGGTGGCCGATGCGGCCGCAGCCGTCGCTGCGGGCCTGCGGCAGGGCCACTTCCACCATGGTGACGGCCAGGCCGAGGACGACGGCGGCCCGCTGCGGCTCACGCTTGCCGGCCCCGATGGCGTGGCCGAGCTGGCGCTGGAGGGCACGCTTGCCCGCAGCCTGGTGGGCGACCCTGCCACCGCCGTCTGGACGGCCGCCCCCGCTGCTGCCGCCGCCGCCGAGCGCTGGCTCGGCCACGCCGTGGCCGTGCGTTCCGAGGCCGAGCGGCTGCTGGCCGCCGCCGAGCGGGGCAGCAACCTGCGGCAGTTCGAGCTGGCGCTGCGCCACCGCGGCACGCGGGCGCTGCGCGAGGGCTGGCGCGTGCTGGGCAGCCCAGCCTGGCGCCCGGTGCGCTGGGGTCTGGCCGCGCTCGTCGTGGTGCAGCTGGCGGGCCTGAACGCGCACGCCTGGCAGCAGCGCCAGCAGATCGGGGCGCGCAAGGCCGAGAGGGTGTCGCTGCTGCGCGAGGCCCAGCCGGGCGTGTCGGTGGTGCTGGACGCCCCGCTGCAGCTGCAGCGCCAGACCGAGCTGCTGCGCGCCCGCGCCGGACAGGCCGGCGCGGGCGACTTCGAGGCCCTGCTGGCCGCCGCCGCCACGGCCTGGCCTGACGGCGTGGGCCCGGCGCCGCAGTTGCGCTTCGAGCCCGGCCGCCTGACGCTGGCCGTGCCCGCCTGGAGCGACGCGCAGTGGCAGCAGTTCCAGCAGCGCCTGCGCGCCAGCGGCCACGCCGCCGAGTTTGCCGCCGGGCAGGTGAGCGTGCTGCCGCCGCCAGTGGCGCGGAGCCGATCGTGAGCGCCGCACCCGCCTGGCGCCAGCGTGCCGCTGCCACCTGGCAGGGCTTGGCAGCGCGCGAACGGCGGCTGGTGGCTGCCGCCGCTGCGCTGGTGGCGGCGGCCTTGCTCTGGCTGCTGGCCGTGCAGCCGGCCTGGCGCACGCTGGCGCAGGCACCGGCCGAGATCGACCGCCTCGACGCCGAACTGCACACGATGCGGCGGCTGGCCGCCGAGGCCCGCACGCTGCGCGACACCCCGGCGGTGCTGCCCGAGCAGGCCCGTGCCGCGCTGCAGGCCGCCACCGGGCGGCTGGGCCCCAAGGCGCAGCTCACGTTCAGCGGCGAGCGTGCGCTGGTGCGCCTGAGCGGCGTGGCCCCCGGGGCCCTGCGCGAGTGGCTGGCCGAGGCCCGCGTCGGCGCGCGGGCGCGGCCGGTGGCGGTGGCGCTGCAACGCGGCGGCGACGGCTTCAGCGGCACGCTGGAACTGGCCATCGAGGGGGCTCCGCGGTGAGCCGCCACGCCGCCGCCCGCCGCTCGGCGCTGGGGCTGCAGCCGCGTGCGCCGCGCGGCCTGGCGCTGGCCCTGGCCGGTGTGCTGCTCGGCACCCTGGTGGCGCTGTTGGGCTGGCCGCCAGCGGCCTGGCTCGCGCGCGCCGCCGCGTCGGCCAGCGGCGAGCGCGTGCTGCTGGCCGACGCCCGCGGCACGCTGTGGTCGGGCAGCGCCGTCCTGGTGCTGACCGGCGGCCCCGGCAGCCGCGATCTCGCCGCCTTGCCGGGGCGGCTGCACTGGACGCTCGGCCTGGACGGCACGGCGCTGGCCGTGCGGCTGCGCCAGGACTGCTGCACCGACCGCCCGGTGGCGCTGCGCATGCAGGCCGGCCTCGGGCGCCTGCGCGTGACGCTGCCGGCCCCCGCCGATGCCGGCGAGGCCCTGGGCCACTGGCCGATGCAGGTGCTGGCCGGTCTGGGCACGCCCTGGAACACGCTGGCGCCGCGCGGCACCATGTCGCTGTCCAGTACCGGCTTTGCCGCCGAGTCGGTGCAGGGCCGGTGGCGATTTGAAGGCCGGCTCGAGCTGGCCTTGCGCGGCGCCGGCAGCCGCCTGACGACGCTGCCGGTGCTGGGCGACTACCGTCTCGCCGTGCAATCGCGCCCCGACGGCGGCGCCGCGCTCGTTTTGGCCACCGACCAGGGGGCGCTGCAACTCAGCGGCCAGGGCGAGTGGGCACCCGACCTGCGCTTCCGCGGCCAGGCCGCTGCCGCTCCCGAGGCCGAGGCGGCGCTGGCCAACCTGCTCAACATCATCGGCCGCCGCCAGGGGGCGGTGAGTCTCATCTCGATCGGATGACCATGAAGCCAACGCCCTCAGGCCCGACCGTCCGGCCGCGCGCACAGCGTCTTGCGGCGTTGTTGCTGGCGGGCGTGCTGGCCCTGCCGGCCGCGCCGCTGCAGGCGCAGACGATCAACCCGCGTTCGCGCGCGGCGGTGACGGTGAACTTCGTCAATGCCGAGATCGACGCCGTCACGCGGGCGATCGCGACGATGATCGAGCGCAACATCGTGGTCGACCCGCGCGTCAAGGGCAGCATCACCGTCTACAGCGAGCAGCCGCAGAGCATCCCTGAGGTCTACAGCAGCTACGTGGTGGCGCTGCGCGGCCTGGGCTTCGCGGTGGTGGACAGCGGCGGCCTGCTCAAGGTGGTGCCCGAGGCCGACGCCAAGCTGCAGGCCGGCACCGTGAGCGTGGGCGAGCCGCCCTTGCGCGGCGACGCCGTCATCACGCAGATCTTTCCGCTGCGCTACGAGAACCCGAACAACCTCGTGGCCGTGCTGCGGCCCCTGATCAGCGCCAACAACACCATCAACGCGGCGCCGGGCAGCAACGCGCTGGTCATCACCGACTACGCCGACAACCTGCGCCGGCTCGGACAGATCGTCGCCGCGCTGGATCAGCCCACCGGCACCGACATCGAGATCGTGCCGCTGAAGCATGCGGTGGCGGCCGACCTGGCGCTGCTCGTGCAGCGGCTGGCCGAGGGCGGCGGCGGCGTCGTGGCGGGCGTGCCGGGTGGTGGCGGCGGAGCCGTCACGGTGGTGGCCGATTCCAGGGCCAACGCGCTGATCATCCGTGCCGCCAACCCGGCGCGGCTGGCTGCGCTGCGCGCCAGCATCGCGCGGCTCGACCGCCCCGGTGCGGGCGGCGGCGAGACCGGCGGCCTGTACGTGGTGCACCTGAAGAATGCCGATGCGACGCGGTTGGCCGCGGTGATCCGCGCCGCCTTCCCCGGTGGCGGCGGGGGCTCGGCGCTGGGTGCCGCGGCCACGTCGGCCACGCCGGTCACGCCCGGCCAGCCTGGTGTCCCGGCTGCGGCGGCGCCGCTGTCGGGCGCCGCCCCGCCCAGCACCGGCGGCTTCGTGCAGGCCGACCCGGCGACCAACAGCCTCATCATCACCGCCCCCGAGCCGCTGTACCGGCAGGTGCGCTCGCTGATCGACCAGCTCGACACCCGCCGCGCGCAGGTCTACATCGAGAGCATGATCGTCGAGGTGGCGCCCAGCGACAGCGCCGACTTCGGCTTCCAGTGGCAGGGCCTGCTCGGCCGCAGCGGCGACCGCTACGGGCTGATCGCCGGCACCAACTTCGGCGCCAGCGGCCGGCCCAGCATCATCGACATCAACACCAAAGCCCTCCAAGGTGAGGTGAACCTGGGCCAGGGCCTGAACCTGGGCCTGCTGAGCGTGGTCAACGGCGTCACCTCGCTGGCGGCGGTGGCGCGCATGCTGCAGTCTCAGAGCGACACCAACATCATCAGCACGCCGAACCTGATCACGCTGGACAACGAAGAGGCCAAGATCGTGGTCGGCGAGAACGTACCCTTCATCACCGGGCAGTTCACCAACACCGGCAGCGGTGGCACGACCAACCCCTTCCAGACCATCGAGCGCAAGGACGTCGGCATCACGCTGCGCATCAAGCCGCAGATCGGCGAGGGCGGGGCGGTGCGCATGCAGATCTTCCAGGAGCAAAGCAGCGTCAAGGAAACCACCGCCGCCGGCACCACCAATGCCGGCCCCAGCACCACCAAGCGATCGATCGAGAACACGGTGGTCGTGGACGATGGCGCCATCCTGGTGCTGGGCGGGCTCATCGAGGACCGCTTCGTCACCACGCGCAGCAAGGTGCCGCTGCTGGGCGACCTGCCGCTGGTGGGCGGCCTGTTCCGCAGCGAGAGCCGCGAACGCCGCCGCACCAACCTGATGGTCTTCCTGCGGCCGGTGGTGGTGCGCGACGCCGACAGTGCCGGCCGCCTGAGCCTGGACCGCTACGAGCAGATCCGCGCCCAGCAGCAGCGCGCGCAGCCGGCGCCCAGCGTGGTGATGCCGATCAATGAGTCGCCGGTGCTGCCGCCGCTGGGCGGCGGTCCGCGGGCCGAGCCGCCCAAGTCGGCGCCCGCGCCTGGCGCTCCGCGCGCCGACACGGCGCCCTGAAGACGGTATAGACGCCCCCGCCATGGCCCGCCACCCGCTGCCCTACGCCTACGCCAAGGCGCACACGCTGCTGCTCGAGGACGACGGCACCCAACTCGCGTTGTGGGCCGCCGAGACCACGCCGCTGCCGGCGCTGGCCGAGGTGACGCGCCTGTACGCGGTGCAGCGCTTCGAGCGCGAGGCCGCGGCCACGCTGGCCCAGCGCATCGCCACGGTCTACGCCGGTGGCGGAAGCAGCGCCGCAGCCGTGATCGGCGAGGTCGAGAGCGAGGTCGACCTGAGCCGCATGATGCAGGAGCTGCCGGCGGTCGAAGACCTGCTGGAGGCCGCCGACGACGCGCCCATCATCCGCATGCTCAACGCGCTGCTGACGCAGGCGGCCAAGGATGGCGCCAGCGACATCCACATCGAGCCCTACGAGCGCAGCAGCAGCGTCCGCTTCCGCGTCGACGGCACGCTGCGCGAGGTGGTGCAGCCCAACCGCGCGCTGCACGCGGCGCTGATCAGCCGCCTGAAGATCATGGCCGAGCTCGACATCGCCGAGAAGCGGCTGCCGCAGGACGGCCGCATCTCGCTGCGCATCGGTGGCCGCGCCATCGACGTGCGCGTCTCCACGCTGCCCAACGCCCACGGCGAACGCGCGGTGCTGCGGCTGCTGGACAAGACCGGCAGCCGCTTCACGCTCGAGGGCCTGGGCATGGACGGCGAAGTACTCTCTGCCTTTGCGCGGCTGATCCAGCAGCCGCACGGCATCGTGCTCGTCACCGGCCCCACCGGCAGTGGCAAGACGACGACGCTGTACGCGAGCCTGGGCCGCGTCGACACCGCCACCACCAACGTGCTGACGGTGGAAGACCCGGTGGAGTACGAGCTGCCCGGGATCGGACAGACGCAAGTCAACCCCAAGATCGACCTCAGTTTCGGCAAGGCGCTGCGCGCCATCCTGCGCCAGGATCCGGACGTCATCATGATCGGCGAGATCCGCGACTTCGAGACCGCGCAGATCGCCATCCAGGCCAGCCTCACCGGCCACCTGGTGCTGGCCACCGTGCACACCAACGACGCCGTCAGTTCGGTGACGCGTCTCGTGGACATGGGCGTGGAGCCCTACCTGCTGTCCAGCAGCCTCCTGGGCGCGCTGGCGCAGCGCCTGGTGCGAAAGCTCTGCCCGGTGTGCAAGCGGCCCGACGAGCACGGACGCTGGCACCCGGTGGGCTGTCCGGCCTGCGGCGGCACCGGCTACCGGGGCCGCACCGGGGTGTACGAGCTGATGGTGGCCGACGACGCACTCCGAGGGCTGGTGCACGGCCGCGCGCCCGACAGCGAGTTGCTGGCGGCGGCGCAGCGGGGCGGTCTGCGCCCCATGCGCGAAGACGGCCAGCGGCTGGTGAGCGCCGGCCTCACGTCGCTCGAAGAAGTGATCCGCGTCACACGCGACTGACGAAACCCGCCATGAGATCGTGCACGCCGCCCAAGCGCATGCTGCGGAGCCGGCTCTGCCGGGCCGCTGGCGTGGCCCCCCTGGGCAGGAGCGGCGAAGCCGCTCCGGGGGAGGGCTGAGGATGCCCGCCTACCGCTTCGAGGCACTCAACGCCGACGGCAAGGCCGAGACCGGCCTCGTGGAGGCCGACAACGCCAAGGCTGCTCGCCAGCAGTTGCGCGCCCGCGCGCTGGTGCCGTTGGCCGTGGCCCCCGTGGCGTCGGGCAGCATGGGCGGCGGCAGCGACGCCCGTGGGACGCGCTTCACGCGGCGAGTGTTCAGCGCCACCTCGCGCGCGGTGTGGACGCGCCAGCTCGCAGGCCTCGTGGGCAGCGGTCTGCCCCTGGAGCGGGCGCTCACCGCGCTGGCCGACGAGAGCGACAGCGAGCGCCAGCGCGAGCTGGTGGCGCACCTCAAGAGCGAGGTCAATGCCGGCAGCCCGTTCGCGCGCGCGCTGGCCACGGCGCCGCGCGAGTTCGACGAGGTCTATCGCGCGGTCGTGGCCGCGGGCGAGAGCAGCGGCGCCCTCGGCCCGGTGCTCGAGAAGCTGGCCGACGACCTGGAGCAGCAGCACGCGCTGCGCACCAAGGTCACCGGTGCGATGCTCTACCCGGCCATCGTCAGCGCCGTGGCCTTCGTCATCGTGATCGTGCTGATGACCTGGGTGGTGCCGCAGATCGCCAACACCTTTGCCAGCGGCCGGCGTGCGCTGCCGGCACTGACGGTGGGCATGCTGGGCTTCAGCGGCTTCATCCGTGCCTGGGGCTGGCTGCTGCTGCTGGGTGGTGCGGGGGCCGTGCTCGCCTTCGTGGCGGCGCGGCGCGGCGAGGCCTTCCGCCTGCGCAGCGACGCGGCCTTCCTGCGGCTGCCGCTGTTCGGCCGGCTGGCGAGGGGCTACAACGCCGCGCGCTTCGGCAGCACCTTGGCGCTGCTGGCCGGTGCCGGCGTGCCCATCCTCAAGGCCCTGCAGGCGGCGGCCGAGACGCTGGGCAACCGCGCCATGCGGGCCGACGCGCTGGAGGCCCTGGCGCAGGTGCGCGAGGGCGCGCCGCTGGCCAGTGCGCTGGCGGCCAAGAAGCGGTTTCCGGGCCTGCTGGCGATGTTCGCGCGCCTGGGCGAGCAAACCGGCCAGCTGCCGGCCATGCTGGAGCGCGCGGCGGCCCAGCTCTCGGGTGAGGTGCAGCGCCGGGCCCTGGCCGCGGCCACGCTGCTGGAGCCCATCCTCATCGTCGGCATGGGCCTGGTCGTCATCGTGATCATGCTCAGCGTGCTGCTGCCCATCATCCAGCTGCGCAGCTGGGTGGGCGGCTGAGGCGTGGGTCAGCCTGCGGGCTTGTCGGTGGCCGGCTCCGACTCGGCCTCGGCCTGCGCGTCCGGCGCCTTGGTGTGCTTGATGAACAGCTGCGCGGCGATGATGCCGATCTCGTACAGGATGCACATCGGGATGGCCAGCGCCAGCTGCGAGATCACGTCGGGGGGCGTCACCACCGCGGCGACGACGAAGGCGCCCACGATGAAGTAGCCGCGGAAGCGGCGAAGCTGCTCGATCGTGACGACGCCGATGCGCGCCAGCACGATGACGGCGATCGGCACCTCGAAGGCGATGCCGAAGACCATGAACAGGGTGAGCACGAAGCCGAAGTACTGCTCGATGTCCGGCGCCGCCGTGATGCTGCTCGGGGCGAAGGCCTGGATGAACTGGCTCATGCCCGGGATCACCAGGAAGTAGCAGAACGCCACGCCCGCCACGAACAGCAGCGTGCTGCTCACCACCAGCGGCAGCACCATCTTCTTCTCGTGCGTGTACAGCCCCGGCGCCACGAAGGCCCACACCTGGTACAGCACCACGGGCAGCGCCACCATGAAGGCCGCCGCCAGCGTGATCTTGAGCGGCACCAGGATGGGCGAGATCACGTTGGTGGCGATCAGCGTCGCGCCCTTGGGCAGGTGGGCCACCAGGGGTGCGGCCAGCAGGTCGTACATCCCCGAGGGCCCCGGCCACAGGCACAGGGCCGCGAAGGCCACCACCACGGCGATCAGCGCGCGCACCAGGCGATCGCGCAGTTCCACCAGGTGCGAGACGAAGGGCGCCTCGGTGCCCTCAAGCTCGTCTTTCTTGTCGGGTGATGCGGCCATGGCGGTGCGTCAGCGCAGCTTGATGCCCGGCGGCCGGTAGCGGGCCACGCGGGCGGCACCCGACTGCGCGTGGGTCCGCACGCCCTGGCGCTTTTTGTACCACTGCGGGGTGGTGCCGCGCTTCAGGCGCCAGTTCTTCTTCGGGTGGCGGTACTCGGGCGGCGGCGGCTGGTAGCCGATGCTGCCGCCATCGCCATCGCCGTCGCCGCTGCCATCGCCGCTGCCATCGAGGCCGGCGGTGGCGGACCTCCAGCTGCTGTCGAAGGCGCTGGCGGCCGAGTTGACCTCGCTGCGCACGGAGCTTTCGACGTCGCGCGCGGCAGACTCGAACTCCGTCTTCATCTTCTTGAGCTCATCGAGCTCGATGGAGCGGTTCACCTCGGCCTTGACGTCGGCGACGTAGCGCTGCGCCTTGCCCAGCAGGTGGCCCACCGTGCGGGCCACCTTGGGCAGCTTCTCGGGGCCGATGACGATCAGCGCGACCGCGCCGATGAGGGCCAGCTTGTCGAAACCGAAGTCGATCATGCGAGGGGGCGCTGCGCCCTGAGCACAGGCGCGGCCGCCGAGGGATCAGGACTTCGTCTTGGCCTCGACGTCGACGGTGTCGGCGTTCGAGCGCTGGGCGGTGCCCGTGACCTGCTGCTGCGGCGGGGCCGTCTCGGCGCTGCTCTCGCCGCCGGACTTCATGCCGTCCTTGAAGCCCTTGACGGCGCCGCCGAGATCGGCGCCGATGTTCTTGAGCTTCTTGGTGCCGAAAATCAGCACGACGACCAACAGCACGATGAGCCAGTGCCAGATGCTGAAGGAACCCATGGTCTTGCTCCCGCGAAAGAGGAATCGGTGATTCTAAGAGCCGGGTGTGACGGCTGCCGGCCGGCTCAGCCTTTCGCCCACGGGCGCGGTCCGCCCATCACGTGCAGGTGGAGGTGGTAGACCTCCTGACCGCCGTCGCGCCCGGTGTTGACGACGGTGCGGAAACCGTTGGTCACGCCCAGCTCCCGCATCAGGCGCGGTGCCAGGCCCAGCATGCGGCCGAGCAGCGCCTCGTGAGCCGGGCCGACGTCGGCCAGCGTGGCGATGTGCAGCTTGGGGATGACCAGCACGTGCACCGGCGCCCAGGGGTTGATGTCGTGGAAGGCGAGGATCTCCTCGTCTTCGTAGGCCTTTCGGCTCGGGATCTGCCCGGCGACGATCTTGCAGAAGATGCAGTTCGGGTCGGCGCTCATCGGGTGGCCTTCATTGCGGCATGGGCTTGCGGTTGTTGAGGTTCATCCAGCCGCGCACCACGCGATACAGGAACCAGATCGAGATCAGCGCCCAGGCGATCCAGCCCGGGATGATGAACAGCAGCCACAGCGGGATGGTCACCACGTACAACACGGCGGCCCAGATCACGCTGCGCACGCGCCAGGAGAAGTGGCTCTCCTGCCAGCTGCCGTCGGCCTCGCCCTTCTTCACGAGGTCGAGGATGAAGGCCACCAGCAGCAACAGGATGCTGGCCTGCGTGCCCGGCAGGACCGCGGTGATCGCGACGATGGTGTGCAGCAGGTAACTGACGTGACCGATGGTGACCAGCGAACTCTCGCGCTCGGGGCTCAGCACCACCTGCGGGGTGGAAAAGGTCATGGCTCACCTCCTTCACGGGCCGCGGCTTTGCGCGCGGCGAACTCTTCCAGGCCGGACAGCCCCTCGCGCCGCTGCAGCTCGGCCAGCACCTCGGCCGGCTTCAGGCCGAAGGCCTCGAGCGCCACCAGCGTGTGGAACCACAGGTCGGCGGCCTCGGCCACGATGCGGGTGCGGTCGCCGTCCTTGGCGGCCATCACCAGCTCGGTGGCCTCTTCGCCGATCTTCTTCAAGATGGTGTCGGTGCCCCTGGAAAACAAGCGCGCGACGTAGCTCGTGTCGGGCTCACCCGAGGCGCGGCGCTGCGCGATGACCTCGGCCAGGCGGGCCAGGGTGTCGTCTCCGTTGGCCATGGTCACTTCTTGTAGAGCGTGTCGGGGTCCACCAGCACGGGCTCGACGCTGTGCCACTCGCCGTCGCGGCCGAGCTGGCGGTAGAAGCAGCTGTGGCGCCCGGTATGGCAGGCCACGCCGGGCTCGTGGCCCAGCTGCGTGACCTGCAGCAGGATGACGTCTTCGTCGCAGTCCATGCGGATCTCGTGCACCCGTTGCACGTGGCCGGACTCCTCGCCCTTGCGCCAGAGCCGGCCGCGCGAGCGGCTCCAGTAGACGGCGCAGCCGCTGGCGTGGGTGGCAGCCAGGGCCTCGCGGTTCATCCACGCGAACATCAGCACATCGCCGGTGCCGCGCTCCTGGGCGATGACGGGCACAAGCCCGTTGGCGTCCCACTTGACCTTGTCGAGCCAGTCCATGATGGTCGGCAGTCTAGGAGCGTGGGCGGCAGAAATCCAGCCCCGCGCCGGGGCGGCCAAAGTCACTGGCGTAGGCGCGTCGTGCAGCGCGGGCTGTACGCCCGCGCCAGCGACGCAACACCCGCCAGTGACTTTGGCCGCCCCGGCCCTTCGGGTTGGGCCGATTTCGGGGCCCATGCGGCGTTGCCACGCTTGCCCGGGCGTACAGCCCGGGCTGCGCGCGGCGCCTGGCCTGGGCCCCGAACTCGGCCCAACGCGGGGCTGGATTTCTGCCGCCCACGCTCCTAGCCGGCGGGCGTGTCGTGCGGGGTGGCGTGGGTCGGGCCGGCAAAGCCGCGCTCGGCGGCCAGCCAACCGAGCACGGGGACGGTGCCGGGCAGCACGGGCCGCACCGCCACCGGCAACTGCTGCCAGGCCATGGCCTGGCCCTCGCGCATCTGCAGCTCGCCCGTCCAGGCGAAGACCTTGCAAAAGCGCAGCCGCACCCGGGCGTGTGGGTAGTCGAACAGCTGCTCCTGCCAGGGCTCGGCCGCCCCGATGGTGATGCCCAGCTCCTCGTGCAGCTCGCGGGCCAGGGCCTGTTGCAGCGTCTCGCCGGGCTCGAGCTTGCCGCCCGGAAACTCCCAGCAGCCGGCGTAGACCTTGCCCGGTGGGCGGGTGGTCAGCAGGAAGGCGCCATCCGCGTTGATGAGCACGCCCACCGCGACATCGACTGGTTCGCGCATGCTTGCTGGCTCTCAGCCTCGGCGCGGATCCGGCTCTGCCGGGGCGCTGCCGGAGCCCCCTCGGGGGGTGGCGACCGAAGGGATCCCGGGCGCCTCATGCCGGGCGGAAAAGTCGCGCGCGAACTGCTGCGCCACGCGACCGCTGCGGCTGCCGCGCTCCAGCGCCCACACCAGGCTCTCGGCGCGCGCCGCCGCCACGGCGGCCTCGGGCAGGCCGAAGGCACGCAGCCACTGTGCCACGATCGCCAGGTACTCGTCCTGGCTGAAGGGGTAGAAGCTGATCCACAGCCCGAAGCGCTCGGACAGCGAGATCTTCTCCTCCACGCCCTCGCCGGGGTGGACCTCGCCATCCTCGGTGTGCTGGTAGCTGAGGTTTTCCTTCAGATACTCGGGCAGCAGGTGGCGGCGGTTGCTGGTGGCCACGATCAGCAGGTTGTCGCCGGCCGCGGCCACGCTGCCGTCGAGGACGCTCTTGAGGGCCTTGTAGCCGGGCTCGCCGTCGTCGAAGCTGAGGTCGTCGCAAAAGACGATGAAGCGCTCGGACCGGCCGTCAACGAGGTCGATGAGGTCGGGCAGGTCCGAGAGGTCGGCCTTGTCGACCTCGATCAGGCGCAGGCCGCGCGGCGCGTACTCGTTGAGGCAGGCCTTCACCAGGCTGCTCTTGCCGGTACCGCGCGCGCCGGTGAGCAGCACGTTGTTGGCGCGCCGGCCGGCCACGAACTGCTCGGTGTTGCGCACCAGGCGTTCCTTCTGCGCGTCGACCTCCTTCAGGTCGGCCAGGCGGATCGGCGCGACGTGGCGCACCGGCTCCAGCACCGGCCCCTGGCCACGACGGCGGTAGCGCCAGGCGATGGCGGCGTTCCAGTCGGGCGGGGTGACGGCGTGCGGCAGTACCTGCTCCAGGCGGGCGAGCAGCGCTTCGGCGCGCGTGATCAGCGCTTCGACGGCGGGGGGCAGGGCGGGGGTCATCGCGCCGGCAGTCTAAGGGGCGCCGGCAACGCGACCACGGCCTCGGCGGTGCAGGCAAACACGCGGTCGGCCGGCTCCCGCGGCAGCACCTGCATGCCCGTGAATTCGCCGAAAGCCGGCAGCACACCCACCGCGGGCCCGAAGTGAAAGCAAGGCAGGCGCAGCCGCTGGTGCGCCCGCCCGCCCAGCACCACGGCCGGGTGCAGGTGGCCGGCCAGCACGTAGCGGCCGGTCTGCGCCTCGGGGTGGTGGCACAGCGCCAGGCCAGGCAGCCCCGGAGGCTGCCAGGGCTCGTCAACGCAGGCCACGCGCCAGTCGGCCGGCGGATCCCCGGCATGGCCGTCGTGGTTGCCGCGCACCAGCGTGAGGCTGAGCGCCGCGTGGCGCTCACGCCAGGCGGCAACGGCGCCCAGCGGGGCTGCGCCGCGCCCATGCGCGGCGTGCAGCAGGTCGCCGAGGAAGACGACGCCGCGCACCGGCGCGCCGTGCATCGCGCAGCGGCTCAGCGCGGCATCCAGCCGCGCCAGCGTGCCGGCCGTGGTGGCCTCGGGCACCGGCACGCCCAGCCGGCGGAAGCTCTGGGCCTTGCCGATGTGCACATCGGCCACCAGCAGCAGCGCCAGCTCGGGCAGCCACAGCGCCCGTTCGGGCAGCGGCACCAGCCGGGCGCCGCCGGCGTGGTGCTCCGGCGGGCTCACGGCGCCAGGCGGGCGAGGGCCGGATCGAGGTGCTCGGTGGGCAGCCGCTTGAAGCCACTGCGCGCGTAGCGCTGCAACCGGCCTACCAGCAGCGCGGTGATGGCCGAGGCCAGCGCCTGTGCCTCCACCGTGGGCGTGGGCGATCCGGCGGCCTCGGCAGCGGCGCGCAGGCTCTGGCGAAGCTGGCTTTCGACGCGATCGAAGAACTGGTTCATGCGCGCGTTGAGCCGTTCATGCTCGAACACGAGCGCGTCGCCCACCATCACGCGCGCCATCCCCGGGTTCTTCTCGCCGAACTGCAACAGCACCGCGGCGATGCGTCGCACCTGCTGGGCCGGCGCGGGCTCGCGTTCGGTGATCTGGTTGACCAGCGTGAACACGCTGCTTTCGATGAACTCGATGAGCCCCTCGAACATTTGTGCCTTGCTGGCGAAGTGACGGTACAGGGCCGCTTCGGAGACCTCGAGCCGGGCGGCGAGCGCCGCGGTGGTGATGCGCTCGGCGCCGGGCTCCTCGAGCATGGCGGCCAGCGTCTGCAGGATCTGAATGCGGCGCTCGCCCGGCCGGGGGCGCTTGCGGCCGCTGGCCGGCGCAGAGGCCTCGGGCTCATCGTCTGCGGGGGCCTGCGGCGGGGCTTCGGGCAGGGCGGACATCGGCGGCAGGCGGTGGCGGCGGGGAGTTTGGGGCGCAGGGCGCGGCGATTCTGGCATGCGGCCGGCCCCCGGCTTCTTGCAGGTAAACACCAAGACCGTGGGTGCCGCCGCGGCCGGCCTGAGGCACTAACGGGCCAAGGCCCGCAGTGTGCGCACGCGCCGGTCGACGTAGACCGGCCGGCGGTGGCGGCGCGCATTGGCGCTGGCCACATGCGACACCGAGCGCTTCAGCCAGCGCTGCATCCAAACCGTGCCCATGCCCACGGCGCGCGCGGCCTTCTGGTGCACCAGCGTGTCCTCCACCAGCACGCAGCGTGATGGCGCCACGCGCAGCCGCGCCGCCACGTGGCGCAACATGCGACGGTCGGGCTTGGGCCGCAGGTGGCCGAACATGGCCATGTCCTCGATGGCCAGCAGACCATCGAACAACCGCTCCACACCCAGCACCCCCAGCACGCGGCGCGCATAGGCCGCCGGTGCGTTGGTGAGGATGAACTTGCGGCCCGGCAGGCGGGCCAGCGCGGCGATGTCGTGGGCATGACCGCGCACGCGGCTTTCCAGGCCCGGCAGTGCGTGTGTGACGTGCAGGAAGTGCGCGGGCTTGACGCCATGGTGCCGCACCAGCCCCAGCAGCGTAGCGCCGTACCAGTGCCAGTAGCGGCGGCGCAGCTCGGTGGCCGCCTGGACATCGAGCCCGAGTTCGTCGCGGATGTAGGCGTTCATCGAGTCGTGCAGCTGCGGCATCGACGCCGTGGCGGCATCGTGCAGCGTGTCGTCGAGATCGAACAGCCAGACGCGCCGCGCCGCCGCCGGGGTCATCCGCACGGCGACCCGCGTGTCGCGGCCTGTCTCGATATCCACCTCATGGCCACCGCGTGCTCAGTGCCAGCGGATCATCGTGCCGTAGGCCTGGTCGGTGAGGATCTCCAGCAGCATCGCGTGCGGCACGCGACCGTCCACCACGTGCACGGCATGCACGCCGCTCTTGGCCGCGTCGATGGCGCCGGCCAGCTTGGGCAGCATGCCGCCGCTGATGGTGCCGTCTGCGATGAGCTCGTCGATCTGCCGTGGCGTCAGCTCGGTGATCAGCTCGCCGGCCTTGTCGAGCACGCCCCTGATGTTGGTGAGCATCACCAGCTTCTCGGCCTTGAGCACCGTGGCCAGCTTGGCGGCCACGAGGTCGGCGTTGATGTTGTAGCTCTCGCCCGCCTCGCCAAAGCCGATGGGGCTGACGACGGGAATGAACTGGTCGTCCTGCAGCGCCTGCACCACCGCGGGGTCGATGGCCGTGATCTCGCCGACCTGGCCGATGTCGTGCTCCTTGGTCGGGTCGTCCTTGTCGGTCATCTTCATCTTGCGGGCGCGGATCAGGCCGCCGTCGCGGCCCGTCAGGCCCACGGCCTTGCCGCCGGCGGCATTGATGAGGCCGACGATGTCCTGCTGCACCGCGCCGCCGAGCACCCACTCGACGACCTCCATGGTCTCCTCGTCGGTGACGCGCATGCCCTGGATGAAGGTGCCCTTCTTGCCGATCTTGGCCAGCGCCTCATCGATCTGCGGGCCGCCCCCGTGCACGACGATGGGGTTCATGCCCACCAGCTTGAGCAGCACCACGTCCTCGGCGAAGTCCTGCTGCAGCGCTGGGTCGGTCATCGCGTTGCCCCCGTACTTGATGACCAGCGTCTTGCCGTGGAAGCGCCGGATGTAGGGCAGGGCCTGCGCCAGGATCTCGGCCTGGTCGCGCGGGGTGACGTGCGACAGGTCGTGCAGGGCGGCAGGGGCGTCGGCGGGGCTGACCATGGCGGGGCGGGACTTGCGGTAAGGTGCCGACATTGTAGGAACGCCGCCCGCGTTCAGAGGAGACGACGATGAAGCAATGGCTCATGGTCACGGCCGCGCTGCTGGCCGCCGCCGTGGTGCAGGCCCAGGCCCCTGCGGCCCGCGGCGAGATCACCAAGCTCGATGCGGCCGGTGCGCGCATCACGATCAAGCACGGCGAGATCAAGAATCTCGACATGCCGCCCATGACCATGGTCTTCCGCGTCGCCGACCCGCGCCTGCTTGAGGGGCTGGCGGTGGGGCAGCGCATCGGCTTCACGGCCGAGCGCATCAATGGCCAGTTCACCGTCACCTCGGTGACCTTGGCACCCTGATGGCGACGCTGGCGACGACGAACCGCCAGGTGCGCCTGGCGGCCAGGCCCGTGGGCCTGCCCAAGGCCGCGGACTGGGCGATCGGCGAGGAGCCGCTGCGCGAGCTGGCCGAGGGCGAGGTCCGCGTCCGCGTGACGGCGATCAGCCTCGATCCGGCCATGCGCGGCTGGATGAACGAGGGCAAGAGCTACATCGCGCCCGTGGGCATCGGCGAGGTCATGCGCGCGGGCGGCGTGGGCGTGGTCGAGGCCTCCCGGCATGCGGCCTACGCCGTCGGCGACGCTGTCAGCGGCAGCACCGGCGTGCAGACGCACTGGACGGTGGCGCCCGACCGCGACCGCCACGCCGGCCTGGCCCGCATCGACCTGCGCCTGGGCACACCGACGCAGTGGCTCAACGTGCTCGGCATGCCCGGCATGACGGCCTACTTCGGCTTGATGGACGTGGGCTTGCCCAACCTCACCAGGCCGGCGGGCGAGACGCTCGTTGTTTCGGGTGCGGCCGGTGCCGTAGGGCAGACCGTGGGCCAGCTGGCGCGGATCAAGGGCCTGCGCGTGGTGGGCATTGCCGGTGGCGCGGCCAAGTGCGAGTGGGTCGTCGAGGAGCTCGGCTTTGACGCCTGCATCGACTACAAGGGCGGCAGCGTCAAGGACGGCCTCAAGGCCCACTGCCCGCAGGGCGTGGACATCTACTTCGACAACGTTGGCGGGGACATCCTGGACACCGTGCTCACGCGCATCAACCGCCGCGCGCGCATCGTGATCTGCGGCGCGATCAGCCAGTACAACAACACGACCCCGGTGCAGGGCCCGAAGAACTACCTGAGCCTGCTCGTCAACCGGGCGCGAATGGAGGGCATGGTGGTGTTTGACTACGCCGACCGCTACCACCTGGCCGTGGCCGAGATGGCCGGCTACCTGAAGGACGGCCGCATGAAGAGCCGCGAGGATGTGGCCACCGGCGGCGTCGACGCCTTCCCGGCCACGCTGAACCGCCTGTTCAGCGGCGACAACTTCGGCAAGCTGGTGCTGAGCTTGCAGGTCTGACGCCGCCGCCG
>JAUMBF010000053.1:0-18372 GCA_032115875.1 Rubrivivax sp.
TGTCCACCGGGCGCACCTCGAAGGCCACGGGGGCCGAGGCCGGCGCCACGGCGCCCTCGCGAAGGCGCAGCTCCGCTGCGCGGGCATGCGCGTGCAGCCCCTCGCCGTAGGCCAGCTCGGCGGCGATGGGCCCCAGCACCTGCGCGCCGGCCTCGCTGACCTGGATCAGGCTGCTGCGCTTGACGAAGTCGTACACGCCGAGCGGCGATGAAAAGCGCGCCGTGCCGCTGGTGGGCAGCACGTGGTTGGGGCCGGCGCAGTAGTCGCCCAGGCTCTCGGACGTGAACGCCCCCAGGAAGATGGCGCCTGCGTGCCTGAGCAGCGGCTCCCAGCGCTGCGGCTCGGCGCTGGACACCTCCAGGTGCTCGGGCGCGATGCGGTTGCTGATGGCGCAGGCCTCTTCCATGCTGCGCGTGTGGATCAGCGCGCCGCGGCCCTCGAGGCTGGCGCGGATGACGGCCGCCCGCGGCATGGCAGGCAACAGCCGCGAGAGTGCCTCGTGCACGGCGGCGATGTAGCCGGCATCGGGGCACAGCAGGATGCTCTGCGCCAGCTCGTCGTGCTCGGCCTGGCTGAACAGGTCCATCGCCACCCAGTCGGGCGGCGTCGTGGCGTCGGCCAGCACCAGGATCTCGCTGGGCCCGGCGATCATGTCGATGCCCACCTGGCCGAAGACGCGGCGCTTGGCGCTGGCGACAAACGCGTTGCCGGGCCCGGTGATCTTGTCCACGCGCGGCACGGTGGCCGTGCCCCAGGCCAGGGCGGCCACGGCCTGAGCGCCACCGATGGCGAACACGCGGTGCACCCCGGCCACCGCCGCGGCGGCCAGCACGAGGGCGTTGCGTTCGCCCTGCGCGTTCTGGGAGGAGCCGTCCCTCCGGGCCGGCGTGGGCACCACCATCACGATCTCGCCCACGCCGGCGACCTGCGCGGGGATGGCGTTCATCAGCACGCTGCTCGGGTAGGCCGCCTTGCCACCGGGCACGTAGATGCCCACGCGGTCCAGCGGCGTCACCTTCTGGCCCAGCAGCGTGCCGTCGGCGTCGCGGTACTGCCAGCTGCGGCTGGAGGCGTCGAGCTGGCGCTGGTGGTAGTCGCGCACGCGCTCGGCGGCGGCTTCGAGCGCGCGGCGCTGGGCGGGCGTGATGGCCTCGAGCGCGGCCCCCCATTCATCGCGGCCGATCTCCAGCGCGGCCATCGAATCCGCCTGCACGCCGTCGAATCGCGCGGTGAGTTCCAGCACTGCCGCGTCGCCGCGTGCGCGCACGTCGTCGATGATCTGCGCCACGCGGTCCTCGATGGCGGCGTCGGTCTCGGCGCTCCAGTGCAGCACACGCTGGAACCCGGCCTCGAAATCGGCGTCGGCGGTGCTCAGCCTGCGGATGTTCACCGGCGCGTTCATGCCTGCGCCCCCACCGCCGCCTCGAACGCGTCGATCAGCTTGCGCAGGGGCTCGCGCTGGAGCTTCAGCGACGCCGGGTTGACGACCAACCGCGCCGAGATGTCCATGATCTTCTCGACCTCGATCAGTTGGTTGGCCTTCAGCGTGCTGCCGGTGGAGACGAGGTCGACGATGGCGTCGGCCAGGCCGGTGAGCGGCGCCAGCTCCATCGAACCGTAGAGCTTGATGAGGTCCACGTGCATGCCCTTGGCCGCGAAGTGCTGGCGCGCCAGATGGGTGTACTTGGTGGCCACCGCCACGCGCGCGCCCTGGCGCACGGTGCCGGCCCAGTCGACGTCGGCCCGCGTGGCCACGCTCAGGCGGCAGCGCGCGAGCTGCAAGTCCAGCGGCTTGTACAGGGTGCCGGCGGCATCGTGCCCGGCCTCGTCTTCGAGCAGCACGTCCAGGCCCGCCACGCCCATGTCGGCGCCGCCGTGGCGCACGTAGGTGGGCACGTCGGAGGCGCGCACCAGCACCACGCGCACGTCGGCGCGGCTGGTGGCCAGGATGAGCTTGCGGCTCCTGTCGGCATCTTCGGTCACCTCGATGCCGGCCGCGCGCAGAAGCGGCAGCGTGTCGTCGAAGATGCGGCCTTTGGAAAGGGCGAGGGTGATCATGGGCGGCAGGTGGGGCACGCTCGTGGGGGCACCGGCTTCACGCACCCCCGTCTCACGACCACCGGCGGCACGCGGGCTGCCCCCGCGGCGCGCCGCGAGGGGCTAGTGGTGGTGTTGGTGCGCCGAAGACCGGGCGGCCGCAGGCGCGGCGGCCTGGGCGGCGTGTTCGGCGGGCGTGAGGGTCTTCATCGACAGCGCGTGGATCTGCTCGCGCATTCTATCGCCCAGGGCGGCATACACGCGCTGGTGGCGGCGCACGCGGCTTTGGCCCTCGAACTCGGTGGAGACGATGGTGGCAAAGAAGTGGCGGCCGTCACCCTCCACCTGCAGCAGCGTGCAGGGCAGTCCGGCGGCGATGTAGTCGCGCACCTCGTCGGGGGTGGGGTCGGCCATGGGCGGGATTGTCGCGTGGTTTCAGTGCCGGATTTTGTAGCCGATGGCCAGCAGCCGCAGGGCGATGGCCGAGACGACCACGAAGCTCGCACCCACCACCGCCAGGCTCAGCCACGGTGAGCTGTCGCTGACGCCGAAGAAGCCGCGGCGGAAGCCGTCGATCATGTAGAAGAAGGGGTTCAGGTGGCTCACCGCCTGCCACACGCCAGGCAGCGAATGCACCGAGTAGAAGACGCCGGACAGGAAGGTCATCGGCATGATGACGAAGTTCTGGAAGGCGGCCATCTGGTCGAACTTCTCCGCCCAAAGGCCGGCGATCAGACCCAGGGCGCCCAGCATGCCGGCGCCCAAAGCGGCGAACACGACGATCCACCAGGGCTCGGCCAGCTGCAGCGGCGCGAACCACGCGGTCACGAGCAGCACGCCGAGCCCCACGACCATGCCACGCACCGCGCTGGCCCCCACGTAGGCCGCGAACCAGGCCCAGTGCGACAGCGGCGTCACCAGCAGGAACACCAGGTTGCCGGTGATCTTGCTCTGGACCAGCGAGCTCGAGCTGTTGGCGAAGGCGTTCTGCAGCACGCTCATCATCACCAGGCCCGGGATCAGGAAGCTGGTGTAGCCCACACCAGGCAGGGCCTCGACGTGATCTTCCAGCACGTGGCCGAAGATCAGCAGGTACAGCACCGCCGTCAGCACCGGTGCAGCCACGGTCTGGAAGCCCACTTTCCAGAAGCGCAGCACCTCCTTGCGGAAGAGGGGCATGGCGCCTTGGAGCAGACCGTGGCTCACGGGGTGACCTCCGCCTGCGCGCCGCCCTGCATGATCTCGAGGAACACGTCCTCCAGATCCGCACGCCCGATCTCCAGGTCTTCGATCTCCACGCCGGCACCGCGCAGCCGCGCCAGCACCTGCTCGACGCCCGCAGCATCGTGCACCTTCACCTGCGCGATGCGGCCGGTGACGCGCGCTTGCGCGGCCACCTCGGGTGGCAGCACGGAGTCGGTCTTGAAGCGCAGCATGGTGCCGGCACGCCCCGACAGCAGCGCGCTCGTGCTGTCCAGCGCCACCAGGCGGCCTTGCTTGAGCATGCCGATGCGGCCGCAGAGCGCCTCGGCTTCCTCCAGGTAGTGCGTGGTCAGCAGCACGGCGTGGCCCTCGCGGTTGAGGCGCGAGACGAACTGCCACAGCGTCTGGCGCAGTTCCACGTCCACCCCCGCCGTGGGCTCGTCGAGCACGATCACCGGCGGCTTGTGCACCAGCGCCTGCGCCACCAGCACGCGGCGCTTCATGCCGCCGGAGAGCTGGCGCATGTTGGCGCCGGCCTTGTCGGCCAGGCCCAGCAACCCGAGCAGTTCGTCGATCCAGGCGTCGTTGTTCTTCACACCGAAGTAGCCGCTCTGGATGCGCAGCGTCTCGCGCACGCTGAAGAAGGGGTCGAACACCAGCTCCTGCGGCACGATGCCCAGGCAGCGGCGCGCCTGGGCATAGTCGGCCACGACGTCGTGGCCCATCACGGTGGCCGTGCCCGAGGTGGCGCGCGTGAGGCCGGCCAGGATGGAGATGAGCGTGGTCTTGCCCGCACCGTTGGGGCCCAGCAGGCCGAAGAACTCGCCGGGCTCGATGTCGAAGCTCACGCCGTCGAGCGCCTTGAAGGTGCCGCGGGGGCCCTGGTAGAGCTTGTGGACCTGGCTGAAACGGACGGCAGGATGCAGCATGGAGGGCATGGGACGGGGTGGGATTCTAGGCACCCCGGGCGATTCCTGCCGGCGCCAGAATGGCCCTGCCATGACCGCACCGCCCCGTTCCGCGAAGAAGCCCCGCCGCACCGCCGAGCGCATCCTCGAGGTGACGCTGGCCCTGTTCAACCGCTTCGGCGAGCCCAACGTGAGCACCACGCTGATCAGCGCCGAGATGGGCATCAGCCCCGGCAATCTGTACTACCACTACCCGGCGAAAGACGAGTTGATCAACGCCCTGTTCGAGCGCTACGAGCGCGCCCTGGCCGAGATCCTGCATGCCGCCGACAGCGTGGACAACGTCGAGGACGCCTGGCTCTTTCTCCACATGCTCTTTGAGCTGATCTGGGGCTACCGCTTCCTGTACCGCGACCTGAACGACCTGCTCAGCAAGAACCGCCGGCTGGAGACGCACTTCCAGTTCGTGCTGAAGAACAAGCAAAGGGCCATGCATGCGCTGCTCGACGGCCTGGCGCGTGCCGGCGCGGTGCGCATCACCGGCGAGCAGGCGGCGCCCACGGCCACCAGCATGGTGGTGGTGGTGACCTACTGGCTGAGCTTCGAGTACGTGCGCGACCCGCGCCACGCGCTCGAGCCCGAGGCCGCCGCTGCAGCCATGGGCCGCGGCGGCTATCACGCGCTGGCGCTGCTGCTGCCGCACCTGGACGAGGCCAGCCGCGCGCACCTGCAGCGGCTGGCGGCGGATTACCTCGTGGCCTGAGGCCCGACGACCCCCAAGGAGACCCCCGATGAGCCCACCCTGGAAGCACGACGGCGTGCGCGTCGTGCACGCGAACCAGCTCGACCCCAACACCGCGCAGACGCCGGGCATGGACCGCCAGGCCGCGATCAACTTCGCGCGCGTGGGCGCTCAGAAGCTCTGGGCCGGCACAGTGCACATTCATGCCGGCGCCAAGACCGGCGCGCACCACCACGGGCCGCTGGAGAGCGTGATCTACGTCGTCAGGGGCCGGGCCCGCATGCGCTGGGGCGAGCGGCTGGAGTTCACCGCCGAGGCCGGCCCGGGCGACTTCATCTACGTGCCGCCCTACGTGCCGCACCAGGAGATCAACGCCAGCCCCACCGAGACGCTGGAGTGCGTGCTGTGCCGCTCCGACGGCGAGGCCGTGGCCGTCAACCTCGACATCGAGCCGGTGGAAAAGCCCGAGGACGTGCCCTGGGTCGATCCCACGCACCCGGCGCCGGGCAAGGCCGCGCCATGACGATGCCGCCGCCGCGCGAGTTGCTGCGCGCGCTGTACGACGCCGCGGTGGCGCGCGCGCTGCCGCTGCGCAGCATGGGCGCCGTGCTGCCCCTGCCGCCCGCGCGCGGCCGCACCGTGGTGGTGGGCGCCGGCAAAGCCGGCGGCGCCATGGCCGAGGCGCTCGATGCGCTGTGGCCGGCCGGGGCGCCGATCTCGGGCCTGGTGATCACGCGCTACGCGCACGTGCCGCCGGGCTACCGCGCGCGGCCCGGGCGCATCGAGGTGGTGGAAGCAGCGCACCCGGTGCCCGACGAGGCGGGCCTGGCGGCCACCCGCCGCATCGCCGGCCTCGTGCAGGGCCTGACGGCCAACGACCTGGTGATCGCGCTCGTCTCGGGCGGCGGCTCCTCGCTGCTCACCCTGCCCGCGCCCGGCCTGACACTGGCCGACAAGCAGGCTGTCAACCAGGCGCTGCTCAAGAGCGGCGCCGCCATCGACGAGATGAACACGGTGCGCAAGCACCTCAGCGCCATCAAGGGCGGGCGTCTGGCGGCGCTGGCCCACCCGGCGCGCGTGGTGACGCTGCTGATCTCTGACGTGCCCGGCGACGAGCCCGGCGTCATCGCCAGCGGGCCCACGCTGCCCGATGACAGCACCTGCGCCGACGCACTGGCCATCTGCGCCCGCTATGGCATCGCGCTGCCGCCTGCGGCGCGCGCGGGCCTGGACAGCGGCGCCTTCGAGAGCCCCAAGCCCGGCAGTCCGGCCTTCGCCCGCGACGCGGTGCACGTGTTCGCCACGCCGCAGCAAAGCCTGGAGGCGGCCGCCGCGCTGGCGCGCTCGCATGGCCTGGCGGCACACATCCTGTCCGACGAGATCGAGGGCGAGAGCCGCGTCGTGGGCCAGGTGCACGCGGCGTTGGCGCGGGCCGTGGCGCGGCGCGGGCAGCCCTTCGCGGCGCCCTGCGTCATCCTTTCGGGCGGCGAGACCACCGTCACCGTGCGCCGCAAGGGCGGCCGCGGCGGCCGGGCCGGCGAGTTCCTGATGGGCTGCGCGCTGGCGCTGCAGGGCCAGGAGCGCGTGTGGGTGCTGGCCGCCGACACCGACGGCATCGACGGCGTGGAGAGCAACGCCGGCGCCATCGTCACGCCCGACACGCTGGCCCGCGCGCGCGCCGCCGGCCTGGACGCCGCGGCGATGCTGGACGGCCACGACAGCCAGCCCTTCTTCGCGGCGCTGGGCGACCTCGTGGAGCCCGGGCCCACCTTCACCAACGTCAACGACTTCCGCGCGCTGCTGGTGCTGTAGGCCGCGCCGGGGCGGGCGCGGGGCGCCGGAACTTGGAGCCCGTGCCGCGCACGGCGTCGAGCACCAGTGGCAGCACGGCCGCCAGGCCGGAGCCGCCGTGGACCCGCGTGCAGTCGGCGCGGCGCGCCTTCTCGACGGCGGCGGCGGTCACGGGCGGCGGGGCAGCGGGCGGTTTCGTAACTGCGCTGTATCCGGCAGGGCCCGCCGCTCGGGTTTAATCGCGCCCCATGAACCAGCTCGAGCAGCTCAAGCAGCACACCACCGTCGTCGCCGACACCGGCAACTTCCACCAACTGGCGCAGTTCGCGCCGCGCGACGCCACCACCAACCCCAGCCTCATCCTCAAGGCCGTGCAGCAGCCCGAGTACGCGCCGCTGCTGGCCGAGACCGTGGCCGCGCACGCCACCCGGCCGCTGGAGGCCATCGTCGACGAGGTGCTGGTGCGCTTCGGCCGCGAGATCCTGGCCATCGTGCCCGGCCGCGTCAGCACCGAGGTCGACGCGCGGCTGAGCTTCGACACCGAGGCGACCGTGGCGCGCGCCGAGCGCCTGATCGGTCTGTACGAGGCCGCAGGCGTGCCGCGAGCACGCGTGCTCATCAAGATCGCCGCCACCTGGGAGGGCATACGCGCTGCCGAGCGGCTGCAGCGCGCCGGCATCCACTGCAACCTGACGCTGCTGTTCGCCTTCTGCCAGGCCGTGGCCTGCGGCGACGCGGGGGTGACGCTGATCAGCCCCTTCGTGGGCCGCATCTACGACTGGCACAAGAAGGCCGCCGCTGATCGGGGGCAGGCCTGGGACGAGGCCGCGATGGCCGGCGCGAACGACCCCGGTGTGAAGAGCGTGCGCGCCATCTTCGAGCACTACAAGCGCCACGGCATCGCCACCGAGGTGATGGGCGCGAGCTTTCGCAACACCGGGCAGATCGTGGCGCTGGCCGGCTGCGACCTGCTGACCATCGCCCCGGAGCTGCTGGCCGCCTTGCAGGCCAGCGACACGCCGGTGCCCCGGGTGCTGGGCACCGAGGACTTGCGCGGAACCGGCTCTGCCGGGCCGCAGCAAGCGCCCCCTCGGGGGGTGGCGACCGGAGGGAGCCTGGGGGCCGAAAGTTCTTTTCGCTGGGCGCTGAACCAGGACGCCATGGCCACCGAGAAGCTGGCCGAGGGCATCCGCGCCTTCGCGGTGGACGCCGGCAGGCTGGACGCGCTGATCGAGGGCCTGCGCCGGTGAACGCGCCGCGCTGCGACGAGACGGCGGCCTGGGCCGCGCTGGCCGGCCACTGGCAGGCCCACGGCCGCGACTTCGACCTGCGCGAGGCCTTCGCCCGCGACGCCGGCCGCGCCGAGGCGTTGTCGTTCGAGGCGCCGGAGGTCTTTGCCGACCTGAGCAAGAACCGGCTCGACACCGCCACACTGCACTTCATGCTCGAGCTGGCGCGCGAGTGCCGGCTCGAGGCCCGGCGCGACGCGATGCTGGCCGGCGACGTGGCCAACCCCACCGAGGGCCGCGCCGTGCTGCACACCGCGCTGCGTGCGCCGCGGGGCCAGGGCGCGTTCTCCGACGAGGTGCACGCCACGCTCGACGCCATGCTGGCCTATGCCGACGCGGTGCGCGCCGACGAGCGCTTCACCGACATCGTCAACATCGGCATTGGCGGCAGCGACCTCGGCCCGGCGATGGCCGTGGCGGCGCTGGACGCCTGCACGCTGCCACGCCAGCGCGTGCACTTCGTCAGCAACGTGGACGGCCACGACCTGGCTCCGCTGCTGGCGCGGCTGGACGCGAAGCGCACGCTCTTCATCGTCGCCAGCAAGACCTTCACGACGCAGGAGACGATGGCCAACGCCGAGGCCGCGCGCGCGTGGTTCGTGCAGCAAGGCGGCACCGACGTGGCGCGCCACTTCGCGGCCACCACCACCAACGTGAAAGCGGCCGCCGACTTCGGCATCGCCACCACCTTCGGCTTCTGGGACTGGGTGGGCGGGCGCTACTCGCTGTGGAGCGCCATCGGCCTGCCGCTCGCCATCGCCATCGGCAGCGCGAACTTCCGCGCGCTGCTGTCCGGCGCGCACGCGATGGACCGCCATTTCGCCAGCGCGCCGCTGGCGCAGAACCTGCCGGTGCTGCTGGGCCTGCTGGACGTCTGGTACCGCAACTTCCACGGCTTCGGCAGCCGCAGCGTCGCGCCGTATCACCAGGGCCTGCGGCGCCTGCCGGCCTTCTTGCAGCAGCTCGAGATGGAGAGCAATGGCAAGGGCGTGGACATCGCCGGCCGCGCGCTGCCCTTCGCCACCAGCCCGGTGGTGTGGGGCGAGCCGGGCACGAACGGGCAGCACGCCTACTTCCAGATGCTGCATCAGGGCACCGACGTGATCCCGGTGGAGTTCGTGCTGGTGAAGACGCCGTCGCACGGCCTGGCCGGCGCGCACGCCAAGCTGCTGGCCAACGGGCTGGCGCAGGCGCAGGCGCTGATGCTCGGCAAGACCGAGGCCGAGGCCGCGGCCGAGACGGTGCCCACCGCCGACCCCGCCTTCGACCGCGCCGTGCTGGCGCGCCACCGCCGCTTTCCTGGCAATCGGCCCAGCACCACCTTCGTGCTGGAGGCGCTCACGCCCGCCGGCCTGGGTGCTTTCCTCGCCCTCCATGAGCACCGCGTGTGGACCAGCGGCGCGCTGTGGGGCATCAACAGCTTCGACCAGTGGGGCGTGGAGCTCGGCAAGGCGCTGGCCAACCGGCTGCTGCCGCGGCTGCAGGGCGGCCCGCAGCGCGGCGCGGCCGAGGGGCTGGACGCCTCCACCGCGATGCTGCTGCGGCGGCTGGTGGGCGGCGCATGAAGCGCATCGTCTTCGACCTCGGGGCGGTGGTGCTTCAGTGGCGGCCAGCCGAGGTGCTGGCGCGCGTGCTGCCCGGCCGCGTGGTGGACGCCGCCAGTGCCGCGCACTGGCAGGCGCAGGTGTTCCAGGGCTATGGCGGCGACTGGGGCGACTACGACCGCGGCACCGTGAGCGTGCCCGATCTGGTGGCCCGCATCGCGGCGCGCACGGGCCTCGCGCCGGCCGAGGTGCAGGCCGTGGTCGACGCCGTGCCGCAGGAACTGCGGCCCATCCCCGAGACCGTGGCACTGATCGCGCGGCTGCGCGCGGCCGGCCACCGGCTGCACTACCTGTCGAACATGCCCGCGCCCTGTGCCGACGTGCTGGAGCGGCGCGAAGCGGCGCTGTTCGCGCACTTCGACGGCGGCGTGTTCTCAAGCCGCGTCCGGCACGTCAAGCCCGAACCCGCCATCTACGCGCTGGCGGCCGAGCGCTTCGGGGCGGCACCCTACGATCTGGTGTTCCTCGACGACCACGGGCCCAACGTCGCGGCCGCGCGCGCCGCGGGCTGGCAGGGCGTGCACTTCGAGCACGCCGCGCAGGCCGAGGTGGCGCTGCGCTCGGCGGGCTGGTTCAATCCCTGAAGTCCGGCGGCGCGGGTTCGTCCTCGCGCTCGTGCATCCACGCCGCCAGCAGCATGTAGCCCACCGCCAGCACCACCGGCCCGACGAAGATGCCCACCAGGCCAAAGGCGAACAGCGCGATGGCCCAGACGGTGCTGCCCTCGTCCCAGAACACATAGGCCGCCGCGCCCAGCAGCACCGGCACGGGGCCGAGTTGCGCGATGCACAGCATGGACATCAGCGCCGTCAGCGGCGTGCGGCTGCAGCCCCTGGCGGGCCACGGTGCTGAACCTGCTCGATGCCGCGCGCATCGAGGACGGGCCGGTGGCGCAGGCCGTGCTGCCGTACGCGCTGCCGCTGGGTTTCCACGGCAACTTCAAGGCGGCCTGGAAGTGATCCTGCCCGTAGCCGGTGCTGCCGCGGAACTCGGGCTCGATGACCAGGTCGCCGCGCGAGGCCAGGAACTGCGCCTGCGCATCCCAGCGCCAGTGGCCGCCGCGCACCCAGGGGCCGGCGTGCACCAGCACCACGGTGGGCAGCGGGCGAGCAGGCGCCAGCGCTGGTCGGCCGCGGTGTAGACGATCCAGTCGCCCGGGTCGCGGTCGGACCAGCTGGGGATCGGCTCCGTCATGTCCGGGTGGTCGCTGCTCGCAGTGCTCTCCTTCTTGGTAGCGCTGGTTGTGGCGGGCAACCATAGGATCGGGTCCGCAGATCAAGGCCCGACAAGCCTCAGGGGGAGCGGCGCGGCTGCTCGACCGCCTGGGCGAGGTCGGCATGCTGGTGCTGATGCGCATCATGGCCTTCGTGCTGCTGCGCATCGGCATCGAGATCATCTGGACCGGCTGGGCCGAGCTGCAGCCGCAGGCGCGCTGAGCCCGGCCCGGTGCGGCCCCTCAGCCGATGAAGTCGGCGAGGATGCGGTTGAACTTGCCCGGGTTCTCGACGAACATGAAGTGCTGGCCGCCCTCGGCTTCCTCGAAGATCTCGAGCCGCGCGCCCGGCGTGGCCGAGGCGGACCATGCCACGCCCTTCCAGGGCACCAGGCTCACCCGCCCGCCGATGTAGAGCGTGGGCCGGTCGATGCGCGGCATCACGTCGCGCCAGTCCTGGTGGCAGTGGTTGTAGATCAGCGCGGCGGCGTGGGCACGCGGGAACTTCAGGTTGCAGCCGATCATCCACTCAAGCTGCTCGGCAGGCATCGCCGAGGTCACCATGCCGCCGACGAAACCCTTCGACGTGGCCACGCCGTCGGGGCCGGCCAGTGCGTTGGCCGTCCCGGTGACGGCGTCGGGAGCGAAGATCGCGCCGGCCTGCGCGAGCTCCTCCTCGCTCCACGCCGGGTTCGACGTCAGGAACGGAGGCTCGTCGCAGAATACGAACTTGCCGATGCGCTCGGCGCCGAACAGGTCGAAGTAGCACCACAGTACCGAGCAGCCCATGCTGTGGCCGAGGATGGTCACGTCCTGCACGTCCAGCGCGCGCAGCGCGTCCCAGACGTCCTTGGCAAGGCGCTGGATCCGGTAGCCGTGCGCGGGCTTGTCGGAGTCGCCGTGGCCGCGCATGTCGATGGCGATCACGCGGTAGCGGTCGGACAGGCCCTCGATCTGGTACCGGAACTGCTCGGCCGCCTGCGACCAGCCGGGGATCAGCACGAGCGCGGGGCCGGACCCGGCCTCGAGCACGTTCAGGCCGACGCCGTCGCTGGTGGTGACGCGGTGCTGCTTCATGGGTGTCTCCTTGGGGTCTGCATGGTGGGGGATTGCGCGACGCAGCCCGACGCTCTCGCGGCCGCAGCGCGGGCGCACCGCGGCGGCGGCGCGCGTCGGGATCCTACCCGCGGCGGCCGTCAGCCCGCCGCGAGCGTGAATCCCACACGCGTGCGCCCTTGCGCCGACTCCGCCAGGGTCGTCCCGGCGTGCATGCGAGCGATCGCCGCCACGTGAAGCAGCAAAGGGTGGGGGCGCTGGTCTGAGGGCACGCTGTGCAGCAGGAGCGGCCGGTCAACCCGGAGGAGACAGCTGCCTCATCGGTCTCGGTGCGGCAAAGCGGCCGTTCCGATCCCTACGAACCAGATTCCCGACAACACCGCGTCCAAGGCCGACACCAGCGCGCTGGCTTGCGAAGCCACGTTCTCCACAGGTCGCCGCAAGGCCTTCGCGGGCAAAGGTGCTGCGCAGTGCGCCAGCGCGTGTAGCCGCTGGCCTTTCACCATGATGACCGGACACAGCGCGGTCGGCACCTTGGTCGCGACATTGAGCACAGCCAGCGGCATGGTCAGCCGCGTGGCCAAGGCACCCAGCAGATCGCTCTGGACCACCACCACGTAGGGGATGCCCTGGGCCGCGCTGCCGCTGGGATTGGTGAAGACGTCGTACTGGGCCATCGGCCGCTCACCACGGGCGCAGGTCGGCGCCCGGAATGCCATGCGTCTCGAAACGAACGTTCTGGGCGGCGATCCAGTCACCGTACTCGGCTTCGAACGCCTTCTTGCGCGCGGCTCGGCTCGCCTTGTCGTGGTTGGCCTTCAGGGCCTGGTATTGCTCGGCCGAAAGGATCACGGTGTCGAGTTGACCGGCCTTTTCCACGAACACAGGTTCGCGCTAGGCTTGGGCGCAGAGGCTGCCAAAGCGGTTCTTGGCTTCTGTGGCGGTGACGCGCATGATGGTCTCCCAGGATTTTTAGCCATTTCAGCTATCGACGACCGCGGGCGCCAAGCGGTGCAGCAAGGGCGTCGGCGCGCGCCGGAGAAGCCATTCATCAACGGCGGTTCCTGGCCGATGCAGTGCGGAGAGGGCTTTGCTGACGCGCGGGCTGACTGCGAGCTTGCCAGACCGGTGCCAGCCTCTTGCCTGCTCGCCCGGGACGACCTGGGCAAGCGCCCCGACTGGCAGCCCCCGCCCAAGGCCGCGGCGGCCCTGCGGGCGCTGTTGCGCGCGGTCAGAAGCTGTGAATGGACCCGGCGCGCCCGAGCGGTACGCCAGGCTTCGCGGGAACGAGACGCAAACCGCAGCCACATCGAGTGACATGGCGAGGGCTTGCAACGAAGTGCCGGCGACGCATGGTGTGACGAGCAGCCGTGTCGGGTTGGTTCACAGCTTCTCAGTCCCTGAACTCGGGCGGCGGCGCGGGTTCGTCCTCGCGCTCGTGCATCCACGCATCCAGCAGCGTGTAGCCCACCGCCAGCACCACCGGCCCGACGAAGATGCCCACCAGGCCAAAGGCGAACAGCCCGCCGATGACGCCCGCGAAGATCAGGATCAGCGGCAGGTCGGCGCCCAGCCTGATGAGCACCGGGCGCACGACGTTGTCGATGGTGCCCACGATCAGCGCCCAAACCACCAGCGCGATGGCCCAGACGGTGCTGCCCTCGCCCCAGAACACATAGGCCGCCGCGCCCAGCAGCACCGGCACGGGGCCGATCTGCGCGATGCTCAGCATGAACATCAGCGCCGTCAGCAGCGTGGCCGCCGGCACGCCAGCCACCACCAGGCCCAGGCCGCCCAGCACCGCCTGCACCAGCGCCGTGCCGCCGACACCCAGCGCCACGCCGCGGATGGCACCACCGGCCAGCACGACGGCGCCGTCGCCGCGCTCGCCGGCCAGGCGCCGGGCGAACAGGCGCACCTGCCGCGCAGCCTGCTCACCGTGCGCGTACATCACGGCCGCGATGAGCACGGTGAGCAGGAACTGCAGCAGCAGCACGCCGACGCTGCCCACCTCGGAGACGAACCAGCGCGTCAGGTCGCCGGCATAGGGACTCAGACGCGGCAACAGATCGCGGGCACCGAGCGCAGTCAGCTGCGCCCAGAGCCCGTCGACCAGCGGCCCCACCATCGGCATCGTGCGCAACCACTCGGGCGCCATCTCGGGCAGCCGCCAGGCTGCGAGAAGACGCGCCCAGTCGACGAGCCGGTCGGCGTTGCCGACGATGGTGACGATGGCCAGCACCAGCGGCACCACGAACAACAGCAGCAGCAGCAGCGTCATCGCCGTCACGGCCAGCCAGCGGTGCCCGCCCGCGGCGGCCTGCACGCGCAACATCATCGGCCAGGTGGCCACCACCACCATCGTGGCCCAGACCACCGGCCCGAGGAAGGGCCGCAGCACCCACAGCGAGACGCCCAGCAGCAGCCCGATGAACAACACACCGAAGGTCACCCTGGCCAGGTCGCGGCCGGGCGGGCGCGGCCGCTGGGGCGCGCTCACCGGCGGCGCTCCTCGTAGCGCGTCACCGCGTCGGCCTCGATCCGGTAGCCGCTCGTGCCCATGTAGCTGTCGGTGCGCGGTGTGCTGATGCGGCCGCTGACCCAGACCGTGTCCATCGAGCGGAAGCCCTTGGCCGGCACCCGGGGCAGCACGTGGATGATCTGGTTGGCCGGCGGCGGCGGGCTGTGGATGCAGGCGCCGAAGTAGGGCACGAGCAGAAACTCCTTCAGGCCCTCGTTGCTGTCCTCCAGCGGCACGACAAAGCCCGGGATGCGCACCACCTGGCCGGCGAGCTTGCTGTTCACGGGGGCGGCGTCCCAGACCTCGCGCATGCGCTTGAGCAGCGCACCGGCGCGCGGGTCGCCGTCGTCGAGCAGCTGGAAGTTGATGTCGCGGAAGTCCTTGAACGGGTCCCAGTCGGGCGGCACCAACTCTTCCCACTGGATGGTGCGCGGCGCCCCAGGGGCCGGCGCCGCGGTAGCCCGCAACGGCGGCTTCATGGCCGGCACGCCGGCCGGGCTCTGCGCCCCGGCCGCGGCGGGCAGCAGGCAGGCGACGAGCAGCAGGTGTCGGCGGGCGATCATGCGGTCGGGGGTGGCCAGGGTTCAGGTGCGCGGGCTCAGGCCATCGGCCAGCGACAGGCGGTAGGCCCGCCACCCTGGCACGAGGCTGGCGAGCATACCCGCCACGATGACGGCCCCGAACAGCGCCCACTGCGCCGCCGTCGGCGCCGCCGTGCCCAGCGTGATGCCGAACTGGCTCTGCAGCAGCGGCCCGGCGCCCAGCACCCCGGCCGCGGCGATGGCCGCGCCCAGCAGCGCACCGGCCAGCGTGACGAGCACGCCCTCGGCCGCCAGCAGCAGCAGCACGTGGCGCGGCCCGGCACCCACGGCGCGCAGCACGGCGAGCTCGCGCCGCCGCTCGTTCAGGCCCGCCAGCACCACCGCCACCAGCGAGGCAAGGCTGAGCACCGCCACCAGCGCGCTGATGGCCAGCAGACTCTGCTCGGCCGGGCCCACCACCTGCCAGAGCTCGTCGAGCGCCACCGCGGGCAGCACGGCCAGCAGCGCCTCGCCTTCGTACTCGGCCACGAAGCGCTGCACGTTGAAGACGGCGACGCGGTTCTTCAGCCCCACCAGCGCCGCCGTCACCTGCTTCGGTGAGAGGTCGAACTTGCGCGCCGCCTCGGCCGGGATGCTCAGGCCCGGGATCGGCGCGCCGCCGGCCCAGTCGAGGTGGATGGCCTCCAGCGCCTCGAGGCTGACGTGCACGGTGCGGTCCACCGGCGTGCCGGTGCGCGCCAGCACGCCGACGATGGTGAAGGGCTTGTCGGCGTGCTCCAGCCCCGGCGTGCCGCCGCTGCCGTGGGTGAGCGTGATGCGCGTGCCGGGCGCGTAGCCCAGCGCCGCCGCGACCTCGGCCCCCACCACAGCCTCGTACAGGCCGTCGAGCGTGCCCGCGAACGGCCGCCCGGCGGTAAACGCCAGCGGCTGCCGGTCGCCCCAGCGGAAGCGCTCGAAGTAGGCCGTGGTGGTGCCCAGCACGGGGCGGCCGCGGTGCGAGTCGCCCAGGGACAGCGGCACCACCCAGGCCACGGCGCGGTGGCCCTCGAGCGCGCGGATGCTCTCGATGCCGATGTTGTTGGTGGCGCCGCCGACGCGGAACACCGCGTACAGCATGAGCTGGATCGGGCTGGTGCGCGCGCCGACGACGAGGTCGGTGCCGCTGACGCTCTGCGAGAAGCCGGCGCGGATGTCGGTGCGCAGCCGCTCCAGGCCCAGCAGCAGCGCCGTGGCCAGCGCGATGCCGGCCACCACCAGCGCCAGCGTGCCGCGGCGGTTGAGCGCGCTCGCCCAGGCGACGTGCAGCAGCGCCTTCATGCCGCGTCGGCTGCCGCCGCCACGCGGTTGAGCGCGGGCAGGTCGAGCCGCTCGTCGAAGCCGACGGCCAGCCGCTCGTCGTGGCTCACGAACACCAGCGTGCTGCCGGCGGCGGCGCAGGCCTCGCGCAGCAGCGCCATGAAGTCGTCGCGCCGCGCGGCGTCGAGCGCCGAGGTGGGCTCATCGGCGATCACCAGCTCGGGGTGGCCGATCAGCGCGCGCGCCGCGGCCACGCGCTGCTGCTGGCCCACGCTCAGTGCGTCGGCGCGGCGGCCGTGCAACGCCGCGGCCAGGCCCACGCGCTGCAGCAGCACGGCCGCCGCCGCGGCCGGGCCGTCGGGGCAGCGCCGCGCGCGCAGCGCCGAGAAGCGCGTGGGCAGCAGCACGTTGTCGAGCACGCTCAGGTAGGGCAGCAAGTTGAACTGCTGGAAGATGACGCCGACGTGGTCGGCCCGCCGGGCGTCGCGCGCACCGGCCGGCAGCGCCGCCCAGTCGCGGCCGAGCAGCTCGACGCGGCCCTGGCGGGCCCGCAGCACCCCGGCCATCAGGCCCAGCAGCGTGCTCTTGCCGCAGCCGCTGGGGCCGTGCAGGAAGTGCGTGCGGCCGGGCTGCAGCGCCAGGCGGTCGATGGCCAGGCAGTCGGCGCTGCCGGGCCAGGCATAGCGGACGTCACGAAGGGCCAGCACGCGGACGATGCTAGCCGCAGCGCCGGCGGCCGCCGGCGCCAAGACCCCGCGGCGTTCAGGCGGCCAGCGGCAGCAGCGGGCCGAAGGGCATGCCGCGCAGCGCCGGCGGCGGATCCAGGTCCTCGAAGAAGGCCTCGCTGCGCGGGGCCTCCCAGGTCGGGGCGTGGGCCGGCTCGTCGCGGCGGCGGCGGTTTTCGGGGCGCTGTTCGGGAGCGAGCGGCAACAGGTCGGACAACGCGATCATGGCGGCTCCGGCGGGGCTGGCGTCGAGATGCCTGGCATCGTGCCGCCCCGATGTGGCAGCGCGATGAAACCGCCGCCCCGGCGGGCGTACACAATGTCACGCATGCCCGCCACGCTCGAAGGCCAGCTCGTCGTTGCCATCTCCTCGCGCGCCCTCTTCGATTTCGAGGAGGAAAACCGCGTCTTCGAGGCCGCCGACGACCGCGCCTACATGCAGCTGCAGCTGTCGCGTCTGGAGCAGCCGGCGCGGCCCGGTGTGGCGTTCTCCCTCGTGCACAAGCTGTTGGGCTTCAACGGCGGCGGCCCCGCGCGCGTGGAGGTGGTGATCCTGTCGCGCAACGACCCCGTCTCGGGTCTGCGCGTGTTCCGCTCGGCCCAGCACTACGGCCTGGCGGTGCAGCGCGGCGTGTTCACACGTGGCCAGCCGCCCTGGCGCTACCTGCGACCGCTGAAGGCCAACCTGTTCCTCAGCGCCAACGAGGCCGACGTGCGCGAGGCCCTGGCGGCCGGCGTGCCGGCCGCGCGCGTGCTGCCCGAGAGCGCGCGCGCCGGTGCCAACCACCCCGACGAGGTGCGCATCGCCTTCGACGGCGACGCCGTGCTGTTCTCCGACGAGGCCGAGCGCGTCTACCAGAGCCAAGGCCTGCCGGCCTTCCAGCGCCACGAGCACGAACGGGCCGACATGCCGCTGGCGCCCGGCCCCTTCAAGCCGCTGCTCGAGGCGCTGCACCGTCTGCAGCGCGAGCCCGGCCCGGGCGGCCCGCGCCTGCGCACGGCGCTGGTCACCGCGCGCAGCGCGCCGGCCCACGAGCGCGCCATCCGCACGCTGATGCAGTGGCAGATCGACGTCGACGAGGCGCTCTTTCTGGGCGGTCTGGCGAAGGGCGCCTTCCTGGCCGAGTTCGAACCCGATTTCTTCTTCGACGATCAGACCGGCCACGTCGAGAACGCCGCGCCGCACGTGCCGGCGGGGCACGTGGCCCACGGCGTGAGCAACGGGGGCTGAGGCGCCCGCGCGGGCGGCGTGGCGCCCCGACGGCGCCAGCGCCGCCCGATCAGCGTCGCCCGATCAAGTCGATCACGATGCCAGCCCCCCGAGTTCGACAGTTGCGCGCGCAAGTCATTGATTTGTATAGCGTCGCGCGCCAAACGCTCCACTACAACAGGGTCAGTTGGGTGGTGAGGGTGGGCTTGCCGACGGTCAGGGCGCCGAGGATGGC
>JAUMBF010000054.1:0-25976 GCA_032115875.1 Rubrivivax sp.
GACGACGGCATGCTGGCCGCGTTCCTGGGCGAGGTCGACGGCCCGGCGCTCCGGGCTCGGGTGCTTGAGAGGGCTGGGCCGTCACCGCGACAGACAGCCACCTCGCCGGCCCCGAGCTGACCGTGCTGCCCGCCGCGCGCCGCGCGCCGGCACTGCGGCCCGAGGAGTCCGCGCGGCAAAGGCTCTCCTGCGCTGCCGCGACTGGCGCCCGACCTGGCCCGGCGGCTGCAGCCGCCTCGTCAGACTGACTGGAACCTCCCTCGCGGAGGGAGGCTGAAGGGTGCGGCCAAACACACTGGAGCGCCTTCTCGGAGGGGGCTCGGGGCAGCCGTGCGTACAGCCGCGGGCTAGTCTTACTGTGTTATGAAAATCAAGGCATCATGCAAGCCTCTTCAAGCAAGAGGTGAGCCTTGATGAAGGAGTTGGCCGAGTTCGAGCGGTACATGACGCACCTGTGCGCGGGGCTTGGGCACTCGGATCGGCAGGCCGGGCTGCGAGGCTATTGCACGGGGCTGATGGCGCCGCTGGAGCGCAAGAGCGTGGAGCCGATGGCCGCGCATCTGGCGCCCGCGGCCACGCGCTCAAGGCACCAGTCGCTGCATCACTTCGTGGCCGACTCGGCATGAGCAGGCCCTCGAGCGCCTGCTGCAGTTCGGCGGCGCTGGCCGGGCCGTGCAGCGTGCGCACAGGGATGCCGGCCTCCGAGAAGAGAACCACCGTGCCGCTGACCGCCTGGTGACGCTGGCCGAAGGCCTGGCCGCTCGGGGCCCCCAGCGGAGCGACGAGGAACTGCACGCGGTCGCGGTAGGCCGGCCGCAAGGTGTCGAGCAGGGCCATGACTTCCATGCCGCCCATGGTCTGGATGTCGTAGGCCAACACCAAGGCCGGGCGGCCCTGGCCGATGCGCGTGAGGTCGGTGGAGTAGGGGCCGCGCGGCAGCTGGCTCCAGACGAGGGCGCTGACCAGGCCCGCGATGAGGGCGAGGATCGCCCACTTGGTGAACTTCGGCCGAGCACGGGATGGCGAGGGGGCAGGAGTGGCAGTCACGGTTGTTGTCGGCGCGGTGGGTGATGAAGCGGGCCTTGAGCGGGCGGGTGGCCGGCCCGTCGACCGTACTTTCAAAGTGGTCGTAAGCCCTGCCGCCAGCATTGCCGAAGCGCGCTGGCCAACCGGGCGCCGCCTAGAATTTTGGGGCTCCACTTCGCTGGAACCCGTCTTCGCGTTCTTCGCCCGTGGCTGCAGCGGGGGTGTGGGCCGCTTTCCCCTGCAGTGAACAAGCCCTTTTCCGAAGATGAATTCCCGAACGGCGCCCTTGCTTGCGGCTGATGACCTGGCCTGCGAACGCGGCGAGCGGCTGTTGTTCCGGCACGTGCACTTCAACCTGGCGCCGGGGCAGGTGCTGCTGGTGCAGGGCGGCAACGGTCAGGGCAAGACGAGCCTGCTGCGCCTGCTCGCGGGGCTGGGCCGCCCGGATGCCGGCGAGGTGCGCTGGCGGGGCCAGCCCATCGCACGCTGCCGCGACACCTACCACCGCGAGCTGGCCTACCTGGGGCATGCCAACGGCATCAAGGACGAGCTCGAGCCCGCAGAGAACCTGCGCTTCCGCCTCGGCCTTCAGGGCCGGGCGTTCGAAGCCGGGCGCGCCCTGGAGACGCTGGATCGACTGGGCCTGTCGCGCGGCCTCGAGCTGCCTTGCCGCGCCCTGTCGTTCGGGCAGCGGCGCCGCGTGGCGCTGGCGGCGCTGCTGCTGGCCGACGCGCGGCTGTGGATCCTGGACGAACCGCTGACCGGCCTGGACGTGCACGCCGTGGCGCAGGTGGAAGAGCTGGTCCGCGATCACCTGCAGGCCGGCGGGCTGCTGGTGGCCACGACACACCAGGCGCTGAACCTCGCGGGTGCCGACCTGCAACACGTGCAACTCGGCCAGGCCGCGCCGTCGCGCAGCGCCGCCGCGGAGGCGCTGTGACCATGGGCGGCTTCCTGCTGGGCGTGGTGCGGCGCGACCTCACCATCGCGGCCCGCCGCCGTGGCGACTGGCTCACGGCCGTCTTCTTCTTCGTCCTGGTGAGCAGCCTGTTCCCGCTGGGCGTGGGCCCGGAGCCGCAACTGCTGCAGCGCATCGGCCCGGGCGTGCTGTGGGTCGCGGCGACGCTGGCATCGCTGCTGTCGCTGTCGCGGCTGTTCGAGGACGACCACCGCGACGGCAGCCTCGAGCAGATGCTGCTGTCGCCCTCGCCCGTGGAGCTGCTGGTGCTGGGCAAGGTGCTGGCGCACTGGCTGGTGTATGGCCTGCCGCTGCTGCTGATCACGCCGCTGCTGGGCCTGCAGTTCAACCTGCCCCCCAAGGCCATCGGGGTGCTGGTGTTCTCGCTGCTGCTGGGCACGCCCATCCTCTCGCTGCTGGGCGCGGCCGGCGCGGCGCTGACGCTGGGCCTGCGCGGCGGCGGCGTGCTGATCACGCTGCTGGTGCTGCCGCTGTACGTGCCGGCGCTGATCTTTGGCGCCGGGGCCGTGGGGGGCATCCTTTCGGGGACAGGGGCTGAAGCCCACGTGTCCTTGCTGGGCGCCTTCTTTCTGGTGTCATTCGTCGTCGCGCCCTGGATCGCGGCCGCTTCGCTCAGAGTCTCTCTCGGATGAACCTGTACCACTACGCATCGCCAACCACCTTCTACCGCCTGGCGGGCGGCGTGGTGCCCTGGGTGGCTTGGACGTCCGGCATCCTGGCGGTGTGCGGCCTGTACATCGGCTTCTTCCTGGCGCCCACCGACTTCCAGCAGGGCGAGGCCTACCGCATCATCTTCATCCACGTGCCCGCGGCCTGGATGGGCATGCTGATCTACGTGGTGATGGCCTTCTGGGGCGCCATCGGCCTGGCCTTCAACGCGCGCCTGGCTTTCATCATGATGCGGGCCCTGGCGCCCACCGGCGCGTTGCTGACCTTCGTCGCGCTGTGGACGGGCGCGGTCTGGGGCAAGCCGATGTGGGGCACGTGGTGGGTGTGGGACGCCCGCCTGACCTCGACGTTGATCCTGCTGTTCCTGTACCTGGGCACGCTGGCGCTGTGGTCGGCCATCGAGGACACCCGCCGCGGCGACCGCGCCGGCGCTCTGCTCACGCTGTTCGGCGTCGTCAACGTGCCGATCATCCTGTTCTCGGTGGTGTGGTGGAACACGCTGCACCAGGGCTCGTCGATCGGCGTGACGCACGCGCCGCGCATGGCCACCGTGATGATGGCCGGCGTGCTGACGATGACGGCGGCCGCCTGGGCTTATGCGATCGCCGTGACGCTGGCGCGTGCGCGGCGGATCATCCTGGAGCGCGAGCGCAAGACGGACTGGGTGCAGAAGATCCTGGCACCGGGGGCCTGAGGTGGAGTGGGCGAGCTGGTCTGAGTTCTGGAGCATGGGCGGCCGCGGGTTCTTCGTCTGGAGCGCCTTCGGCGTGACCGCGGCCTGCGTGGCGGCCGAGCTGGTGGCGCTGCGGCGCGCCGCGCGGCAGTCGCTGCGCCGCCTGGTGCGGCTGCAGCAGTGGGACGCGTCGCCCGACAGGGCCGAGCCATGAAGCTCCGCCACAAGCGGATGGCCCTCATCGCGCTGGCGCTGGGGGCCCTGGCCGGCGCCACGGTGCTGGTGCTCAACGCCTTCCAGTCGAACCTGGTGTTCTTCTTCTCGCCCACCGACGTGCACCAGGGCAAGGCCCCGGTCGACCGGGTGTTTCGCATCGGCGGCCTGGTGCAGGAGGGCAGCGTCAAGCGCGAGCCCGATGGCCTGACCACCCGCTTCGTCGTCACCGACACGGTGCGCTTCATCCCGGCCGTCTACAGCGGCATCCTCCCGGACCTGTTCGCCGAGGGCAAAGGCGTCGTTGCCGACGGCAAGATCGGCAGCGACGGGCTCTTCAGGGCCAACCGCGTGCTGGCCAAGCACGACGAAAACTACATGCCCCCCGAAGCCGCCCACGCGCTGGAACAGGCCAAGAAGGCCGGGAAGACGCTCAAGCCCTACTGAACCCCCGGCCACGCAGGAACCCCACCCATGATTCCCGAGCTTGGAACCTTCGCGCTGATCATCTCGCTGCTGCTGGCGCTGATCCAGGCGGTGCTGCCGCTGGCCGGCGCGCAGCGCGGCAGGCTCGCCTGGATGGCGGTCGCCCGGCCCGCGGCCTGGGGCCAGTTCAGCTTCACGCTCATCGCCTACGGCTGCCTGCTCTACGCGTTCCTGACCCACGACTTCACCGTCGTCAACGTGGCCCGCAACTCGTACACCGACCTGCCGGCCTTCTACCGCGTCACGGCCACCTGGGGCTCGCACGAGGGCTCGCTGCTGTTCTGGTCGCTGATCCTGGCCACCTGGACGGTGGCGGTGGCGGCGTTCTCGCGCGCGCTGCCGCTGGAGATGGTGGCGCGCGTGCTCGGCGTGATGGGGCTGGTCTCGGTGGGCTTCCTGTCGCTGCTGCTGTTCACCTCGAGCCCGTTCCTGCGGCAGTTCCCCGGCCCCGCCGAGGGCAGCGACCTCAACCCGCTGCTGCAGGACTGGGGGATGATCATCCACCCGCCGATGCTCTACATGGGCTACGTCGGATTCGCGGTGGCGTTCGCCTTCGCGGTGGCGGCGCTGCTGTCGGGGCGGCTCGACGCCGCCTGGGCCCGCTGGTCGCGGCCCTGGGCCACGGTGGCCTGGGCCTTCCTCACCTTCGGCGTGGCGCTGGGCAGCTGGTGGGCCTACCGCGAGCTGGGCTGGGGCGGCTGGTGGTTCTGGGACCCGGTGGAGAACGCCTCGTTCATGCCCTGGCTGGCCGGCACCGCCCTGATCCACTCGCTGGCCGTGGCCGAGAAGCGCGGCGCCTTCAAGGCCTGGACGGTGCTGCTGGCGCTGATGACGTTCTCGCTGTCGCTGCTCGGTACCTTCCTCGTGCGCTCTGGCGTGCTGTCGTCGGTGCACGCCTTCGCGGTCGACCCCGAGCGCGGCGCCTACATCCTGGGCTTCATGGTCGTGGTCGTCGGCGGCTCGCTGGCGCTGTTCGCGTGGCGCTCGCCGCGCATGATCGCCGGTGGTGCCTTCACCTGGTTCTCGCGCGAGTCGCTGCTGCTGGCCAACAACGTGGTGCTCATGGCCTCGGTGGCGGCGGTGCTGCTGGGCACGCTGTACCCGCTGTTCATCGACGCCCTCGGCCTGGGCAAGCTCTCGGTCGGCCCGCCGTACTTCAACGCCGTGTTCGTGCCGCTCATCACCCCGGCGCTGTTCCTCTTGGGCGTGGGCCCGCTGGTGCGCTGGAAGGGCGACAGCCTGCCCGACATCGCCGTGCGCCTGAGGTGGGCGCTGGCCGTGGCCGCTGCCACCGGGCTGCTGCTACCGCTGACGCTGGACGGCTACGAGCCCTGGGCCGTGCTGGGCCTGGCGCTCGCGGCCTGGATCGTGCTGACCGTGTTCCTGGCGTTCCGCGAGCGCGTGAAGTCACCGCGTCAGCTGGCCACGCTGCCGCGGGCCTTCTGGGGCATGCACCTGGCCCACCTGGGCCTGGCGGTGGGCGTGGCGGGCATCACGATGGTCGTCAACTACGAGCGCGAGCTCGACGTGCGCATGAACGTCGGCGACCAGGCCCGGCTGGCCGGCTACACCCTCACCTTCATGGGCGTCGAGCAGTACCAGGGGCCCAACTTCCGCGGCACGCGCGGCAGCGTCGTCGTCAAGGAAGACGGCGACCAGCAGTTCACCCTGCGCCCGGAAAAGCGCATCTACGACGCCTCGGGCTCGGTGATGACCGAGGCCGCCGTGCGGCCCAGCGCCTTCAGCGACCTCTACGTCTCGCTGGGCGAGCCGCTCAACCCCGAGCTCACCACCTGGGCGGTGCGCCTGTACTACAAGCCCTTCGTCAACTGGCTGTGGCTGGGCGCGCTGCTGATGGTGGTGGGCGGCTTCCTGGCGGCGTCCGACCGCCGCTACCGGGCGGGCGCCCGCGCCCGGGTGCCCGCCGGGCCCGCCACGCAGGGGGCCTGAGGCATGAAGCGCTGGCTGCCGCTGGTCGTCTTCCTGGTGCTGATCGGCTTCTTCTCGAAGGGCCTGTTCCTCAACCCGCGCGAGGTGCCCTCGCCGCTGATCGGCCGCCCGGCGCCCGGCTTCAGCCTGCCCGTGGTGGGCGATGCGCAGCGGGCCTTCAGCCCCGCCGACATGAAGGGCCAGGTCTGGCTGCTCAACGTGTGGGCGCCCTGGTGCGTGTCGTGCGTGCAGGAGCACAAGTTCCTGATGGCCCTGGCGCAGAGCCGGCAGGCGCCACCCCTGGTGGGCCTGAACTGGAAGGACCGCAACCGCGATGCGCAGCGCCTGCTGGCGCGCACCGGCAACCCCTACGTGGCGGTGCCCGACGATCCCACCGGCCGCGCCGGCATCGACTGGGGCGTGACAGGCACGCCCGAGACCTACCTGATCGACCGCGCCGGCATCGTGCGGCTCAAGCACGTGGGCCCGATCGGTCCTGAAGTGTGGCAAAGCAAGTTCGTGCCGAAGCTTCAGGCGCTGGGGGCATGATGCGGCCGGGCATGTTGCGGTTCGGATTCGCCGTGCTGCTGGGCGCAGCGCTGACGGCCCGGGCGGCGGGCCCCGCGGCCGACGCCCCAACGCCGGCCACGCCCGCCCTGGCACAGCCCCTGTACGCCGATGTCGGGCTCGAGGCGCGCCTGACCCGCCTTTCGCGCGAGCTGCGCTGCGTGGTCTGCCAGAACGAGGCCCTGGTGGACTCGCCCGCCGAGCTGGCCGGCGCCATGCGCCAGGAGATCCGCGACCTGATGAAGGCCGGCAAGACCGACCAGGAGGTGATCGATTTCCTCACGGCGCGCTATGGAGACTTCGTGCTGTTCCGCCCACCGCTCAAGCCGCTGACCTACCTTCTGTGGGCCGGGCCCTTCCTCTTTCTTGCCCTGGGCGGAGCGGTCTGGATCGTGGCCCTGCGTGCACGACGCACTTTCAAGTCCGCTGCCGTGACCGACACACAACGGGCCGCCGCCGCCCGCCTGCTTGAAGACCCGCCATGAACGAGTTCCGGGCCGTGGCCCTCTTCCTGGTGCTCGCAGCGGTGGGCTTGGCTCTCGCGCTGGCTTTCGTGCTGCCCTTCCTGTGGCGCGGCCGAAGCGCCGCCACCGACGCGGTGGACCGCCGCGACATCAACCTTGCGGTCTACCGCGACGAGCTGAAGGACCTCAAGGCTGAGCTTTCCGAAGCCGGCATGCCGCATGAGCAGTACCTGGCCTCCAAGCACGAGCTGGAGGTCCGTGCCGCCGAGGACGCCCTGGCGCCCGACGACAACGCGCCCGCTGCGCCGTCGCCCGCGCCGAGCCGCAAGCTCGGCCTTGCATTGGTGGCGCTGCTGCCCGTGGCCGCGTTCGGGATGTACTTCTGGCTCGGCAACCCCGCTGTGCTGACGGCCCTGGCCGCCAACCCAGGCGCCGTGCAGGCCGCCGCCGAGCCCAGCCCGGAAGAGATCATGGGCATGATCCAGAAGATCGAGGCCCGCACCCAGACCCACCCCAACGAAGGCACGGCCTGGGAGGCCCTGGCCATGGCCAACGTGCTGGTGGCCCGCTGGCCCGAGGCGGCCCAGGCCTACGAGAAGGCACTCGAGTTGCTGCCCGAGAAGCCCTCGGTCCTGGTGGGCTACGCCGAGTCGCTGGCCATGGCCGCCAACCAGCTGCTGGCGGGGCGGCCGATCGAGCTGGTGAACCGGGCCCTGCAGATCGACCCCGCCCACACCAAGGCGCTGGAGCTCGCGGTCGTGCATGCCTACCAGGTGGGCAACCACGCCCAGGCGCTGACCTACATCGAGCGGCTCGGCCGCCAGGCCGCACCCGACACGCCTTATGGCCGCGAGGTGCTGGCCATGCGCGATGACGCCCAGCGCCGGGCGCAGGCGGCCTCGGGTGGGGCCGTAGCGGCCGGCGCCGCGCCGGCCGCGTCCGCTGCTGCCGCCGCGACCCCGGAGAGGCCGCCCGGTGCCGGGCCCCAGGGCCGCATTGCGGGCCGCGTGGACGTGGCCGAGGCGCTCAAGTCCCGCATCGGCCCGCAGGCCACCGTCTTCGTGCTGGCGCGCGCCCCCCAAGGCGGCCCGCCGCTGGCGGCGGTGCGCCTGCCGGCGGGGGCCTGGCCGCTGTCGTTCAGGCTCGACGACAGCATGGCCATGATCCCGGGCCAGGTGCTGTCTGGCCAGCAGGCGGTGGTGCTCGTGGCCCGCATCTCGGCCACGGGCAACCCGATCGCGCAGCCGGGTGACCTGGAGGGCCGGCTCGACGGCGTGGCGGTCGGCTCGGATGGTGCGAGGCTGGTGATCGACCGCGTGCTGCCCTGAACGGCTGACGATCGGCGGCTCAGCGCGTCAGCAGGCCGCGCAGCCGGTACAGGGCGTCCAGCGCCTCGCGCGGGGTGAGTGCATCGGGGTCGATGCGGGCCAGCTCGGCTTCCACCGCGCTGGGTTCGGCGGCGGGGGCCAGCGGCGCGGGCGCGAACAGGTCCACCTGGTCGCGGCTTTGGGCGGCCTTGGCCTCCAGGGCCTCGAGCGTGGCGCGCGCCTGGCGCACCACGGCGGCTGGCATGCCCGCCAGCCGCGCCACCTGCACGCCGTAGCTGCGGCTGGCGGGGCCGGGCTCGAGCTGGTGCAGGAAGACGATGTCGTGGCCGCTTTCCACTGCGCCCACGTGCAGGTTGATGGCCCGTTCGTGCCGGGCCGGAAACTCCGTGAGTTCGAAGTAATGCGTGGCAAACAGCGTGAACGAGCGGTTGCGGTCGTGCAGCTGCTGCGCGATGGCGCCGGCCAGTGCCAGGCCGTCGAAGGTGCTGGTGCCGCGCCCGATCTCGTCCATCAGCACCAGGCTCTCGTCCGTCGCGCCGTGCACGATGGCCGCGCCCTCGGTCATCTCGACCATGAAGGTGCTCTGCGCGTTGGCCAGGTCGTCGCTGGCGCCGATGCGCGTGTGAATGGCGTCGACGGGCCCGAGGCGGCAGGCCGTGGCCGGCACGAAGGAGCCCATGCTGGCCAACAGCACGGTCAGCGCCACCTGGCGCATGAAGGTGCTCTTGCCGCCCATGTTGGGGCCGGTGATGACGAGCATCTTCGTCTTTGCATCGAGCCGGCAGTGGTTGGGGATGAAGGCGCCGGCCCCGGTCTCGGCCAGACGGGCCTCGACCACTGGGTGGCGGCCGGCCTCGATGTCGATGCAGGGGTAGGGCACGAAAGCCGGCCGGCACCAGTTGAGCGACTCGGCGCGCTCGGCCAGCGCGGCCAGCGCGTCCAGCGTTGCCAGCGCCAGGGCCAGGCCCTGCAGCGTCGCCAGGTGGGGTTGCAGGGCGTCCAGCAGCTGCTCGTAAAGCCACTTCTCGCGCGACAGCGATCGCTCCTGCGCCGACAAGGCCTTGTCCTCGAAGGCCTTGAGCTCGGGCGTGATGTAGCGCTCGGCGCCCTTCAGCGTCTGGCGGCGGCGGTACTCCACCGGCACCTTGTCGATGTGCGAGCCGGTCACCTCGATGTAGTAGCCATGCACCTTGTTGAACTGCACGCGCAGGTTGGGGATGCCGGTGCGAGCCCGCTCCCGCGCTTCGAGATCCAGCAGGAAGGTGTCGCCATGCTGGGCGATGGCGCGCAGCTCGTCGAGCTCGGCGTCGAAGCCGGGCGCGATGACGCCGCCGTCGCGCAGCAGCGCTGAGGGTTCTGGGGCGATGGCGGCCAGTGGGGCCGACAGCGCGGGCTCGGCGGCCAGCGCGGCATGCAGTCGCGCGAGCAGCGTGCCCGCCTGTTTGGCTGCCGCCGGTGTGCGCGCGCCAATCTCGGGCAGCAGCGCCAGGGTCTGGCGCAGGCCGGCCAGCTCGCGCGGGCGCACCTGACGCAGGGCGATGCGCGCGGTGATGCGCTCGACGTCGGCCACGCCGCGCAGCGCCTCGCGCAGCGGCTCGGTGGCTCGGCCAGCGTGCAGCGCGGCGATGGCCTCGTGGCGCTCGCGCGCCGCCGTGCGTTCGCGCGTCGGGTGGGTGAGCCAGTGGCGCAGCCGCCGGCTGCCCATGCCGGTGCGGCAGGTGTCGAGCAGGCTCAGCAACGTGGGCTGGTCCTCGCCGCGCAGCGTCTGCACCAGCTCGAGGTTGCGCAGCGTCTGCGGCGGCAGCTCGATGAGCTCTTGGCCGCGCGGCACGGCCAGCGTCTGCACATGGGCCAGGGCCTGGCCCTGGGTGTGTTCGGCGTAGGCCAGCAACGCGGCGGCGGCGGCCTGCGCGGTGGTCAGATCCTGCGCGCCGAAGGCCTGCAACGAGGCCACCTTGAGCTGCTGGCTCAGCTTGCGCTGGCCCAGAGCGGCATCGAACTGCCACGCCGGGCGGGCGGACTTCGCCGCACGCAGCGCGCTGGCGGCCTCGGGCAACGGGCTGCCGTCATGCAGCAGCTCGGCCGGCGCCAGGCGGGCCAGCCAGCCGGGCAATTCGCGCTCGCTGCATTCCGTAAGGCCCAGCTGTCCGCCGGCCAGGGCCAGCCAGGCCAGGCCCCAGGCTCCCCGGTCACGGCTGCGTTCGCGGTGCAAGGCCAGCAGCAGGGTGTCGGCGCGCTCGGCCATCAGCTCGCTGTCGGTGACGGTGCCGGGTGTGACCACACGCGTGACCTTGCGCTCGACCGGCCCTCTCTGCGATCCGGCCGCGCCCACTTCGCCCACTTGCTCGGCCACGGCCACCGCCTCGCCGAGCTTGATGAGCCGGCCAAGGTAGGCCTCCACCGCATGCACCGGCACCCCGGCCATCACCACCGGATGGCCGGCGCTCGCACCGCGGGTGGTCAGGGTGATGTCAAGCAACCGGTGTGCCTTGCGGGCGTCGTCGTAGAACAGCTCGTAGAAGTCGCCCATGCGGAAGAACACCAGCGTGTCAGGGTGTTCGGCCTTGATGCGGAGGTACTGCGCCATGAGCGGGGTATGGGCGGTGGGGTCGCCCTTGAGCAGCTCGGCGGTGGTGATGGTCTGTGCCATGGCGGGCGCGATGGTAGGCCACCCACCGATGCGGTCTTCTGCCGTTGCGGCCCTGGGCTGCTTTGAACCTGCTGAGCATCCCAGGCCCATGACCGCGCCCGGCGTCTGCAAAGAAGCCGTTCGGGCTGAGAGCTTGAGAGTCTGTCGCCCATGCCCGCTCGCCACGCCCAAAGACGCCCGCTCGTCGTTGCAAATGCTCGCCATAGCCCGGTCTGCGCCCACGCTCCTGGATCGGACGCCTTTGGACGCGTCGCCCGGGCACACCCGAAAAACTCACACGCTCTGCGCCCTTCGGCAAGCTCAGGACATGCTGGTCGAAGCCCCCGGCGGGCACTTCCACAGGCTCAGTGCGGACGGACTCTTGGCGACGGCAACGTCGTCTCAAGAGCCTTCGGCCGTCGTCGAGTCCGCATCCGGTGTCAAGAGCTTCAGTGCGCTTTGCCGCTGCCGATAACCGCGCAATGAAGCGGCCGCCCTCTCATGGCCGACTGGAGGCTTATGCGATACGCCGAACCCAAGGATCGAGCCGTTGTGCTGTTGCGCCAGGTACTCGCCTGGATGGGTCAGCACGACGTCAGTCCGAACCCGCTCACCTTCGCCGTCTTCTACGAACACCTGGCGGGCATCAACGGCCGGCTCAGCGTGGCGCTTGAGACGCGGATCGCTGCACAGTCGCGCCTGGGCGATGCCGACATGCAGGCTCTGTACGGCGAGCACATCGCTGCACCGGACAGCGACGAGACGGAGCGCATCCGCAGCGACATGCAGAGCATGATGGACCGCATGGCCGACTCCGCGGTCCGCACCGGGCAGGCCGCCGGCCTGTTCGGCGCCGGGCTCGCCGGCCTGCAGGGGGCGTTGCAGGCCGACGACAGCGCTGCACTGGCCGCCCAGGTGGCCCAGGCCCGCGAGCAGACCCAGGCCATGCAGGCGTCGGTGAGCGCGCTGCAGCAGCAGGTCAGCAGCAGCCAGGCCGAGATCGAGCGCCTGCGCGCCGACCTCATGCGTACCCGCGAGCAGGCGGTCCGCTGCGCGCTGACCGGCGTGCTCAACCGGCGCGGCTTTGATGATCAGCTCCAGAGCATGCTCGCCGCATCCCCCGCGTCGGGCGCCGAGCACTGTGTGGTGCTGATCGACATCGATCACTTCAAGCGCGTGAACGACACCCTCGGGCACCTGGTCGGCGACAGAGTCATCGCCGGCATTGGCGAGGTGCTGCGCTCACTGCCGGCCGAGCCCGGCATGGCGCTGGCCCGCTATGGGGGCGAGGAGTTCGCGATCCTGTTGCCCTCGTCGAGCCGCCGGCGCGCGTTGGAGGTGGCGGAATCGGTGCGATCGCGCGTCGGGCACATTGCGCTGCGCAACAAGCAGACGCAGCAGGTGCTGCAGCAGATCACGGTGTCGGCCGGCGTCGCTGCGTGGCAACCCGGCGATGATGCCCAGACCCTGCTGGCGGCTGCCGACGGCGCGCTGTACCGTGCCAAGAGCGCAGGGCGCGACCGGGTCAGCGTGGGCTGACAGGCTCTCAGCCCGAACGGCTTCATCACAGGCTCTCAGGCGCGCAGCCACCACGTCGTGCCGGCCAGCAACAGCACCACCGTCAGCGGCGGCCAGCGAAGCGCCAGCAGTGCCGCCAGCGCGGCCAGCGCCAGGGCGGCGTCCGCCAGCGTGTGAATGACGCCCGGGATCATCGGACTCGCCAGCGCCGCGCCGAGCAGGCCCACCACGGCGGCGTTGGCGCCGGCCATCGCGCGCTGCAGGGGCTGGCGCTGGCGCAGCACGTGCCAGAACGGCAGCGCTCCGGCCACCAGCAGCAGCCCGGGCAAAAACAGCGCCAACAGCATGACCAGACCCCCGGGCCAACCGCCCAGCGGGGCCGGCATCGCAGCGCCCAGGAAGGCGGCAAAGCTGAACAAGGGCCCCGGCACCGCCTGCGCGGCGCCGTAGCCGGCCAGGAAGAGATCGTCGCTCAGCCAGCCCGGTGCCACGACCCCGGCCTGCAGCAACGGCAGCACCACGTGCCCGCCGCCGAACACCAGCGCACCGGCGCGGTAGAAGGCTGCCACCGCATTCAGCCAGGGCGCGCCGCTGATCGCCGCCACCACCGGCAACAGCAGCAACAGCGCGCCGGCCAGCAGCAGCAGCGACGCGCCGGTGCGGCGCGTCAAACTCGGCTCGGCCCCGCCAGCGGTCGGTGTGGGGGGCGCTGGCAGCAGCGTGCGGCCAGCCAGGGCCCCCAGCGCGATGGCGGCCAGCGCGCCGGGCGTCGAGGGCAGGGCGAGCGTCAGCGCCGCGGCGGCGGTGGCGATGACCGCGCGCGGCAGGTCGGGGCACAAGCTGCGTGTCATGCCCCACAGCGCCTGCGCCACCACGGCCACGGCGGCCAGCTTGAGCCCGTGCACCAGACCGGGAGCGGCCGTGCCCATCCCTGCCACCAAGCCCATCGCAAGGAGGATGAGCACCAGCGCGGACGGCAGCGTGAAGCCGGCCCAGGCCGCCAGCGCGCCGGGCCAGCCGGCGCGCTGCAGGCCGATCGCAAAGCCCACCTGGCTGCTCGCCGGCCCGGGCAGGAACTGACACAGGGCCACCAGGTCGGCAAAGGCCTCGTCGCCGAGCCAGTGCCGCCGCTCGACAAACTCGGTGCGGAAATGGCCCAGGTGCGCCACCGGCCCGCCGAACGAGGTCAGGCCGAGCCGCAGGAAGACGCCCAGCACTTCGAGCGCCGAGCCCGGCCGCGGCGGGGCCTCGGCAGCGGGGGTGTCGGGTGGATGCGGTGCCGGGCTCATCGTCGGGCGGCGATGCTAGGAGCGGGGGCGGCAGAAATCCAGCCCCGGCCCTTCGGGTTGGGCCGTATGCGAGGCCCATGCGGCGTTGCCACGCTGGCCCGGACGTCCAGCCGGGCCGGGGCGCAGCGCCCGCCCTGGGCCCCGAATGCGGCCCAACGCGGGCCTGGACTTCCGCCGCCCACGCCCCTGGAAGGGGGATCCGTGTCGCGCCTTGTTCTTCGCGTTCGGGGGCGGGAAGCGACGCACGGCACGTCGCGCTGATCGAGCGACTGCTCTCAACCGGAATCTTGTTCGGGGGCGTGGTAGAGCAGCAGCCCCACCTGGGCCACGCGCTTGCCGTCCATGTCGCGCACCGCCAAGTGCGCGTGGCCCCAGTCGATGCCGTCGCCGGCCACCGGCGGCCGCTTGAGCTCGCGGGCGATCCAGTCGGCCACCGCCCCGTCGAAGCCCGGGTCGGGCAGGTCGTAGAAGCTGCAGATGTCGCGCATGGGGGCGCGGGCGTCGAGCGCGAAGTCGCCGAACACCACGCGCACGGCGGGTTCGTCCTGGGCGTCGGGCAGATTCACCTTGAACAGGCGCGCCGCCCAGGCCATGGTCGAGCCCTGCAGCACGAGTGAGGCCAGCACGACGACGAAGGCCACGTCGAAGAGCACGCGCGCCTGCGGCACGGCCAGCATCAGCGGAATCAGCGCCAGCACGACCGGCACTGCACCGCGCAGGCCCACCCAGGCGACGAAGCCGATCTCCTGCCACGAAAAGCGCAGGGGCTTCAGGCACAGCGCCACGGCCATCGGCCGGGCCACGAACATCAGCGCCAGCGCCACTGCCAGCGCCGGCAGCCAGTGGTCGAGCAGCCTGCTCGGCGTCACCAGCAGCCCCAGCAGCAGAAACATCAGCGCCTGTGCGAGCCAGGCGAAGCCGTCCATGCCGGCCAACGAACGCTCGACCACGGCCTGCGCGCGGTTCGCCACCACCAGCCCGAACAGGTAAACCGCGAGGAAGCCTGAGCCGCCGGCCCAGCCCGCGCCCCCGAACACGCCGATGCCGGCGGCCAGCAGCAGCAGCGCCGTCAGGCCCTCGGCCGCGCCTCCCAGGGGCAGCCGGTTCAACAGCGCGCCCACGCCCATGCCGGCGAGCACGCCGATCAGCGTGCCCAGCACCGCCTGCTGGGCAAACAGCCACAGCATCGTCCCCGGCGTGGCGGCCTCGGGCTGCAGCAGCGCCATCGACAGCGCAAGCACCAGGAACACGGCCATGGGGTCGTTCAGACCGGACTCGATCTCCAGCGTCGACGACAGCCGCTCGCTGACGCGCAGCCCCGAGCTCTTGAGCAGCGCGAACACCGCCGCCGCATCGGTGGAGCCGACGATGGCGCCGGCCAGCAGCCCCAGCAGCGGCGGCAGCCCGAAGGCGAGGCTGGCCGCGACGCCGGTGAGCGCGGCCGTCACCAGCACGCCCAGCGTGGCCAGCCACGAGGCCGGCTTCAGGCCGGTGCGGAAGGTGGCCAGCCGCGTGCGCAGGCCACCGTCGAGCAAGATCACGCCCAGGCCCGCGCTGCCCACCCACAGCGAGAGCTTCGCGTCGTTGAAGACAATGCCGCCGGGCCCGTCTTCGCCGGCCAGCATGCCCATGACCAGGAACACCAGCAGGAAGGACAGGCCGGCGCGTGCCGAGTACAGCCCGGCCAGCACGCTGACGAACACCAGCAAGCCGGTGGCGCCGAACGCGAGGTTCATCAGGTCCATCGCCATGGACCTCGTTCGGGGCAGAGCACAGGCAACATGCCGCGGATTGTGGCCGGCACCCGATCACCCTCGGGCCCGTGGCGCCGGCGCGCTGCCAAGGGCGCGACTCGTTTCTTTGCAGGCTCTCGGGCGCCGTACGTCGGCCGCTCGCCCTTGTCACCGAGGTCCGGTGCGTGCGCGCCTCGCTCCTATGCTGCCGTTTCCAAGCTCATTGGACCGGGTGCAGGATTGCGCGGGCGCGGCCGCCACGCGTTGCGGGATGGCGCACCCACCAGCGGCGCCAGCCGCAGTGTGGCCGACGGCGCTGGCCGGTACCCGGCAAGCGTCGTGTTGCAAGGCGGCATCACGATCGACCGAACGCCGTCCGCATAATCGGCGAATGCCGCTGTTCTACTGGGTGATGGGCGTGCTGATCGTCGGCACCCTGGTGCCGGCTGCCCTGTACCGTGTGCTCTACGTCGTCACGGGCGAGCCGGCCTGCGACCGGCGCGCGCGCGCCTTCTGGGCCGCCGCAAGGGTGTTCGCACTTCTGGGCTTCAACATCCTGGTCTGGGGCCACGTGTTTCAAGGACTCTGGCAGCTCGGGTTCGGTTGAAGGCAGCCGCCGACGCTCACATCGGGGCGTCGTCGCCGGCAGGCGCAACACGGCGGACGCGCACCGCCGTCTTGCCGGCGGGGGCCACTGCCTCAGCCTGCGGCACGGCGTCGGCAGCGGGGGGTGCGGGTCTGCGTCCCGGCACGGCAGGCTCGCCCTTGATCACGCGGGTGTAGGGCGCCAGCATGTTGACGAGTTGACCGAAGACTTTGGGGTTGCCGGCCACCACCTCGCGCTGGTGCAGGTAGTCGCTCTCGCCGGTGAAATTGCCGATCAGGCCGCCGGCCTCCGTGATCATCAGCGAGCCTGCGGCCATGTCCCAGGGGTTGAGTCCCATCTCGAAGAAGCCGTCGTAGAACCCGGCGGCCACGTAGCACAGGTCCAGTGCTGCAGCACCCGGGCGGCGCAGCCCGGCGCAGGACTGCATCACCTCCTCGAACATCTTCACGTAACGCTTGAAGTTGTCGCCTCTGCGGAAGGGGAAGCCCGTGCCCACGAGTGAGTCCGAGAGGCGGGTGCGCTTGCTCACGCGCAGGCGCCGATCGTTGAGGAAGGCGCCGCGCCCCTTGCTGGCGATGAACAGATCATTGCGCGTCGGGTCGTACACCACTGCCTGCTGCACCTGGCCGCGCACGGCCAGTGCGATGCTGACCGCGTAGACCGGGAAGCCGTGCAGGAAGTTGGTCGTGCCGTCCAGCGGGTCGATGATCCAGACGTATTCGCTGTCGCGTGCGCCATGCTCGCGGCCGCTCTCCTCGGCGAGGATGCCGTGGCCCGGGTAGGCCTCCAGCAGCGTCTCGATGATCGCCGCCTCGGCGTGCCGGTCGACCTCCGAGACATAGTCGTTGGGCCCCTTGCTGCCGACCTTGAGCACTTCCAGGTCAAGAGCTGCGCGATTGATGATGGAACCCGCAGTGCGAGCCGCCTTGACGGCGATGTTGAGCATGGGGTGCAAGGACTGCGACATGGCGGGCTGGGGTGGCAACGGTTGGAAAAGATCGCGCGGTCGGGGCCGTGGCCCGCAGGACGGCCGAATAATCGACGCCCCGATCCGAGAAAACCCTTGATTCTATGCGCCCACCCCCGGCCCGACCGAGCTGCCGATGAGCGCCGCCGCCGATTCCACCCGCTTCGTGCTCATGCATCCCAGCCATGCCGGCAACGTCGGCGCGGCGGCCCGTGCCATCAAGGTGATGGGCTTCCATGATCTTGTCCTGGTGGCGCCGCGCCTGCCCGGGCTCCACCGGCTCGACGCGGCCGTGGCGCTGGCCAGCGGCGCCACCGACGTGCTCGACGCCGTGCGCGAGGTGCCCACGCTGGCCGAGGCGCTGCACGGGGTGACGCACGCCTGTGCCACGGCGATGACGCCGCGCGACTTCGGCCCGCCCGCCGTGGCGCCGCGCGAACATCTGCCGGCGCTGGCGGGGCGACGGGCGGCCGGCCTCAACGTCGGCTTCGTGTTCGGTCGCGAGCGCCACGGCATGGCCAACGACGATGTCTGGCGATGCCATGCCTGCCTGAGCATCCCGGCCAACCCGGCCTACGGCTCGCTCAACCTGGCGCAGGCCGTGCAGCTGGTGGCCTACGAGTGGCGCCAGGCCATCGGCGGCTTCGCCGTCGTGCCGGCGCAGCCGGCGCTGCGGCGCGGCGCGGTGGCCGATGTGACCGCCGTGCAGGCCACGCTCGAGCACTGGCAGCGTGCGCTTGCGCGCATCGGCTTCCTGGACCCTGCTGCACCGAAGAAGCTGCTGCCGCGGCTGAACCAGCTGCTCAACCGCGCGCAGCCCACGGTTGACGAGCTGCACGTGCTGCGCGGCATCGCGCGGGCCGTCGAAGCCGCCGCCGATGACCTGCCACGGCCCCCTGACGGAAGGTCGACGCAGGTTTGAGTACCGCTGGCTACACTGGCCGCATGTTCAAGCGCCTTCGCGAAGACATCGCCTGCATCCTCGAGCGAGACCCGGCTGCCCGCTCGCGCTGGGAGGTGCTCACCTGCTACCCGGGGCTGCACGCGCTGGTGATGCACCGTTGGGCGCATGCACTGTGGCGACGCGGGCTGCGCTGGCCAGCCCGCTTTGTGTCGCACATCTCGCGGTGGCTCACCGGCATCGAGATCCACCCCGGCGCCACCATCGGCCGCAGAGTCTTCATCGATCACGGCATGGGCTTGGTCATCGGCGAGACCGCCGAGGTCGGCGACGAGTGCACGCTGTACCACGGCGTCACGCTGGGCGGCACCTCGCTTGACAAGGGTGCCAAGCGACACCCGACGCTGGGTCGCGGTGTCATCGTCAGCGCCGGTGCCAAGGTGCTGGGTGGTTTCACGGTGGGTGATGGCGCGCGCGTCGGTTCCAACGCGGTGCTGTTGCAGCCGGTGCCGGCCGGCGCCACGGCGGTGGGCATCCCGGCGCGCATCGTCACCCGCTCGGCCGACGCCGAGCGCGAAGCCGAACGCCAGAGCCCCGCTGTCGCAAAAGGCTTTTCCGCTTACGGACTGACGCAGGGCGACGACCCGCTGGCGCAAGCCTTGAAGGGCCTGATCGACAGCGCCGGCAGCCAGGAGCAGCAGATCGCGCTGCTGTGGCAGGCCATCGAGAAGCTCTCGTCGCGGTCGCGCGAGCTGCCCTTGCCCGACTGTGTGCCACGCGAGGCGCGAACCGAGGCTGCCTTCGATGCCGAGCGTCTGAACCGGCTCGTCAAGTAAGCGCCGCAGGGCAGGTCCTTGGGGCGACAAAGACCTCAGGCGCGGGGTGGCCGCAGCGCCGACTTCGGCCGGAACGCCTTGCAAACGGTCTCGTGGGTTTCGAGGTACGGACCGCCGATCAGGTCCAGGCAGTAGGGCACGGCTGCGAAGATTCCCGGCACGGGCGGCGTCGCACCGGGCAGGCCTTCCAGCGTTTCGGCGATGGCCTTGGGCTGGCCCGGCAGGTTGACGATCAGCGCGCAGCCGCGGATCACCGCCACCTGGCGCGACAGGATCGCCGTGGGCACGAAGGCCAGCGAGATCTGACGCATCTGCTCGCCAAAGCCCGGCATCACCTTGTCAGCCACGGCCAGCGTGGCCTCGGGCGTGACGTCGCGCAGCGCAGGACCCGTCCCACCGGTGGTGAGCACGAGATCGCAGCGCTCGCCGTCGACCAGACCCACCAGCGTGGCCGAGATGCCGTCCTGATCGTCGGGAATCAGCCGCTCGACCCACTCGACCGGGTTCTTCAGCGCACGGCCGAGCCAGGCCCTCAGGGCCGGCAGGCCCTTGTCCACATACACGCCGGCCGAGGCGCGGTCGCTGATGGAGACAAGGCCGATGCGGACGGTGTCCAGGCCGCTGCCCTCGACAGCGCTTTCGTGCGCCGCAACGCCGCCGTGAACGCTACGGACGTCCGCGGCCGGGCTCAAGGCTGGAGCTCCTCGGCGGGGTCGGGCGCAGCGGGGTCGCCTGCGGCCGACGCAGCCTTGATGAACTGGAACAGCTCGCGGTGGCTCCGGGGCTGCCGCGCTTCGGGCACCGCTGCGTCGCGGCGCGCGGCGCGCACCAGGCTGCGCAACTGCTGCGTGTCGGTGCCGGGATGCTGCTGCATCCAGCGGGCGACAGTGCCGTCGTCGGCGATCAGCTCGGCGCGCCAGCGCTCCGCCTCGTGCAGCGCCAGCGTCTCGCGCGCCGAGCCCAGCTTCGCGGCAGCGACGGTCTCTCGGAGTGCCGCCTCGTCGGCGCCGCGCATCAGCTTGCCCACGTACTGCAGCTGGCGGCGGCGGCCCTCGTGGCTCTTGGTTCGGCGGTACTCGAGGATGGCCTCGCGCAAGGCCTCGGGCAGCGGCGCGGCAGCCAGCCGCTGCTCGGGCAGCGCGGCCACTTCCAGTCCCAGCGCCTGCAAACCGTGCGATTGGCGCTTCAGGGCCGACTTGCTCGGCCGGGCATCGGTGTGGTCAGGGTCGGCGTCGCCGTAGTGGACGTCGAGGCCACGGTGCGGCGCGGCTTTGCGGGGCATGGGATAGGGGGCTCGCCAGGCGTGCGAGGGTGTTGGTAGGCGACGGGACTATGATTGTTGCGCAGCCTGCCTTCCGAGATTCACCGCCGCCGCCCCGCATGACGTCCTCCCCGCGCGACCCTTCCGGATTCGCCTTCCAGCCGGCGCAGTTCCAGCAGATGGTCGAGGACACGCTGCGGATTGCACGCACGCTTGGCGCCAGCGACGCCGGTGCCGAGGTCAGCGAGGGCGTGGGCCTGTCGGTGAGCGTGCGCAAGGGTGATCTCGAGAACGTCGAGCGCAACCGCGACAAGAGCCTGGGGGTGAGCGTCTATCTTGGCCAGCGGCGCGGCAACGCCAGCACGTCCGATTTCTCGCCGCAGGCCATCCGCCGCACGGTGCAGGCTGCCTACGACATCGCGCGCTTTACGGCCGAAGACCCCGCGGCCGGTCTGCCCGACGCCGACGACTTGGCGGGTGCGGCCGAGGCCGCGCGCGACCTCGACCTGTTCCACCCCTGGGCGATAGACCCTGCCGCCGCGGCCGAGCTGGCGCGCCGTTGCGAGGCTGCCGCGATGGCGGTCGACCGCCGCATCACCAACAGCGAAGGGGCCGGCGTCTCCGCGCAGCAGGCGCACTTCTGGGCCGGCAACACGCGGGGTTTCCGGGGCGGCTATTCGAGCTCGCGCCACTACCTCTCGGTGAGCCCCATCGCGGGCAAAGGCCGCGACATGCAGCGCGACGGCTGGTTCAGCAGCATGCGTGACGCTGCCGAACTCGCCAGCCCGGAAGCCGTGGGCCGCTACGCCGCCGAACGTGCCCTGGCGCGGCTGAAGAGCCGCCGCGTGGCCACCGGCGAGATGCCGGTGCTCTTCGAGAGCACGGTGGCTGCCGGGCTGTTGGGCGCCTACGTGCAGGCCACCTCCGGCGCCGCGCTGTACCGCAAGGCCAGCTTCCTGGAGGCCAGCCTCGGCAAGGCGGTGCTGGCGACCCACATTGACATCGATGAAGACCCGCATCAGCGCAAGGGCAAAGGCAGCGCGCCCTTCGATGACGAGGGCGTGCGCACACGCGCGCGGCGAGTCGTCGAAGGCGGTGTCACGCAGGGCTACTTCCTCAGCAGCTATTCGGCACGCAAGCTCGGGATGAAGACCACCGGCCACGCCGGGGGATCGCAGAACCTGGTGATGCGCAGCCGCCACACCGGGCCCCGGGACGACCTGGAGGCGATGCTGAGGAAGCTGCACCGCGGCCTGTTCGTCACCGAGCTGATGGGGCAGGGTGTGAACTACGTGACCGGCGACTACTCGAGGGGCGCCGCCGGATTCTGGGTCGAGGGTGGCCGGATCGTGCACCCCGTGCACGAGGTCACCATTGCCGGCAACTTGAAGGCCATGTTCCGCGACATCGCCGCCATCGGCGCCGATGCCTACACCCAGGGCAGCAAGACCGTCGGTTCGGTGCTGGTGTCCAGGCTCAAGCTCGCCGGGGCCTGAGCAGCGTCTGCCGCAGGGGCGGGCTCCGCGGTCGACACTCAGGGAGCCTTCAGCAGGCGGCGTTGACACAGGGCGCCCCCGCCTTTCGCCAGGGTCGCCCTCGTGTCTCTGAGCGGGAAAACCCGCCCGGGCGTTGAGGTACCGACTTCTAGAATTTGCGGGTTCCGTTGGCATTTCTGCATGCCTGTTGTTCCTGCCCTTTCCTATCCTGAGGAGATGATCATCATGGAACGTCGTTCCTTCGTCCGCAACGCGGGTCTGGCCGGTGTCCTGGCTGCCGGTATCGCGCCGGCTGTCCACGCGCAGGCCAGCATCCGTTGGCGCCTGGCCTCGAGCTTCCCGAAGTCGCTGGACACGATCTACGGCGCTGCCGAGATCTTCGCCAAGCAGGTCGGTGCGATGACCGGTGGCCGCTTCCAGATCACCGTGGCCGCGCCCGGCGAAATCGTCCCGGCCTTTGGCGTGGACGACGCGGTGCGCAACCGCACCGTCGAGATGTGCCACACGGCGCCCTATTACTTCGTCGGCAAGAACGAAGCCTTCGCTTTCGGCACCGCCGTCCCGTTCGGCCTCAACGCCCGCCAGATCAACGGCTGGATGATGGAAGGCAACGGCATGAGGCTGATGCGTGAGTTCTACGCCGGCTACAACATCGTCAACTTCATCGGCGGCAACACCGGCTCGCAGATGGGCGGCTTCTGGCGCAAGGAAATCAAGAGCCTGGCCGACCTGAAGGGCCAGAAGATGCGCATCGGTGGCTTCGGCGGCCGGGTGATGGAGCGTCTGGGCCTGGTGCCGCAGATGATCCCCGGTGGCGAGATCTACCAAGCCCTTGAAAAGGGCACGATCGACGCTGCCGAGTGGGTGGGCCCGTATGACGACGAAAAGCTCGGTTTGAACAAGGTCGCCCCGAACTACGCCTACCCCGGCTTCTGGGAAGGCGGCGCCGGCCTGGAGTTCTGGATCAACAGCGCGGCCTTCAACGAACTCTCCGCCGAGAACAAGGCCGTGCTCGAGGCCGCGGCCTCGCATGCGGCCACCGAGATGCTGGCCCGCTACGACGCACGCAATCCCGCCGCGCTCAAGAAGCTGGTGGCCTCCGGCACCAAGCTGTTCCAGTTCCCGCGCGACGTGATGGAAGGTGCCTTCAAGGCCTCGCAGGAGCTGTACAGCGAGATCGGTGCAAAGAACCCGGCCTTCAAGAAGATCCACGACGACTACATGGCCTTCCGCCGTGACTCGAACCTCTGGTTCCGCTTCTCCGAGGCCACCTTCGACGACTTCATGCAGAAGCAGCGTCTCTGATCGCCGGCCTTGCGGCAGTTGCCGCAGGTCTGCAACCAGCCCCGCCATGGCGGGGCTTTTTTCCGTCTGCGCTCCGGCGCACCGCCGACTGGCTGCGCGCCGTCGGCTACTTCTTCTGCTGGTCCTGCTTGACGGCGTCGAGCAGGTCGCGCATCGGGTCGTTGGCGGGCGCCGATCCGGCCCCGCTGGCGGGTTCGGTCGAGGTGGGCGACATCTGCTGAAGTGCGTCGCGCCCGCTCTGCAGCTTCTCCAGCGCCGCGTCAGCGTCGATGTTCTGCGCATCCTTGCCCAGGCTGTCGGCCACCAGCGATGGGAAGGCAATGACCATCGCCACCATGACCAGCTGCAGAATGATGAAGGCGATCGAGCCCTTGTAGATCTGCGAGGTCTGCACCGCCGGAATCATCTCGCCGGTGACACGGTCCTTGTAGTCGACCTTGGCGGCCACGCTGCGCAGGTAGAACAGCGCAAACCCGAAGGGCGGCGTCAGGAACGAGGTTTGCAGATTCATCGCCACGATGACGCCGAACCACACCATCACGGCGTCCACTGGCGCGCCAGGCAGAAGCTCGGGCAGGATCTTCGCCGCCACCGGCGCCAGCATCGGAATCACGATGAACGCGATCTCGAAGAAATCGATGAACATGCCGAGGATGAACACCAGCACGTTGACGACGATGAGGAAACCCATCGCGCCGCCGGGCAGGTCTTCGAACAGGTGTTCCACCCAGATGTGGCCATCGGCGGCGTTGAAGGTGAAGCTGAACACCGTCGAGCCGATCAGGATGAACAACACGAAGGTGGCGAGCTTGGCGGTGCTGTCCAGCGCCTGGCGCATCAGTTTGAGGTCTAGCCGCTTGCGCGCGAAAGCCATGATCAGCGCGCCTACCGCGCCCATCGCGCCGCCCTCGGTGGGCGTGGCCACACCGAGGAAGATGGTGCCCAGCACGAGGAAGATCAGCACCAGGGGCGGGATCAGCACGAAGGTGACCTGTTGCGCCAGCCGCGACAGCATGCCCAGACGTGTCAGCTTGTCCAGCAGCGCCAGGCCGAGCGCCAGGAAAGAGGCCACCGTCATCGACAAGATGAAGACTTCGTCGCCTGGCGCCGGGCGGTCGCGGCCCACCATCGGGTTGATGATGGCCTCGTGGTACTGGGCCCAGAGCCAGCCCACCGCGCCACAGATCGCGAACAGCACCAGCAAGGAGCGGTGGCCACTGGCCCCATTGCTTTCGCGGTAGATGCGCGCCTCCAGCGGCAGCGCCGGCACCCACTTGGGCCGCACGATGGCCACCGCGGCCACGAAGGCCAGGTACAGCGCCACCAGCAGCAGGCCCGGCACCAGGGCGCCGGCATACATGTCGCCGACCGAGCGGCCGAGCTGGTCGGCCAGCACGATCAGCACCAGAGACGGCGGGATCGCCTGCGCCAGCGTGCCCGACGCCGTGATGGTGCCGGTGGCAATGGTGCGGTTGTAGCCGTAGCGCAGCATGATGGGCAGCGAAATCAGGCCCATCGAAATCACCGCCGCGGCCACCACGCCCGTGGTGGCGGCCAGCAGCGCGCCCACCAGGATGACGGCGATGGCCAGGCCGCCGCGGACCGGCCCGAACACCTGCCCGACGGTCTCAAGCAGGTCCTCGGCCATGCCCGAGCGCTCCAGGATGATCCCCATGAAGGTGAAGAAGGGGATCGCCAGCAGCGTGTCGTTCTGCATGATGCCGAACACGCGCAGCGGCAGGGCCTGGAACATGTTCGCGCCGAACAGGCCGACCTCGATGCCGATGTAGCCGAACATCAGGCCCGTTGCAGCCAGGCCGAAGGCCACCGGGATGCCGGTGAGCAGGAAGAACAGCAAGCCCGCGAACATCAGCGGGACGAAGTTCTGGGCAATGAATTGGGCCATGTCAGCGCGCTCCCTGGGCCTTGGCTTCGGCCTGCTGCGCCAGCTCCTCGGCCAGCTTCTCTTCGTCGGACTTGTCGGATACCTCGGAGAACGGCTCCTTGCGGTGACCGGTGAGGAAAGCGATGCGCTTGACGAGCTCGGACACCGACTGCAGCGTCAGGATGGCGAAACCCACCGGGATCAGCAGCAGCACCGGCCAGCGGATCAGGCCACCGGCGTTGGCGCTCATCTCGCCCGAGGTGTAGGCCTGCTGGAACAGCGGCCACGACAGCCCGATCAGGATGATCGACAGCGGGATCGTGAAGATCACGATGCCCAGGATGTCGATGATGGCGTTGGTGCGCTTGGACAGCTTGCTCGAGATGAAGTCGATGCGCACGTGGGCATTGCGCAGAAAGACATAGCCGGCACCGAGCATGAACACGCCCGCGAACAGGTACCACTGGATCTCGAGAAAGGCATTCGAGCTCATGTCGAAGGCCTTGCGGATGATGGCGTTGCCGGCACTGATGAGCACCGCCGCCAGCACCAGCCACATGATGAGCTTGCCGACCCATTCGTTGAATGCGTCGATCAGCCCCGAGATCTTGAGCAAACCACCCATGCGTGCCTCTTCGTGTCTTCAGCCGCCGGCAGCACGGGGAACGACTCGCGCCGGAGCCGCGATTCTAGGAATCGGAATGATGCGCACGGGCCCTGAAAACCCGCTGAACGGCTCTCAGGGTCCTTGTACGGCAAGGAACAACCGCGTCGAGCGCGCGCCCGAGCGGCAGAATGCCAGCAACGGCCGTGGCAGTTCGGCCAGCAGTTGCGCGAAGGCGTTGATCTGCTCTGCCGATTGCCAGCCGCCATCCACGGGCAGATGGCGGTAGACCAGGCCGGCGGTGCGAGCGGCAGCCTCGATCTCTGCACTGGTCGGCTGGCCGGGGCCATGCTCGTGATCCGGGCGGTTGTTGACGATGCTGCGGAAGCCCGCAGCAGCCGCTTCGGCCATCGCAGCGGGCGTCAGCTGGCCGGCCACACACACGTCAGGGGCCACGGCACGCAGGTTCGCGGCCTGCAGCAGGGGCGTGGCACTCATCGAGCGAGCGCGGCCTTCACGGCGGCCGACACCTGCGCCATCTCGGCCGTGGCACCCAGCCGGGCCTTGGCGGCGGCCATGACCTTGCCCATGTCGCCGGGGCCAGCGGCGCC